>NZ_JRFU01000216.1 GCF_003122485.1 Eubacterium ramulus
GCTCCTTCTGATAAACTGCGGAGCAGTTATTCGGTTATGAGCAAGTAGCAAAGCGGATTGCGAATATCCGTTTGACTATAATAAGAAAACGAAGAATCCTGTCAGGAAGCTAGACATTCGCTACCTTCATTTCACAGCGGTTTCATCGCGCTCACTCCCACCTCCTATAAAAGCTGGTCGGTTCCCGTTCGCGCAAAACCTTGTGAAACTCAGTCGCTCACTGAATCGCTTTCCCTGACAGGATTCTTTGTTTTCTTTATTTACGGCATTAAAGTCAGCCAATGCACACGACTTCACTTTGTGTTGCATTACAATGGAGTAACTTTCTCTCTGACTCAAAATCCAAGATTTTTACATCATATAAATTAGCGCATGCAACACAGAGCGTATTATTCCAGTGATTTATATGCATGCGTGGCACGAAGTGCAGGGTGGCGCAAAAATTTACTAAATTCAATGAGTAAATTAAGAACTCCTGTAATTTTTCTCAAGGAGCGATTGGTAGCGACTGAGACAAATTACAGGAGTTCCTATTAAAACCTAACGTAGTAAATTTTTAAGCCACCCTAAACAAGAATTACCAGATGGTATGTCCGCCGTCCAGCAGCATCTCGGTACCGTAGCAGTAGCTGGATGCGTCACTTGCAAGATAGAGCAGTGCACACTGAAGTTCTTCTACGTCCATCATACGTCTTACCGGCTGAGAATTATTGTACAGATCCAATGTTTCTTTTGGCAGTCCGTCATGTAATCCCGGGCTGTAGCAGTATCCGGGAGAAATAGAATTTACGCGGATGCCAAACTCGGCAACCTGGGAAGCAAAGTGGCGTGTAAAGTATAATACAGCAGCTTTGGCACTTCCGTAAGAAGCATCGTCCATTGTTTCAAAGATTGTTCCCATATTTACAACATGAGCTGCCATGGAGCCGGTGTTGATGATACTTCCACCATGACCTTCTTTTTTCATCATACGTGCTGCAGTAACAGCAACGATGTAGATACTCATAAAGTTAATATCCATAACCTGACGGAAATGTTCAATATGCGGCATATCATGTTCGCTGTCCCATTCTTCAATATCCGGAACAAGGGCGCCGCCGACACCGGCATTGTTATGTACGATATCAACATGACCGAAATCATTGTGAATATTTTCAAACATTTCGGCAACGGCTTTCTCATCGGTGAGGTTGCAGCCATATGCAAGTGCCTTTACCCCATATTTTTTGCTTAAATCTTCAGCAACAGCTTTTGCTCTGTCGATGCAGACCGGCAGATCAACGATTGCGATATCTGCACCTGCCTCTGCAAAAGCAGCAGCACCGTGACTTCCAATATTTCCTGCGCCTCCTGTTACGACTGCGGTTTTACCGTCCAGTCGGAAGCGGTTCATTACTTTTTCTGCTAACTGGCTCATAATGAGTCTCCTTTCTGTATTGCGTTTACCATTTTCTGATTTATTTTTTGCATATACGATTCGGAGCATTCTTGAAAAGTAGCAGTTCTCCGAATCGTTGCAGGGTATGTGTTTTAAAAATTTACGGTTCCGGATACCAGAACTGGAAGTAGCCATCCGGAAGCTGATCCATCACAGCGTCGGTACGCATCTCTTTGAAGTAACCAAGCTCTTTTACGGTATCCATATAGCACCAGTCAACCGGTCCGATACTTCCTTTACAGTTCATGGCAATGCCATTGGAAGCGTAGTCTGCAAGGATATCCTGCCACTCAGCAACATGGTACTCCTGCAGAATATGATGGAAGCCAATGCCATGATCTTCGATAAATTCGCTGTAAACAAGTTCTCCTTTTACCGGTTCGATGACTTCCCACTCAATATTTCCACATACAAGGATTGCAAGCAGGTAGGAGAAATCCTGTGGTACGAGTTCACCATTTACCGTGAAAGCATAATCGTGAGCAGCAGCGTTACACTGATCGCCAACTTCCCATGGTCCGATTTCAAACAGATCTGTCAGGCGGGCAATGGTTTTTCTTACGTCCGGTGTAGAAATGTTGATTTGTGCGATACGGGCCGGGTGAATATGACTTGGTGTGTCTTTTACACTGTCATCACGGATTGCCTCAAAGATAATACCGAGTTCATCCATCAGATCAAGCCATACTGCATGGCAGGTATCGGAATCATAAGTTTGTGCGATTGTTGCACCCTTTGCGGTGTAATGTGCCAGTGTGTCATCCCAGTCAGCTACAGGGATTCTTTCGCGGGCACAGCAGATGCCGTTGCCGAAGCGCTCCTGATATTTTTTGTAAAGGGTGTCACCCTCTACCGGCTGTACCACGCACAGGGACGTATTGTTATAAAAGATCGTTGCGTAACGCTCTGTGTAAGCAAGCTCTGTATCCCCTGCTTTTAATCCGGGATTTGTCTCATTCGTACGAATTCCTGTCACACCCGGAGTCACATGCTCTACACGGTTAAATTCTGCAATTTCTTTGAAAATATCATCTGTGACGATCACGATCTGGTCAAAATTGCGGTTTTTGCATCGTTCCTGAAGTTCTTTATAATTCATCATGTAAGTCCTCCTTAAGGATAACTGTATTTTCGGAATCTAGCCAGAATGACTCGTTTTCGAAAGATTCCGAGAGTACATATAAAATTAAATTCTTTGATGAGATACTTATTATTTTTAAGAAATACTGTACTAGTACATCGTTTTCGAAATAACTATACCAATCACTTGTTTGCAAATTCGACTGCACAGGTGAAAAAGCCTCGACGTAGCTAGCAGCAAGTCCATCCGCCGTCTACCGGAAGTAATATACCGGTGATGTAGCGGGATTCCTCAGATGAGAGGAATACAATTGCTGCATCCATGTCGCCGACTGTATTCATATCAGTAGGTGTGCCGGTTCGCTGCATCGGTGTTGTACGGAGCACAAACGGCATATTCATTTCCATAAATTCTTTTCCATTGCTTTCTGACGGGAATGTGCCCGGAGCAATGGCATTGACCGTAATTCCTTTGGTAGCAAGCTCGGCGGCAACTCCTTTTGTCAGACTGATAACGCCGCCTTTTGCAGATGCATAACCTGCCAGTGATACTTCGAGATGTCCGACCATGCCAAGAACAGATGCTACGTTGACGATTCTTCCATATCCTGCTTTTTCCATATAAGGAACAAATGTCTTTATCATACGGAATACGCTGGTCATATTCAGTTCTACCAGATTTTTATAAGTTTCCATCGGCAGCTCTGCCACCGGGCATGCCGGTCCGCCGGTACCGGCATTGTTTACTAAAATGTCTACCCGGCCAAATTCTCTGATAATTGCGTCTGCGGCATTTGCAACAGATTCATCAGAAGTAACATCGCATGGAACCGGCAGGCATTTTACACCAAGTGTACGAATCTCGGCGGCAGCTTCTTCCAGTTTGTCAGCCCTTCTTGCGATCAGAGCGATATTGCAGTTTTGTCTTGCCAGGGCGATAGCCATTCCTTTTCCAAGTCCGGCAGTACTTCCGGTGATAACCGCTACGCGGTCAGTGAAATCAAACATTCCCATAATAAAAATCCTCCATTTACATTTCATGTACACTCGAAATCTTTTTGCAAACAAGGCATTGAAACAAGATTTCGGAAAAATACATTTGTCATGTGCGCATGGAACCTTTCCGTTGAAAGCCCCATAGTTATCGTTTCTGATACTTTATAGACAGCAAAAGTGATGCCTGTTTGAAAAAGCGGAAAACAGGTACATTTGCAAATGTCAACAGGTACATTTGCAAATATCAACAGGTACATTTGCAAATAAAAGGTTGTAAAAATGCTGTTATGGATTTCCAAAAGGCGCAGAATCGGGGGAATCTTGAGAAATGTTATGAAAAAAAATTACAGGCATAGGTTTTGCTACCTGTAAGGTATCCATGTATGATCCTGTTTTCGAGCATTCTTGAACGAAAAAGGGGCTATACAATTAATTTATGAAAGTATAAGAGAGGAGACAGATGTGAGAAAATTAAGATTTCCGGGATGCTTTAAATTGGGAAGTAATATTCTGGAAGAATTTGAAGCACAGGCAAATTGCTTTGGCAGAAAATTTGTATTTGTGGGTGGAAAACGCGCCATTGCATCAGCAAAAGAGAAACTGGAAAAAAGTTTTGAGGGAACACAAAGTACATATGAGTTTGTAGAGTGTGGAAAAATTGCGACACCTGCAGAAATTGACCGGGTAGCAGCAATCCCGTGCGTACAGGAAGCAGATGTTTTATGTGGCGTAGGCGGAGGCAGCGCGATGGATGTGGTTCGTACTGTTGGAAATCGTAATGGTCAGAATCTGGTGATGATTCCGACGACGATTGCATCAGATGCACCATGTTCTTCGGTGTCCGTATTTTATTCTGAAGATGGAACAAGTGTTGTAGGAGATCAGTTATTTCATAAGAGTCCTGAACTGGTAATCGTTGATTCGGATATCATTGCAACTGCTCCGACCAGACATATTGCAGCAGGTATGGGCGATGGCCTGGCAACTTACTATGAAGCAATGACGAATAAGTTAAATCCACATGGAACAGAGATTGCAAAAACAGGAATGCTTCTGGCAGGTCTTGCACGCAAAATCATACTGGAGGATGGTCTGGATGCGTATGAAGCTGTTAAGACGCATGTAGTAACCCCTGCACTTGAAAATGTAATAGAAGCAAATTGTTTCCTGTCAGGTGTCGGCGGAGCAAATACCGGGTGTGCAGCAGCACATGGAATCGGTGATTTCCTCGGACAGATTCCGGGTGGACATGAATTTATGCATGGTGAACGTGTTTATGTAGGTTTGATGGTGCAGTTGATTCTGGAACAGTATCCAAAAGAAGAATTAGTATCTTTCATGAAATTTGGACGAAAAGTCGGATTGCCAGTCTGCCTTGGTGATCTGGGTGTCATGGATGTGAAAGCCACAGCAAAAGAACTGGCAGAGGGATTAGTGGATGATCATTTTATGGTAAATCTTTGTTGTGATCACAGCATAAGCCGTGTCACAGGAGCGTTTGTACAGGCACAGAATGTTGCGGATGCGTTACAGGAGGTAGAGGAATGAAAGAATTATATTTTCCGGGTACATTTATGATCGGGAGTGATATTCTGAAGAAATTCCCAGAATACACTTCCTGTTATGGAAAAAATTATGTGTTTATCGGTGATACTATTTCACTGAGTGTTTCACAGGCGGCATTGACAGAGAGCTTTGTCGGTACAGATTATAAATATGATTTTATCGAATCCGGTAAAGTATGCTGCGAGTCAGAAGTAAATCGTATTTCAGAAATGGAATGTGTAAGGAATGCGGATATTGTATGTGGTGTCGGCGGAGGCGGCTGCATGGATATTGCAAGAACCATAGGAAATAAATTTGACAAAGCGTTGGTTATGATCGTTACAACGGCATCTTCTGATGCCCCCTGCACTTTCATGGCTCTGACTTATACGGATGACGGAAGCGAGATTATCTATGATACACGGTTCCCTAAATGCCCGGATCTGGTTGTCGCAGATTCGAAAATCATTGCAAATGCACCGGCCCGTCTGCTGGCAGCAGGTATGGGTGATGCGATTGCAACCTGGTATGAAGGGAAAACCTGCCGACAGAATCCGAATGGAATTCATATTGCAGAGTTTGCGACTGGAATGACGGAACTTTGTAAGGAAATTATTACCGCAGACGGTCTGGCAGCTTACCGTGCAGTACTGACCAAATCGGTAACTCCACAGTTGGAAAATGTCATAGAAGCAAATTGCTTCTTATCCGGTATTGGCGGATTGAATTCTGGCGGATGCGCAGCGGGACACGGAATCGGTGACTGGCTGGCGGGAATTCCGGGCGGACACAGTTTTACACATGGTGAACGTGTATTTATCGGTCTGCTGATTCAGACAGTACTGGAAGAATACCCAATGGAAGAAACGATTAGCCTGATTAAGTTTGGTCGTGCAGTGGGACTTCCGTGCTGTATTGGTGACATGGGCGTTGAAGATGTGAAAGCAATTGCAAAACAGGCAGGAAAAGAATTGTTGAATGACCATTTCATGGTAAATCTCTGCTGTGATCACTCAGAAGATATGGTCGAAGGCGCAATTAATTATGTACAGTATTTATGTGATCACATAGATGAATATTAAAAACAGATGAGTATCAGAAGAAAATGAATACTGAATGAATATCAGAAAGGATGGAATGAATTATGGCAGGACAGATTTCAAAAATTACACAGATTGGTATGGTTACGGCAGACCTTGACAAAATGGTGAAATATTATGAGGAGATGCTCGGGGTTGGTCCATGGACTGTTGTGGCTGATACAAAAAAAGGCATCGGAGCTCCGGCTACAAACACGAAAGTAAATGGAAAAAGAGTTGATTTTGATGTAAAAGTAGCAATTTGCATGTTAGATGGCTTTGAACTGGAAATCATTCAGCCGATGGATGACAAGAGTATCTATGCAGAACATTTGAAAAAACACGGAGAAGGTGTGATCAACCATATTGCGATTGTAACACCGGACAATGCGAAATTCCGTGAGGTCATGAAAGCAAACGGAATTAAATCCTGTCAGAAAGGTGATGTAGATCCGGCACTTGGTCAGAGCTGGGATTACTATGATGGAAGTCAGTACTTTGGAACCATCTTTGAGTTACATGATAAGAATCCGGTTCCGGATGATGAAGATTAATTCTGTATAACGGAGTGTATCAAAAAAGACTTTCTGCAAGGTATGTCATATGCCTTGCGGAAAGTTTTTTTGTTTGACAGGAAAGCAGTGTGGCTGACAGTTTTTACAGCAGGAGTATTCTTGAATTTTTTGAGAACTGATTTGCAAAAAACTCAAAGAAGTTTGCAGGATTCCAAAAAGAAATAGACCAGAGATGTGAAGCCGTAGTGAAAAACCCCGAAAATAAGCCGTTTTTTTTCAGATTTTGAACGATTTAAAAAACTGGCATGTATTTTGCATCTTCTAAGGCAGATGCAAGTTGGAGCGAGAAAGTTTTCAAATTGTGCAAGAAAAATAAACAAAGAATTAAAACAGAAAGAAGGACAAATAGCATGGCTAAAATGACAAAGCAGCGTGCCAAAGAGTTTTATGCAACAATGTATAAAATTCGTAGATTTGAAGAAGAAGTTTTTGAGTTTTACAAACTCGGTCAGATGGCTGGTCTGGCTCATCTGTACATTGGTGAAGAAGCAGTCGCAGCAGGTGCGTGCGCTGCAATTGACAAACAGGATTATATCGGTTCCACTCATCGTGGACATGGACATCTGGTTGCCCGCGGTGCAGATATGGGCAAGATGATGGCAGAAATCCTTGGAAAAGCTACCGGTTATTCAAAAGGTAAAGGTGGTTCCATGCATATTATGGCGATGGATCTTGGCATCCTCGGAGCAAACGGTATCGTTGGCGGTGGTATTCCGACAGCAACAGGTGCAGCATACAGTGCAAAATACAGAGGAACAGATCAGGTTACGCTTTGCTTCTTTGGTGATGGAGCAGCGAATGAAGGTACTTTCCATGAATGTATCAACATGGCAGCCGCCTGGGATCTTCCAATTGTATATATTATTGAAAACAACCTTTATGGTATTACGGTTGATACAAGACGTGTCACAAAAGAACATGATCTTGCAAAACGTGCCATTGGTTATGGCATTCCGGGATACACAATTGATGGAAATGATATCGAGCAGGTATATGAGACAGTAGGAAAAGCAGTCAAAGATGCCAGAGAAGGCAAAGGACCGGCTATCGTAGAGTGTAAGACATACAGACATCACGGACATAACGGAAGTGATAACTGTGCATACAGACCTGACGGAGAATTAGAAGAATGGAAGAAAAAAGATCCGCTGAAAGTCTTTAAAGACAGAGGATATCTTACAGACGAAGAACTGAAAGCAATTGAAAAAGAAGTTGACGCAGAGATTGAAAAAGCATGTGAGTTTGCAGCAGAGAGTCCATATCCTGATGCATCAGAACTTATGACTGATATTTTTGTCGACTAGGGAGGAAATCAATAATGAGAAAAATATTTTATCGTGATGCAGTTCGAGAGGCCCTTGATGAAGAAATGGCAAGAGACCCAATGGTAATGATGATTGGTGAGGATATCGGTGTTGGTGATGGTACATGGAAGTGTTCCAAAGGACTCCGTGAAAAATACGGTGATCTGAGAATGAAAGATTCACCGATCAGTGAGGCAGGATTTACCGGTATGTGTATCGGTATGGCACTGACAGGAATGCGCCCGATTTCCGAGATTATGTTTGCGGATTTCATGCTCGTAGCAATGGATCAGATCGTTAATCAGATGAATAAAGTCTGCTACATGTCCGGTGGACAGAAAAACGTTCCGATGGTAATCCGTACAACAATCGGTGCCGGAAGGGCAGCAGCAGCACAGCATTCTCAGAGTTTACTTGCACCGATCGCACATTTCCCTGGAGCAAAGATTGTTATTCCTTCAGATGCCTATACAGCAAAAGGATTATTAAAGAGTGCGATCAGAGATAATAACCCGGTTATTGTGGTGGAGCACAGAAAACAGTTTAGTATGGAATATGATATGCCGGATGATGCAGATGAGAACCTGCTGATCCCTATCGGAAAATCTGCTGTAGTTCATGAAGGAACAGATGTGACTGTCGTTGCAAGTGCATACCAAGTTGGTCAGTGTGTCAATGTTGCAAAACATCTTGAGAAAAAAGGCATCAGTGTTGAAGTCATTGATCTGAGAACACTGGTTCCGTTAGATAAAGAAACAATTGTAAAATCTGTAAAGAAAACAGGAAGACTTCTGATTGTTGATGAAGGCTATGAAAGCTTTGGTGTGGCAGCAGAGATCACAGCAGCGATTGAAAAAGACGTATTCTATGATCTGGATATGCCGATTTCCCGGCTGGCAGCTCCGGATGTTCCGATTCCATTCAGTCCGGCATTAGAGAAACTGATCGTACCTACAGAAAAAACAATTCTGAATGCGATCAAAGAGCTTGTTTAACCACTGATGCAGAATACATATGAAGCAGATTATAGGAAATGAGTGCTGACAGGTAACATTGAATGGAAATGTATTCCTGAAAAAAGATGATAGAAAACGGCAGGAGTACATGAAATTGGTATGGAGGAAACAGAAATGGCAAAAGTAATCGTAATGCCAAAACTCGGCTATACACAGGACACAGGTTCCATTGCTGCATGGCTGAAAAATGAAGGCGATACAGTAGAAAGAGGAGAGGCTCTTTTTGATGCGCATACAGATAAAACAGTTGTGACCGTAGAGTCCAATTGCTCCGGAACTGTATTAAAGATCGCTCTGGAGCCGGAGATCACTGTTCCGGTTCTGACACCGGTAGCAGTTGTAGGTGAGCCGGGTGAGGATGCGGAAGCTGCATTGGCAAATTATAAACCGATGGAAGTTGCAGATGCTCAGGATGAAGGACTTCTGGATGATGATGAAGATGAAGCAGAAGAAAAAGAAGCACCGCAGGAAAAGACAGTTGACGTATCAGAATTGAAACTGTCCCGCAGAGCAAAAAAATATGTAGAAGAAAATGACATTGACATCAATTCTGTTGCAGAGATCAAAGGTACCGGTTTTGAAGGCGGTATCACAGAGAGAGATATCAAAGCGTCACCGCTTGCAAAGAAAATTGCGAAGAAAACCGGCGTTGACCTGACAGAGGTCAAAGGTACTGGTATCAATGGCAAGATTATGAAGAAAGATGTTGTCGCTGCAAGTAAAGCAGCTCCGAAGGAGGCAGCAGCTGTGGAGAGCAAAGACGATATGATCGTTGAGAGCGTTGTCCCATATGCAGGCGTAAGAAAAATTATCGGTGACAGATTATCTGAGAGCAAATTTACAGCTCCGCATCTGTACTTTACAGACAGTATTGATATGACAGAGTTCAATGCATTCAGAAAGATGCTCAATGACAAGAGCGAACAGAAGATCGCTGCTTCCGATCTGATGATCAAAGCTGCATCCAAAGCACTGGAGAAATATCCGAAACTGAATGCATCTCTGCAGGGTGATCAGATCATCTACTACAAGAGCACGAACGTAGGAATGGCAGTTGCCGGAGATAACGGACTGATTGTTCCGGTTGTAAAAAATGCACAGGCGAAAACACTGACTGCAATTGCTTCTGAGACAAGAGATTTGGTTGAGAGAGCAAAAGCAGGTCGTCTGAAACAGGAAGAATATACTGGTGGAACATTCTCAATTTCAAATCTGGGTATGTTTGGTATCAGCAACTTTACAGCAATCATCAATCCGCCGGAGGCAGGTATCCTTTCCATCAGTTCGATCAGAAAGACACCGGTTGTCATCACTGACGAAGAAGGAAATGATCAGATCGCGATCAGACCGATGATGAATGTTCAACTTTCTGTTGACCACAGAATCATTGATGGATTACTGGCATCTCAGTATGTAGAATACTTCAAAGAATTACTTGAGAACCCAATTAAGATTCTTATGTAATCAAATGTCTATTTCAAAGGTGGAGGAAAAAATGGCAAAAGTAATTGTAATGCCGAAACTTGGCTATACACAGGATTCTGGTGCAATCGCTGCATGGCTGAAAAATGAAGGGGACACAGTGGAAAGAGGAGAAGCTCTTTTCGATGTTCATACAGATAAAACAGTAGTTACTGTAGAATCAAGTGCTTCCGGAACATTGTTAAAAATTGCACTGGAGCCGGAAGTAACCGTTCCGGTACTGACGCCGGTATGCGTCATCGGTGAGCCGGGGGAAGATGCAGAAGCTGCACTGGCAAATCATAAGACCTTAGAAGTGGCAGATGCTCAAGATGAGGGGCTGCTGGATGATGACGATGACGACGATATCGTTGAAGCAGCAGAGGAAGCTGTCGGGGAGACCACAGCAGAATCTTATGATTATGATATCGTAGTGATAGGTGCCGGACCCGGTGGATATGAGACAGCCATCAAAGCTGCTCAGGTTGGCAAAAAAACATGTATTGTGGAGGCAACATATTTTGGCGGAACCTGCTTAAATGTAGGCTGTATCCCGACAAAAGTAATGATCCATACAGCAGATCTTGTTTCAGAGATCAAAGAGTCACCGGCTTATGCAGTGACCGGTATCGATGCGTCGGCAGTGACCGTTGATATGAAAAAACTGCAGCAGAGAAAGAAAACAGTGGTAAATACCCTGACCGGTGGTGTACAGGCATTGCTTCGTGCGAATGGTGTCACCATTGAAAACGGAAAAGGTTCCTTTGTAGATAATCATACTGTCACGGTAGGGAACAAACAGATTACAGCAGAGAACATTATCATTGCAACCGGTTCCAGTGTATTTATGCCGCCATTCATTGCATTGGAAGGCGAAAATAACATTCTTACCAGCAATGAAGCATTAGATATGGATGAACTTCCGGGCACGATCGCTGTCATCGGTGGCGGTGTTATCGGTATCGAGTTCGCATATCTGTTAAGCAAACTTGGTCCCAAAGTTGTTGTTCTGGAGCTGATGGATCACATTCTTCCGATGGTTGATCCGGAAATTTCCGGTCTGGCACAGAAACAGATGGAAAAAGATGGTGTGGAATTTAATCTGGGCGCAAAAGTAAAGAGTGTCAAAGATAATCATGTCTATTATGAACTGAATGGTGAAGAACTTGATGTGGCAGCAGATGCAATTTTGATGGCGGTAGGACGTATTCCGAATACGGAAGGATTAAATGCAGAAGGCATCGGCATTGAATTTAATAAACGTGCCATCGCAGTCAATGAAGTAATGCAGACAAACATTTCGAATATTTATGCCATTGGTGATGTCAACGGAAAAGTAATGCTGGCGCATACTGCTTCCCACGAAGGAATGGTTGCAGTAGCACATATCTGTGGCGACCATGCCGATATGAACTATGATCAGATTCCGTCCTGCATCTACATCAATCCGGAGATATCTTCCATTGGTCTGACAGAGGCAAAGGCAAAAGAGCAGTACGACAATGTAAAAGTTGGCCGTTTCCCGATGATGGCAAATGGAAAATCCCTGATCGAAGGCACAACAAACGGAATGATGAAAGTTATTCTGGAAGGTGAGACCGGTGAGATCCTTGGTGTTCACATCTATGCGAGTCATGCAACCGACATGATCGGTGAAGTGTCTGTTGCAATGTCTTCAGAACTGACTGCAGATGAGATGATCCATGCAATTCACCCGCATCCAACCGTAAATGAGGCGCTTGGTGAGACATTTATGTCTGCATGGCTTGGAAAAGCTATTAATTCTTTATAAGACACAAATTTACAAAAATATCTATCAGGGTTCAGCAAATGAGCCCTGATAGAAAAAGATTGTTCAAAGATGAACTGGAGGAAATAAAAATGAAAATCGCATTAGTAATGGAGTGGAGTACTTGTACAAAGAATGAGATCGTATATGAGACATTGAAAAAAGTAGCAGAAGCAAACGGACATACTGTTGTAAACTATGGACAGTTTGATATGGATGACAATCGTCAGACATACAACCAGAATGCCATTTTAACAGCTGTTCTCTTACAGTCAGGTGCAGCAGATTTCGTTGTAACAGGCTGTGGAACCGGTGAGGGTGCCATGCTTGCATGCAACGCAATGCCAGGCGTACAGTGTGGTCATGTCGTAGATCCGGCTGACTCTTATCTGTTTACACAGGTAAATGCCGGTAACTGTATGTCTCTGCCATTTGCAAAAGGTTGGGGATGGGGTGCTGAAGTAAACCTTGAGTATGTATTTGAAAAATTATTCGTACAGGAGCCGGGTGGCGGTTATCCGGAGACTGCAGCAGCATCTGAGCAGCGTAATGCAGCATTATTAACAAAATTAAAAGAAGCAGCACATCATGACATCAAAGAGATCCTTGCAAACGAAGATCCGGATGTACATGAGATGGTTCAGGCTGCATTTGCAGGCAAACGTATGGAGTTGTTTAAAGCAGACTGCAAGTGCCCGGAGATCCTGGCAGCAGTAGAAGCAGCAGTGAAATAAGAATGCCGAGGCATTTCTGAAAAGATGACAATTCAAGTCGAACGCACGTGAGACTTGGTGTGTGATAGCACACTTTCGTGTAAATGACATAGGGTTATAATAGTATCAAGAGTGGGAAAGTGTCCTGACTGACAATACGTCGGTCAGGGCATCTTTATTTTCCGAGATTGCATAGCTGCCTGTATACAGGAGAGCACTATTTGCTTTCTTGCAAAAAGGAAATCTTTTTTTGCACAAAAACAAATTGACATGATGTTTTTGTGCAAAAAATCATATTCGATGGAATTGTAATTACATTTGACCAATTGTTTTAAAAAGGAACAAAGTGCAAAAAAGTGTAAGAAACAGGTAAAAGTGCACAAAAAATGCGATGAAAACAGGCAAATACTTGAAAAATACATAAAAAACGAAAAGTGGCACATGTTTTGCGAATTATATAAGCAAAGAATCGGAAACGAGAAAGAAAAAAGGAGATGGATTTTACAATGAAAGCATTAGTAAAAACTGAAGTTGGAAAAGGAATGGATGGACTTGGCATCATGGATATTCCAAAACCTGTTCCAAAGAAAAACGAATTGCTGATCAAGATTATGGCAACCGGAATCTGTGGAACAGATTTACATATTATGGAGGATGGTTATCCACATTCTGTACCGGTTGCATTGGGACACGAGTTTACCGGAGTGGTAGAAGAAGCTGGCGAAGAAACATCCGGATTTGAAGTTGGGGATCAGGTCATTGTAAATAATATCATCGGATGTGGTCATTGCCATTACTGCAAAAAAGGTGATTATGTATTTTGTAACGAAAAGAGATCTATTGGTATCAACTTAAATGGCGGTATGGCAGAGTATACAGTCGCACCGTTTGATCATTGTATGAAAGTACCAGAGTCTATGAGAGGAAAAGATCTTCCGGCATTAAGCGAACCGATTGCCTGCTGCGTACGTGGGGTGTTAGAGCAGACAGATATCAAACCGGGAGATAAAGTACTGATTACAGGTCCAGGTTTTATGGGACTGATGTGTAATCAGCTTGCAAAGCTGTGTGGTGCTTATACGATCATCTCCGGGACACCGGCAGACAAAGCCAGATTAGAGCTAGCGCTGAAACAGGGAGCTGACCGCGTGGTAGATAACGGAGATGATTTAAAGAAAGTAGTAGAAGAAGTAACAGATGGCGGTGTAGACATTGTTCTGGAGTGTTCCGGAAGTCCCTATGCGATTCCTGGTGCATTGGATGCTATTCGCAAACAGGGCGCATGGACACAGGTTGGTATGTACGGAAAAGATGTAACCGTAGCAATGGATACCATCAATCGAAAAGAACTTGATTTCAAGGGAACATTTGCAACTGCAAATTCTACATGGGAAAAATTAGTTAAATTATATGAATTAGATAAATTACAACTGGACGATTATGTAAGTGCAAGAATCCCGCTGGAAAACTGGAAAGAGGGATTTGAAATGTTCCAGAGAAAAGAAGGAATTAAATTGTTCCTGGTACCATAGAAAATGTGGTAAGAAAGGGGGAAAACTTGAATGAGCTCTCAAAAAAAGAGTAAAAACAAGATCATTATAATTGCTGTTGTGGTAGTAGCTATATTGATCGTATTACATATTATTACCGGTTTTGTTCTGTTGTCGCCGAGCAACCTGCTGATCCTTGCCGGTAATATGGCAGTTCCAACAATCATCGCACTTGGATTTACATTCATTTTTGCTTGTAATATTACAGACCTTTCGCCAGGGGCAATTGTTCTGCTTACTGCGAACTGTGCAGGTATTATCGGTAATGCATGTGGAAGTCCGGTAGCAGCGATTCCGGCAATGCTGGTAGGCTGTATCGCAGTTGGTGTTGCATGTGGATTTATCAACTTCACGATTTATCGTGTTTCCAAAATTCCACCATGGATTGCTGGTCTTGGTATGACAATGGCATATGAGGCGATCGTAGGAATTTATTCTCAGGCGCGTGCCAATAAAGGACTTCAGGTAGAATTCCTGAGAGATGAGAACCGTATTCTTGGTTCACAGCCATGGATCTTCATTGTACTCATTATCTGTGTGGTTATTTCCTATATCATTTATAACCATACAACCATCGGAATCAATATCAGAGCAGCAGGATGTAATGAAAACGTTGCAAAAACAATGGGTATCAATGTTTCAAAGACACTGATCATCGGCGGCATTATTGCCGGATTATTCTTCGGCATCGCTGGTGTGGTAAAAGAGAGTGTTTCCATTTTTACTCCGGCACAGGGTGGTCTGACATCTCTTTCCACTGTGTTCCAGCCACTTGCAGCAGTACTTCTTGCAAAGGCACTTTCCAAAAATATCAACCGTATTATTGCGGTACCGATCAGTACATTTATTATCGTTGTTATCTTCAACGTACTGACACTTTTGGGTGTTCCTTCCGGAACATTCCAGGAATTCCTTTTAGGAAGCGTAGTTATTATCTTTGCGGTATTCGCACAGCGTGGTGTAAAGGGGGTAGTTAAGTAATGTATGGTGAAACTATCTTAAAAATTGAAGGATTAAACAAAAGCTTTGGTATTACCCATGCAAATGCGGATATCAACCTTGAACTTCACAGAGGCGAGGTTCGTGCACTGGCAGGAGAGAATGGTTCCGGAAAATCAACCTTACTCTCACAGATTGCAGGAATTTACGGAAGTGATTCCGGTACGATGTATCTGAATGGACAGGTATATGCACCAAAGAGTCCAATGGATGCAAATGATAATAAGATTGCAATCGTTGTTCAGGAGCTTGGTCTTATTGCAGACCTGCCGGCAGGAATTAATGTTTATCTTGGAAGAACGAAAAAGTTTTCAAATCATGGTTTCATTAATCACAAAAAGATTTTTGCAGCAGCAAATGCAGAGCTGGAAAAATGGGGATTACCAAAAATCAATTTCAACCGCAGTACAGACGGACTGAACATTGAGAACAGAAAGATGATTGAGCTTACCCGTGCGCTTTCTTCAGATCCGGATATCCTGATCCTGGATGAAGTAACACAGTC
This sequence comes from Eubacterium ramulus, assembly GCF_003122485.1. GTDB lineage: Bacteria > Bacillota > Clostridia > Lachnospirales > Lachnospiraceae > Eubacterium_I > Eubacterium_I ramulus_A. The sequence continues at coordinate 16,051 of NZ_JRFU01000216.1, forward strand.
TCTTTCCCATGACAACCGTGAAGTAATCTATGAGCTTATTAAAAAGTTCAAAGAACTTGGAAGAGCAATCTTACTGATTTCTCACGAT
>NZ_JRFU01000217.1 GCF_003122485.1 Eubacterium ramulus
CTGACCAGAATCACGCACCAAGTCTCACGTGCGTTCGACTTGAATATTTTGTCAAATTGGCAGAAATAGTGTATAATAAGTTTCAAGTGATTCAAAGAAAGGAAGGTATAAAACTTATGAAAATTGCAGTAACATATGAAAACGGAATGGTATTTCAGCATTTTGGACATTCGGAACAGTTTAAAATTTATGAGGTAGAGGATGGAAAGATCATCGCATCAGAAGTAGTTCCAACAAATGGACAGGGACATGGCGCGCTGGCAGGATTTTTAACGAACCAACAGGTGGAAGTACTGATCTGTGGCGGCATTGGGGCAGGTGCTCAGACTGCACTGGCAAATGTTGGAATTAAATTGTATGGTGGTGTATCCGGTCTGGCAGACAGTGCAGTGAGCGCATATCTGGCAGGAAAACTGGATTATAATCCGGATATCATGTGTTCTCATCATGGAGAGGGACATTCCTGTGGAGAACATAACTGCGGTAATCATTAAATGAAAAGAAACTTAGCTGTGAACAAACCTATAGAGAAGATATTTTGAAAAAAAATTAATGCGGAGAAATCCTGAAAATGAGCAGTCAGTTGATGGAGATGTCAACTGACTGTTTTTTCATATTTGACATATTTTTCATAGTTGTGTATGTCTGTATTTTTTTGAAAAACTTTGTAATGGAGAGTTGTCTGGGAAAGATAGAAAACAAAGGTAAAATATCTGATGAAAATTACAGGAAAGAAGATTGCATAAAATCTGTTTTTAGATAATTTGTTTTAAATAAGATCAGCGCTGATCTTAACGATATTGGAATGTGTTCTATTGACGATAATCCGCAGTCCGTTTATAGTAAATGGTAGTTTTAGGAGGCAAAAGGCAATGGACAGCAAAACAATCCTGCAAAAAATGACATTAAAAGAGAAAATTGCACTTTGTTCCGGTCAGGATTTCTGGCACACAAAAGCGATGAAACAGTATGGCATCGAGGCATTGATGATGTGTGACGGACCGCATGGACTGCGCAAACAGGAGGGAAAGGCGGACATGCTTGGCGTACATAATTCCAGAGAGGCGACCTGCTTTCCGACAGCAGTAACAACGGCATGTACGTGGAATCCTGAATTGATGGAGATCATGGGACAGACGATTGCGGAAGAAGCACTTGCTTATGGTGTGGATATTGTTCTGGGACCGGGAGTGAATATCAAGCGTAATCCGCTGTGTGGCAGAAATTTTGAATATTTCAGCGAAGATCCTTATCTGGCAGGAAAACTGGCAGCAGGATGGATTAGGGAGATGGAAGGGGCAGGCATTGCTTTATCCCTAAAGCATTTTGCCTGCAATTCACAGGAATGGAAACGTTTTTCGTCGGATAGCATTGTGGATGAGCGTACGTTGCGTGAGATTTACCTTTATGCTTTTGAACTTGCCGTAAAAGAAGGGCATCCGTCGACCGTTATGTGTGCGTATAACAAAATCAATGGCGTGCATTGTAGTGATGATAAACGACTATTGACGGATATTTTGCGTCGGGAGTGGGGATTTGACGGATTGGTTATAACGGACTGGGGCGCGATGAATGACCGGATCCAAGCGTTTCAGGCAGGTTGTGACCTGAATATGCCAGGTGGCAGTGCCTATATGGAACGTGAGACAGAGCAGGCAGTAAAAAGTGGAATTCTTTCGGAAAAATCAGTGGATGCGAGTGCCCTTCGCGTGTTAAATCTTATGCAAAAATGTGTTGCTAATAGACTGGTTTATGATAGAAAAACAACTGGAGTTGGATATGATCAGATGATAACTGAAAGAGAAGCTCCAGCGGAGAAAATGGCATCTTCAAAATATGATGCAGAAGTGCATCATGACATTGCCAGACAGGTGGCAGAGGAAGGCATTGTATTGCTGAAGAATGAGGATCAGATTTTGCCATTGCAACAAATTGATGACGATTCGAATGTATCTATGATAAATATGGAAGAAATAGCCGATGCTGATATGCCTATTGAAAATATGGTAAAAACAATTGATTTTGATGCATGTATAAAAAATGAAACAAATACATCAAACGTAGCAAAAAATACTGTTGCTCTGATAGGAAATATGGCTCAAAATCTGCGTTATCAGGGAGCCGGAAGCAGTCATATTAATCCAACAAAATTGCAGCAGCTTGTTGATGTGCTGCCGCATACGGTTTTCGCAGAAGGTTGTGATGCATATGGAAATACAACAGAGAAACTTTTAGAGAAAGCAAAAGTGGCAGCGCGTCAGTGCGAAAAAGTTGTTTTATGCGTCGGATTGCCGGAGCGGTATGAATCGGAAGGATTTGACCGGGGATCTCTGAAACTGCCGGAAGGTCATTTACGCCTGATCAATGCAGTGACTGAAGAAAATGCAAATACTATTGTGATTTTGATGAGCGGTGGCGTGGTGGAATGCCCATGGGCAGACAAAGTAAAAGGTATTTTGTATGCAGGATTATCCGGACAGGCAGGTGCACAGGCGATAGCAAATATTTTGTATGGAAAGGTCAATCCGAGTGGAAAACTGGCAGAGAGCTGGCCGATAAATTATGAGGATTGTGCCACAGCAGCTTTTTATGGCAAAGAAAAGGATGTTATTTATCGGGAAGGTATTTATGTTGGATATCGGTATTATGACAAAATACAGTTACCGGTGAGATGGTGTTTTGGTTATGGATTATCGTATACAACATTTGCTTATTCTAATCTGAAAATACAAGAGCCGGAACCATCAGAACAGATCAGACAATTACAGAAAAACAATCAGATAGAAAAGATAAAACAATTGCAAAAGGATATTGGAAAACAGACAAAAGATTTAAAAGAAGAATATGTCGTTTCCTGTGATATTACAAATACCGGGGCGCTTCCGGGTAAGGAAATCGTGCAGTTATATGTATCTGCAAAAACTCCTGAAATTCACCGCCCGGTGCGGGAATTAAAAGGATTTTTCAAAGTTTATTTGATGCCGGGAGAAACAAAACAGGTACAATTTTTATTAACAGATCGTGATTTTTGTGTATATGCTGACGGGTGGAAGAGTCCGAGAGGACGCTATACCATAGAGCTTGGGACATCCAGCAGAGATATTCGCCTGTCTGAGACGATACATGCTGGAACGGTGGATTTTGATAAGAACGACGATTGTGCGGATAACATAAAGCAATCAGAGTTTAATAAAATGATGATTTCTGAAAAAATACCAGATCAAACGACAGAACATTTGCCAAAACAATTATCAGATGAGGTGATACAGGCAGTTATGCAGAGAAAACCTCACCATAAAGGAACCTACACTATGGAAGATTCTGTGGAAGAAATGCAGAAAGATGTGCGGTTTATGCGCGTATTTTATAAAGCAGCAGATTGGTTTATCCGGCGTTCTCTGGGTGGAACAATTACCGATGAAAACGAGGCGCAGTATCGGATGATGCTGGCTTCTTCTATGGGAAGCCCGATGCGTACCATGATGATCTGCGGTGGAATTCGTGGCGGTTTGATTCCCGGAGTATTGGATCTGGCAAATGGACATGTGCTGCGCGGAATTGGAAAAATGTGCGGCATTGTGAAACCAAATTTTTCAGAAACAAAGGAAGTTGAAAAAACACAAAGAAATGATTATCAATAGCTAAAAATATCCGAAATTAGCTTAAGAAATGCAGGAAGGACAGCAGATATGAAAGCATTTTTATTTGATGTGGATGATACATTATACGATCAGGTGCAGCCTTTTGCCAGGACTTTTTACCGGTTGTATCCTGAGCGGAACGATATCGACATTCATAAACTGTTTGCCAGAAGCAGAGTGTACAGCGATGAGGTGTTTGAAGATTCCTGTACGGGAAAAATCACCATGGAAGAAATGTATATTTACCGGGTACAGAAAGCACTGGCAGATTTTGACATAGCGATCAGTGATGAACAGGCATTGACTTTCCAGAAGTATTATGAGGAATATCAGGGGAAAATTGAAGTGTCAGAACAGATACAGGCGATGTTGCAGGCATTAAGTGAGAAGGAAAACGTACAGCTTGGCGTTATTACGAATGGTCCCAATGAACACCAGTGGGACAAGGTGCGTGCGTTAGATTTACAACGATGGATTCCAGAGGAACATGTATTTGTTTCCGGAGAGATTGGAATTAACAAGCCACAGAAAGAAATTTTTACCTATGCAGAGAATCGAATGCATCTGACCGCAGAGGATGCCTATTTTATTGGGGATTCCCCGGAAAATGATGTGGCAGGTGCAAAAAATGCCGGCTGGCATTCCATCTGGTTTAACCGAAGAAAAAAAACGACGGTAGTTGGATTAGAACCGGAGTATTGTGTGACCAGCGAAGAAGAACTTGCAGAATTGTTACAGAATATCTGTGGAGCATAATCTGTCAGAATGATATTTATGAAAAGGTAAATACAAACACAGTACAACCATATAGGAAACAAAGGAATAGAAAAGAAGAAGGAAGCAAAGTGCCCTCTCACTTTTTATGCATTCAAGTCGAACGCACGTGAGACTTGGTGCGTGATTCTGGTCAGC
>NZ_JRFU01000218.1 GCF_003122485.1 Eubacterium ramulus
TTGCATGACGCGCACCTCGCAACAAGAATGCCGGAGCATTCTTGAATAAATTTGACCCGAAAACTTAGCAAATCAGAATAAATTCCGGTTTCCGTTTCGTGAAGACGGTAAAATAATCGAATCCGGCAGCTTTCAGAATTCCCGGTACTTTTTCGAAATCCCAGGCAATCTGATCCGGAGCATGTCCATCTGCACCGACGGTAATGATTTCTCCGCCAAGTTCCCGATAACGGTGCAGGATTTCTTCTGTAGGATTTGGATGACCGAGCCCGTATTTGAAGCCTGCCATGTTCAATTCAATGCCTTTTCCACGGGCAACCAGCTGTCGCAAAATTTCATCGATCACATCTTTGAATTTTTTATAAGTATAGTCTGCATTTTTATTTGGACCGTAACGTACCACATAATCAATGTGTCCGTATACATCAAATTCATCAAATGCAGCAATATTTTCCAGAATTGATTCAAAATATTCCCGGTAAGCAGCAGTCTCCGTGCGGCCTTCATAATAAACAGGATAATACGGATCAATGCCGTGTACAACGTGAGAAGATCCGATTACAAAATCAAAATCCTCTGTCTGTAACAAATCGTGATGTTTTTTTGCCAGATGTGGCTGCAGTCCGAGTTCGATTCCATAGTTGATCGTCAGAACATCGGAAAAGTCTGACTGCAGTTTATGAATTTCTTTGCTGTACTGATCAAAATCAATGATGAATAAATCCGGATCATCCGGGTAATCATAATCAAGGTGATCGGTAATGCAGATTCCGGAGAGATTTTTTGCAACGGCAGCGCGTGCCATGGCAGAAGAATCCGCTTCACTGTCTCCGGAAAAGTGAGTGTGCATATGTGTATCCCAAAGCATGAAAATAGCTCCTTTCAATGACTGTATTTTATATCTTGCATAATACAAAACGCTCTGAATCGCGCAGTTACGCGACTCCTGGGAATATGATAAACACTAAAAAGGTTTTTTGTCAATCCAATACGTGCATTTTGAATAGGAAAAATGGCTAAAAATGTAAAAAAAGAAAAAAGTTTTGTGCATATCTTACAAAAACAAAAAAACAATATAGATATTTGCTATAAAAACAAGTAAATATCCAATTGGTAAGCTTGTACATTTTGCTAAAAAAAGAAGAAAAATGCCATGAGTTGGTGAAAAAATTAACAAACTTAAAATAAGCGCAGGAAAAGTATTGAAAAAATCATAGTTATTCGTTAAAATATAGTCAGATTGGATGAGATATCCAAAATAACTCACCGGCATTGATCCGGATACATTTTAATTCTAGGAGGAATGAAAAAATGGCAGTAAAAGTAGCAATTAATGGATTTGGACGTATTGGACGTCTTGCATTCAGACAGATGTTTGGCGCAGAGGGATATGATATCGTTGCAATCAACGATCTGACAAGCCCGAAAATGCTTGCTTACTTATTAAAATATGACTCTTCTCAGGGTAAATATGCAAAAGCTGAAACAGTTTCTGCAAGCGAAGATTCAATCACAGTAGATGGTAAAGAGATCAAAATCTACAAAGAGCCAGACGCAAATAATTGCCCATGGGGAGAATTAGACGTAGACGTAGTATTAGAGTGTTCCGGATTCTATACATCCAAAGAAAAAGCACAGGCTCATATCAATGCAGGTGCTAAAAAAGTTGTTATTTCCGCTCCGGCAGGAAATGATCTTCCTACAATCGTTTACAATGTAAACCATGATACATTAACAAAAGATGATACAATCATCTCCGCAGCTTCCTGTACAACAAACTGTCTTGCACCTATGACGAAAGCATTAAATGACCTTGTACCGATCAAATCCGGTATCATGTGCACAATCCATGCTTACACAGGTGATCAGATGACACTTGACGGACCGCAGAGAAAAGGCGACTTAAGAAGAAGCCGTGCTGCAGCAGTTAATATTGTTCCGAACAGCACAGGTGCTGCAAAAGCAATTGGTCTGGTTATCCCTGAGTTATCCGGTAAATTAATCGGTGCTGCACAGCGTGTTCCAACCCCAACAGGTTCTACAACAATCTTAAACGCAGTAGTAGAAGGAAACGTAACAGTTGACGAGATCAACGCAGCTATGAAAGCAGCAGCTAACGAGTCCTATGGTTACAATGAAGACCTGATCGTATCTTCTGACATCGTTGGTATGACATATGGTTCTTTATTCGATGCTTCTCAGACAATGGTTCTTCCGTTAGACAACGGTACAACTCAGGTACAGGTTGTTTCCTGGTATGACAATGAGAACAGCTACACAAGCCAGATGGTTCGTACAATCAAATACTTCGCAGAGTTAGCATAATCGGCACTCTATAAAGTATAACAAAGACTCACTGCAGGGTCCGGTCTTTTGGACCGGATCCTGTTTTTGATTTGCACTTGCAAAAATGAAAAACAGGATTAAGGAGACAATATCATGGGATTAAATAAAAAAACAGTAGATGATATTAATGTAAAAGGACTCAGAGTTCTTTGCAGATGCGATTTCAACGTACCGTTAAAAGATGGCAAGATCACAGACGAGAACCGTCTTGTAGCAGCTCTTCCGAC
>NZ_JRFU01000219.1 GCF_003122485.1 Eubacterium ramulus
TTTCTCACCACCTATAGAGGTGGGAGTCATCTCCCATCTGATATAAATTGTTTCGTTACGGTCCCGTTATAATAGAAAAACTGTAATAGTTATAACGTAACAGTACAACAAATCATAACAATAAAAATCGGACAGATATCGGGGATTCTAATAAATCTCTTTATCTGTCCATTTTTTATATCTTCTTATCAGTACCTCTCAGTAATTACAATGCTTTACACAAACCTATTTTTCTCTTTCACATCTTCACCCACTGCATCTACCAGTAATCACACCACTTTACACAAACTTATACTCTGCCCACTCCATTCACCAATAATCACACCAATTTACACTGGCTTATATTCCGCACTTTCGCATTTTCACCCGCTGCATCTACGCAATAATCGCACTGATTTACACCAGTTTATATTCCTTCAACCGCTTCCTTTGCACCTTATAATCTGGGCAATATTTTTCTACTTCCGCCCAAAAATCTGCGGAATGATTCATATGTCTTCTGTGCGCCAACTCATGAATCACCACATAATCCAACAGTTCTTCCGGCAAATAATATAACTGATAGTTAAAATTCAAATTGCCCTTGGAACTACAACTTCCCCAACGGGTTTTCTGGTTTCGGATTGTAATTCGTCCAACCGTCACGCCCATGATTTTGCTATAATATGCTACCCGTGAACCAATTTTTTCCTTAATCTGATCCAGATCTCTGCTTGAGAGTTGCTCCACTGGGATTGCACCTGTTGTTTCCCGCTGTTTTATACGTGACTGCATCTGTTCTGTTTTTTGCCAAATCCACGTCTGCTCCCGTGTCAGAAAATCCTGCAGCGCACGTGCGGATAAACGATTCGGGATTCGAAGAAGTACCGTCCCATCTTCCCGCATCTGTAAGCCAATGCTTTTTCTCGCTGACCGGATCACATAAAGCGTCAGTGTACGACCATCTTTCTGTAATTCTATGCTTGTCTGATTGCTCATAGTATCCTTGTATATCCTCGTTTCTCTATATCTTTCAAATTATTTTTACATGTTGTCTCTGTTATAAATAATTCTATACATATCACAGTTTTCGTAATTTTACTTTTTGATAGATGCTGATTCCGCCCGCCTGTTCTCTTATTATTTTTTCAACACCACGTATTACATCATTATTTATACTGTCGAATCAACCGTTCAATTTCCTGTTTCATTTCATCCACTACATCATCCGGCGAAATAATTTTTACCCCTTCTCCAAGAGAAAATACCCATCCAAGGAACTGCCTGCTGACATGCACGTTCACACTAACTGTAAAATAATTTTCATCCTCCCACAACAAGTCCCACGGACTGATGTGATACCACGCACCATTGTGCCGCAATTCTGTCTCCTTTTTCACATTCCATTGATAATATTGAAATCGGATTTTTTTACTTTCCAACGGGCTCGCCTTCTACTTCAATCCCCAGTTTTTCCAGATCACGTAGATCGTTATAAATGCTTTTTCTGTCAGCTGTAACCTCATACGTCGCTAATGCTTTCATGATTTCAGGCATGGTGATGTAATGTTCATCATCTGTTTTTTCTAACATGATCTGAGCTAGCCGTTCAAGAATGCTCCGGCATTCTTGTTGCGAGGTGCGCGTCATGCAATT
>NZ_JRFU01000022.1 GCF_003122485.1 Eubacterium ramulus
CGCTGACCAGAATCACGCACCAAGTCTCACGTGCGTTCGACTTGAACTACAATAGTTTCTGCTGTTTCAGATTCTTCAGAAGTATCAACCTCTTTCAATCTGGTTACATCCGCAAAGAACGCATTGAGTGCTTCTTCGGTATCAAAAGTAGCCAGATACATCTGATTTCCCATGGCATCTGACAATGCATCCGGCATACGTTCTACCATCTTGAGTTGCTCCGTGTATTTTTCGATAATAGCATCCGGTGTCATAGCAAAATCCTTGCCATCCCGCAATCCTGCAAAGGCACAGAAGTGGTGAGCACCGACTGTTTTTTGTGTAGAATCATAGGCAACCATGTCTGCCCAGATTTTATACACATCGGTTTCACGGGCAAAATTGATCATATCCGGGGTAAATCCGCCGGAAGGACGCATATTGACTTCCAGTGCCATCAGATCGCCCTTTTTGCCGAGCCCTTCATGGTCAGAGAGCAGGCGAAAAAATTCAAAATGCACGAACCGGCTGCGCACACCAAAACTTTTTACGGTTTCTCTGCCGAGATGGCGGGTGTCATCTGCCAGATCTTTCACAATGTAGAAAAGCGCGTTGTCGGCGTTGTTTACGATATCCATGATAGACATCGGTGTAACATTTCCTGCTTCAAAAATCGGATTGCCGTGAGAGTCGATGATCGCATCGTAGGAATTGATCTCAGCGTTGATAAATTCTTCCATGATATAAACGGTATCATCCCATTTGTTGGCGAAGAAATTGCCAAGTTCTTCATCAGAAGAAATTTTGAACGTATGGGAGGCTCCGACACCGTTATCTGGTTTCGTAACAACAGGATATCCAACTTCATGAATGAAATTCAGACAGCCCTCATAGTTGTCTACCATGTGATAACGGGCCACCGGAATACCGACACGCTGATAATATTCTTTCATACGGGATTTGTACTTGATACGCGGCATGTCCTCATTGTGAAAACCGCTTGGAATATTGAAATCCGTACGCAGACGGGCATCCTGCTCCAGCCAGTATTCATTGTTGGATTCTAACCAGTCAATCCGGCCGTAATGCCAGATAAAGTAGCCGACAGCACCATAGACTTCATCGTAGTTTTCGAGGCTGTCTACTTTATAATATTCCTGCAGGCTTTCCTGAAGCTCCGGACGCAGGTCGTCATAAGGGCAGTCGCCGATACCCAGAACATTCATGCCATTTTCTTTTAATTCATGGCAGAAGTGCCAGTAATTCTCCGGAAAATTCGGAGAAATAAAAATCACATTTTTCATAGTTCTTCTCTCCCTGTTGTATTCTAATCCATTTATTATCTTATAGTAAAAGTTACAATTGGCTATCTGCTAAAATATCATTAGCCAGTACAAATAAATCGGTATGTAAAAATATATATAGGAAAACATGCTAAATTTTTTCACTACAAATCATACCGGATCGTACAGCAAATGCGGTACAAAATAAGTTACCTGTTTATACCACCAGTCCCAGTCATGGGCACAGTCATATCCCCAGAAATCCACCCAAGCCGGAATCTGTTTCTGCTGTAGAATATCCCGCAGTTGATAGGTGCTGGAAGGTTCTTCCCATGGACCCTGACCGACACAGATGATGGCTTTGCGGTGACGGTACAATTCCATGTAAGGGTGATCCGCCGGTAAATTTGGCAGATAGTGAACCGGTGAGTTCATATAAACCAGATCATCCATATAAGAACCAAATCCGTAGGTGGCATCGTAAATTCCGCTTAATGCCAACAGACCATTAAAAAGATCCGGGCGACGGAAATACAGGTTGGCTGCATGGGTAGCACCAAGACTGCATCCAAAAGCAATGATTCCTTTGTCAGTATAATCGGACTGACATTCTCTCATTTTTGCATGGATAAAAGGAACCATCTCATCGGTGAGATAGCGGAACCAGTCTTCGTGGCGACAGATACGCCAGCGTGGATCGCCGTTTGTGTTGGACCAGGTCTCTGTATCAATGGTATCCACCGTGAAAATGGTGACTTCTCCGGAATCGATCCATGGTGCCCAGACATCCGTCATGTGGAAGTTTTCAAAGTCGAAAAAACGTCCGTCCTGACAGGGGATAAACAGGATCGGCTGTCCGCCATGACCGTACAGTTTGCATTCCATATTCCGACCGAGTGCGGGACTGTAATTTTTAAAATATTGTATGTTCATGTGGAAAAATACTCCTTCCAATAAGTATCGGACAATCATAAAAGTGATTAGGACACAGTGGGTAGAATTTGTGTTTCTTCTATATTATTTAAGCGTTTGTGTGAACAGATTGCATGTATGTACAGGTATCATGAAATTGTATTCATGTTATTATAACTGATGATCGTAAGAAATTTTATTACAGATCATACATCAGTGTATTCATAAAAAACGGAATCTGTTTTTCCCAGCTTGCCTCACAATGTTCGCCGTTCGGTACGATGCGGCAGTCCAGATAAATGTTTTTCTCCAGAAGAAGATTAGCCGCCTGACCAAAAGACTGGTCCATTTTTCGATGCTGTTTCATTTCACGGCTTCCATAGTCCATGTATAAAATGCTTCCAGAAAGCGGGCGGGAACGCCGGATCATCTGCATAAAGTCGTTTGGCGCAATCCACAGGGACGGGGAGAGTGCCGCTGCGCGGGAAAAAAACTGATTGTAGTGCAAAAGTGCGTAAATACTCATCAGTCCGCCCATGGTACTTCCTGCGATAAAGGTGTGCTCCCGATCCGGAAGCGTTCGGTAATGTGTATCAATGTATGGTTTGAAGGTGCGGGTCAGCCAGTCCATGGTGATCTTGCCCTTACCGGTTATTTTGCCTTCCTTTGGTAAAGTAAAGTCATAAGGGGAATATTCCTGCAACCGTCCGTGATCCGGGCTGTGGTTGCATTCGATGCCAACGATGATCAGCGGGGTATGGGTGTATTCTATATATTCTTTCAATCCCCAGGATTTCCCATAGGTGGCATGACTGTCAAAAAAGAGGTTATGACCGTCAAACATGTACAATACCGGAAAACACCGGTTGGTGTCATAAGTGTATGCCTCTGGCAGACAGATGTATGCACTTCGCACTTCGTCTCCGGTGAGTTCCGGAATAGTGATATCCCATTTTTCTATCATAAAAAACCTCCGTTATTAATTCAAAAATTGTGTGATCATTCAGAAACATATCGATGTGTTGGTTCTGAATTATTACAATTTATCATAGCACAGTGGCAAAGAATTGGCAAGAAAGTACAGACTGTCATTGCAATACAAAACTATAGATGTTATGATGAGAGTGTTTTGTGTCTGTCGAAAGACAGCATGTAAAAAAAGAAAATAAGAGGTATGAAAATGAAATCAAAAGAGAATGCAACGATCGGAAATATTTACCGGTTGAATGGGCGTGTGCCGTTGCTGAAGGCAATTCCCTTCGGCCTGCAGCATGTGCTTGCAATGTTTGTATCGAATCTGACACCAATCACCATGATCGGTCTGGCTTCCGGTTTAAGCGGTAAGGAACTGGCGGTTCTGTTACAGAATGCCATGTTTGTTGCAGGTATCGCAACATTGATCCAGCTGTATCCGGTATGGAAAGTCGGTGCAAAACTGCCGATCGTTATGGGTGTAAGTTTTACTTTTGTAACGATCTTAAGTTACGTGGGTGGCACGTATGGATATCCGACGATGATCGGTGCCGTTTTGGTCGGCGGTGTCTGTGAGGGTGTCCTTGGTCTGTTCGCAAAATACTGGAAGCGGTTTATCACACCGGTGGTTTCCGCATCCGTTGTTACAGCCATTGGTTATTCCCTGTTTACCGTAGGTGCCCGTTCTTTTGGCGGCGGCTATACCGATGATTTCGGTTCCGTACAGAATCTGGTGCTTGGTCTGGTGACACTGGCAGTCTGCCTGATCTTCAATGCCGTGGCAAAAGGATATTTAAAACAGTTGTCCGTGCTGGTCGGACTGATCGTAGGCTATATTATTGCATTATGCATGGGACAGGTCGATCTGTCCGGTATGCTGGATGGCGGTCTGATCTCTTTGCCGCACCTGCTTCCGTATCGCCCGGAATTTAATCTGAGTGCGATCATTTCCGTTGCCATTATTTTTATGGTATCCGCAGCAGAAACGATAGGTGATTCCACTGCTCTTGTGGCCGGCGGCCTTGGTCGTGAGATTACAGAGAAAGAGATTTCCGGAGCACTGGCATGTGACGGTTTCGCAAGCTCTATTTCCGGATTATTCGGATGCCCGCCGGTTACTTCTTTCAGCCAGAACGTAGGTCTGGTCAATATGACAAAAGTAGTCAACCGTTTTACGATTATGACAGGTGCCGTTTTTATGATCCTTGCAGGTCTGTTTCCGCCAATCGGTAATTTTTTTGCAAGTCTGCCGCAGTCCGTGTTGGGCGGATGTACCATTATGATGTTTGGTACGATCATGATCAGTGGTATCCAGATGCTGGCAAAGACAGGTTTTTCTCAGAGAAATGTAACGATCGCGGCATTATCCCTTGCCATTGGTATCGGATTTACATCCACCAGTGAAGTGGAGATCTGGAATATTTTCCCGCAGATCGTCAAAGACGTATTTTCCGCAAACTGCGTGGCAGTTGTATTTGTGGTAGCGATCATTCTGAGCCTGATCCTGCCGAAAAATATGGAGATCGAAAAAATCAGTGAGTAAAAAGCAAATATAAATAGTAGAAGCAGCATCTGTGGACTGTGTGCAAAAGTGAGGAAAAGTATGAATACGATTTTGTTTGATATGGATGGAACTTTATTTGATACGGAAAAACATTATCAGTGGGCGTGGCGCAAGGCAATCGCGGATGCCGGATATGAACTGGATGCGTCAGAGGTGCTGAAATTACGAAGCCTTGGTGCCCCGTATAATGTTGCCCAGTTTCAGGAGTGGTTTGGAGAAGAGGTCGATTATCGTGCGATCCGTCAGGAGAGAGTAGATCTGATGAAAGATATGCTGGCACATGAAATTCCGTTGAAGCCGCAGGTGCCACAGACACTGGAAAAATTGCGCCAGATGGGATATTCGATGGCAGTTGTTACAGCGACGGCACAGGAACAGGCAGTCAGCAATCTGAAACTGGCAGGGTTACTTCCGTTTTTTGACCATGTGATCAGTGCATCTATGGTAAAACGCGGAAAACCGGCGCCGGATGTGTATCTGTATGCCTGCGAGGTATTAGGGGTTCAGCCGGAAAACTGCTATGCGGTGGAGGATTCCCCAAATGGTGTGATGTCGGCACATGCAGCCGGATGCCGTACCATTATGATCCCGGATCTGTCACAGCCGGATGCGGAACTTTCCCGGTTACTGTACCGAAAGCTGGATACTTTTGGGGAACTTATAAATATATTGAAAAAGTGAAAAAATATTCGCAAAATAGACAAAATCGGGTAAACCATACCCTTGACAAAGAAAATAGATGTTGCTAGAATGTGCAGTAACGTAGAAAGGTGGTTTTCACATGAGAAAACAAGTGTTATCTCTGTTAGTTGAGAATACTTCCGGTGTTTTAAGCCATATTTCCGGACTGTTCAGCCGACGTGGATATAATATAGACAGTTTTTCCGCAGGCGTGACAGCAGATCCGAGATTTACCAGAATTACAGTAGTTTCCAGTGGAGATGAACAGATTCTGGAACAGATTGAGAAACAGCTGGCGAAACTGGAAGATGTAATTGACATTAAAAAACTTCAGGATGGAGAGTCCGTATGCCGTGAACTGATCCTTGTAAAGATAAAGATCAATGATACACAGCGTCAGGCAGTACTTTCTGTTGCTAATATTTTCCGGGCAAAGATCGTGGATGTCTCTAATGACTCCATGGTGATTGAATTGACCGGTGGCCAAAGTAAGCTTGATGCTTTTTTGGATTTGTTGAGAGGATATGACATTCTTGAGCTGGCTCGTACCGGAATTACCGGACTGAGCAGAGGTTCTTCGAATGTTACTATTATAGATTAAATAATCATTTGCAAATGGAGGATAAGACAATGGCAAACGCAAAGATTTATTACCAGGAAGATTGTAACCTTTCTCTTTTAGAAGGTAAAACAATCGCAGTGATTGGCTATGGTAGCCAGGGACATGCACATGCATTAAATGCAAAGGAGTCCGGATGTAATGTCATCATTGGTCTTTACAAAGGCAGCAAATCCTGGGCAAAAGCAGAAGCACAGGGCTTCGAAGTATATACAGCAGCAGAAGCTGCAAAAAAAGCTGATATCATCATGATTCTGATCAATGATGAGCTTCAGGCAGATATGTATAAAAAAGACATTGAGCCGAACCTTGAGGCAGGCAACATGTTAATGTTTGCTCATGGTTTCAACATCCACTTCGGATGCATCAAACCACCAGCAGATGTTGATGTTACAATGATCGCTCCGAAAGGACCGGGTCATACAGTAAGAAGCGAGTATCAGGCAGGCAAAGGTGTTCCGTGTCTGGTAGCTGTAGAGCAGGATGCTACAGGAAAAGCTATGGATCTTGCACTTGCATACTCACTGGCAATCGGTGGAGCAAGAGCCGGTGTTCTTGAGACAACCTTCCGTACAGAGACAGAGACAGACCTCTTCGGTGAGCAGGCAGTACTTTGTGGTGGTGTTTGTGCATTAATGCAGGCTGGTTTCGAGACTCTGGTTGAGGCTGGATATGATCCGAGAAATGCTTACTTCGAGTGTATCCATGAGATGAAACTGATCGTAGACTTAATTTACCAGTCAGGTTTCGCTGGAATGAGATATTCTATCTCTAACACAGCTGAGTATGGCGATTACATTACAGGACCGAAGATCGTTACAGAAGATACAAAGAAAGCAATGAAGAAAATCCTTTCCGATATTCAGGATGGTACATTTGCAAAAGAGTTCTTACTGGATATGTCTCCGGCAGGACGTCAGGTTCACTTCAAAGCTATGCGTAAATTAGCAGCAGAGCATCAGTCTGAGGCTGTTGGTGCTGAAATCCGTAAACTTTACAGCTGGAATGGCGAAGATAAGTTAATCAATAACTAATCAGAAATACAAGACGGGGGTTGCGCATGCGCAGCCCTCTTTTTTAACTAAATGAAGGAAGTCCTCCTGCTTTGATTGCGTAAAGCAATAAGCAGGGCAGGGCTTCTCTTTATCAGGAGGGAATGTATAACCTTCTGATAAGCGGCATAGCAGCTATTTGGTTATGAGCAAGTAGCGTAAGCGGATTGCGAATATCCGCTTGACTCTTGTATTCTGAAAATGTGTATGATAAAATATTGTTTAATGAGTTGATTTACTACAGTAAAGTGATAAAATATATTTTACTGTGAAACATAAGGAGGAACATACAATGGGAATGACTATGACACAGAAAATTCTTGCTGCCCATGCAGGACTTGATTCTGTAACAGCCGGTCAGTTAATTGAAGCAAAACTGGACGTTGTTATGGCTAATGATATTACTGGTCCGATGGCGCTGCCGATTTTTCGACAGATGGCAGACAAAGTATTTGATAAGGATAAAGTAGTACTCGTACCGGACCATTTTACACCGAATAAGGATATCAAATCCGCAATCAACTCCAGATCTATTCAGGATTTTGCAAAAGAGCAGGGACTGAAATGGTATCTGGTACAAGGAAAATGTGGTGTAGAGCATGCAATTTTACCGGAGTATGGAATCGTTGTAGCCGGTGAATGTATCATCGGTGCAGATTCTCATACCTGTACATATGGTGCACTTGGTGCATTTTCCACCGGTGTAGGAACTACTGATATCGCAACAGGTATGGCAACCGGAGAACTCTGGTTCAAGGTTCCGTCCGCGATTAAATTCGTACTGACTGGAAAACCGGGTCCGTATGTCAGTGGAAAAGATGTTATTATCCACATCATCGGCAAGATCGGTGTAGATGGCGCATTATACAAATCTATGGAGTTTGTCGGCGATGGTATCGCAAACCTGACCATGGATGACCGTTTCACTATGGCAAACATGGCGATTGAAGCAGGTGCTAAAAACGGTATCTTTATCGTAGATGACCAGACCAGAGCTTACATGGACGCTCATTCGGATAAACAGTATACCACTTATGAGCCGGATGAAGATGCACAGTATGATCAGGTCGTTGAGATTGATCTGTCTGAAGTCCGTCCAACCGTTGCATTTCCACATCTTCCGGGCAATGCAAAGACAATTGATGAAGTAGAGGCTATGGAGCCGATCAAGATCGATCAGGTAGTGATCGGATCATGTACAAACGGACGTATTTCCGATATGAGAAAGGCGGCAGCAATTTTAAAAGGACATACCGTTCATCCGGATGTACGTGTTATGGTTGTTCCTGCTACACAGGAAGTATACAAAGAATGTATCAAAGAAGGTCTTGTTGATATCTTTATCGATGCAGGCTGTGCATTTAATACACCAAGTTGCGGACCATGTATGGGCGGTCATATGGGTGTTATGGCTCCGGGTGAGAAATGTGTATCTACCACAAACCGTAACTTTGTCGGAAGAATGGGAGATGTAGAGTCTCTGATCTATCTGGCATCTCCGGAGGTGGCAGCAGCAAGTGCGATTGCAGGTTATATCGCAAATCCTGAGAAAGTAGGTGACAAATAATGAAAGCAGCAAAAGGACATGTATTTAAATATGGTGACAACGTAGATACTGACGTAATCATTCCGGCAAGATATCTGAATTCATTTGACGCTCAGGAGCTTGCAAGCCATGCAATGGTTGATATCGATCCGACTTTTACACAGCGTGTACAGCCGGGTGACATTATCGTGGCAAGAAAGAACTTTGGATGCGGTTCTTCCAGAGAACATGCACCGTTATGTTTAAAGACCGCAGGTGTGAGCTGCATTATTGCAGAGACATTTGCACGTATTTTTTATCGTAATTCCATCAATATCGGACTTCCGATCATTGAGTGCCCGGAAGCATCCCGTGAGATCGAGGAAGGCGATGAGGTAGAAATCGATTTCGACAGTGGTAAAATCTATGACCGTACAAAAGGAACCGAGTATCAGGGACAGGCTTTTCCACCATTTATGCAGAAAATCATTGACAGTGAAGGTCTGGTAAATTATATTAACAGCAAACGAAAATAATTGTGATCTGTCAGGTGTTTTCCAGAACAATAGCTTCTGCGTATGATCAGGAGAAAATTGTGGAAATACCGGATGAAAATTTTATGTGAGAGTAGAAAAAGCGAGACAGCAGACAGAAAGGAAGAAATTATGGCAATTTTATATGCAAATACCAGAGATGCATCAGAGAAAGTAACTGCCTCCCAGGCAATTTTAAACGGACTGGCAAAGCATGGAGGATTGTATGTGCCGACAGAAATCCCGAAACTGGATATTCCGGTAGAGGAACTGGCAAAAATGAGTTATCAGGAGACTGCATACGAAGTTATGAGCCGATTCCTGACAGATTTTACAGAGGAAGAACTGAAAAACTGTATCGATCGTGCTTATGATTCCAAATTTGACACACCGGAAATCGCACCGTTAGTAGAAGCAGACGGCGCTTATTATCTGGAACTGTTCCACGGTGCAACCATTGCATTCAAAGATATGGCATTATCCATTCTTCCGCACCTGCTGATTACAGCAGCCCGCAAAAATGAGGTAAAAGAGGATATTGTTATTCTGACCGCTACTTCCGGAGATACCGGCAAAGCAGCGCTGGCAGGTTTCGCAGATGTAGAAGGAACCAAGATCATTGTATTTTATCCGAAGAACGGTGTCAGCCCGATTCAGGAAAAACAGATGGTTACCCAGAAAGGTGATAATACATTCGTTGTAGGAATCCACGGAAACTTTGACCAGGCACAAACCGGTGTAAAACAGATGTTTTCTGATCCGGAGATGAAAGAAGAACTGCTTCAGGCAGGATACCGTTTCTCCTCCGCAAACTCCATCAATATCGGACGCTTGGTTCCGCAGATCGTTTACTATGTATATGCATATGCAAAAATGTATGCAAACGGCAGAATCGCTGAGGGTGAGCCGATTAATGTAGTAGTTCCGACTGGAAACTTTGGTAATATTTTAGCAGCATATTATGCAAAAAATATGGGACTTCCGATTGCAAAACTAATCTGCGCATCCAATGAGAACAAAGTATTATACGATTTCTTCCGCACCGGAGAATACGACAAAAACCGTGAATTTATCCTGACTTCTTCACCGTCGATGGATATTCTGATCTCCAGCAACTTAGAACGTCTGATCTACCGCATTGCCGGTGAGAGCGCAGATGAGAATGCAAAACTGATGGCAGCATTATCCAAAGATGGAAAATATGTCATCACAGACGAGATGAAGGCGCAGTTAGAGAACTTCTACGGCAATTACACAACGGAGAAAGAGACAGCAGAAGTAATATCTTCATTATATGAGAAGACAGGTTATGTCATTGATACACATACAGCAGTAGCAGCCGGCGTATACGGAAAATATAAAGCAGAGACAAAGGATGAGACAAAAACAGTCATCGCTTCAACTGCAAGCCCGTTCAAATTTACAAGAAGTGTTATGGATGCTATTGATGAGAAATATGATTCCATGACAGATTTTGAACTGGTAGACGAACTCTCAAGGATTGCGAACGTTAAAGTTCCGCAGGCCATCGAGGATATCCGCAGTGCGGAAGTACTTCATAAGACCGTATGCGAAGTTGCGGAAATGCCGAAGGTGGTAAAAGAGTTTCTTAAAATGGGAGAATAAGAGTAGGCATGGTTGTAGCAGCAGCGCTTAATAGAGACGGGGTTATGAGCATTGTAGATGTGATTTTGATTATTTGCGGTATTTACTGTCTGTTTACTGCAGGCAAGATGAAATGCGAACATCAGATTCCAAAATGGTTGTTTTCCGAACAGGAACTGTATCATATTCGGCAGCCAAAAGAGTTTTGTGAAGTAATGTCACCAAAGACCATTATTTTTGGTGTTTTGTGTATGCTTTTTGGTGTATGGGGACTGATTACAGAGTTTCTTATTACGAATAAATTGGCAGAAGCGATTGGAATTGGTATTTTTCTGGTTGGAATTGCATGGTACATGGCTCAGCTTAGCAAAGCAAAGAAAACATATGGATAAGAAATATATGTAGAAGTAAAAACAGACAGAAGGGTTCAGGGAATATGGAGTAATTTACATTTCCTGAATCTTTCTTTTTTTATTGAAAAAAATTTAATGATCATTTTTCCGAAACACAGTATATATTAATTCACATCTGTAAGCAAGATGGCATTGAAAGTAAGTTCTATTATAAGTGATACAATAATTAAAAAAACAGACTGCCTTATGATATTAATAAGTTATAGTAATTGTTGCCCGGAAACAGAAGGAAAATGCATATTTGTTGTGACAATTTCTGAAAATATCAGTAAGTATAGATTTTTTGTACAAAATGTATTATGATTGATATATTCGTAAAAATGAGGTAAAGATATGAAGAAAGAAGAATTGTACAGATTTGTCGATCATACTGCATTAAAAGCAGTAACGACCTGGAAAGAGATTCAGCAGTTATGTCAGGAAGCGCGTTTCTTCCGCATGGCTTCTGTATGTATTCCAAGCAGTTATGTAAAGCGTGCACATGAGTATTTTCCGGAATTAAACATTTGCACAGTTGTTGGTTTTCCGCTTGGCAATGCGAATACAGAGGCAAAGCTGATGGAGACACGTCAGGCATTGGCGGATGGCGCCAGCGAGATTGATATGGTGATCAACCTTGGCATGGTGAAAAACGGACAGTATCCGCAGGTAACCGAAGAAATTCGGCTGCTGAAACAGGAAGTTGGGGATAAGATTTTAAAAGTTATCATCGAAACCTGTTATCTGACCGAAGAAGAAAAAATCGAAATGTGTCATGCTGTTACTGCAGCTGGAGCGGATTTTATCAAGACATCTACTGGATTTGGAACCGGAGGAGCAACTTTGGAAGATGTTTGTCTGATGAAAGAGCATATCGGACCGAATGTAAAGATCAAAGCTGCCGGAGGTATTCGTTCCAAAGAAGATATGGAGCAGTATATTGAAGCAGGATGCAGCAGAATCGGTACAAGCAGTGCAATTTCCATGCTGCAGGACGGAGAATAACATGGATGTAACGGAACTGATCAAAAAAGCAGCAAAAGCGAAAGAAAAAGCATATGTGCCGTATTCCGGTTTTTATGTCGGTGCAGCGCTGCTGTGCAAAGATGGTACCGTATTTACCGGATGCAATATTGAAAATTCTGCTTACGGACCAACAAACTGTGCGGAGCGTACCGCGATTTTTAAAGCCGTTTCAGAAGGTTATCGTGAATTTCAGGCAATTGCGATTATCAGTGACAGCGAAGAAGTAACGTCACCTTGCGGTGTCTGTCGTCAGGTGATGGCAGAGTTTTGCGGACCGGAGTTTGAAGTGACTATGGTAAGCTGCAAGGGCGATTACAAGACAGTTACATTAGAAGAACTGCTGCCTTATGCTTTTTCAATGAAAAAGTAGAAGTAGATGATCGTTTGTCTATGTGTTCTTTTGAAAATAAAAAGTTTACGTTAAGTTCATGTAGTAGATAAACCGTGCCAGAACTTTCCTGAAAAAAATTTGAATTTTTTATTGTCAAGATGCACATAGTAAAGTATAATCATTTATAGCGAAAGCGATTCCTGGGGTGTGCGAGAACCCTGCTATTTTGAACCTACATTTTCTTTTATGGGAATCTTAAATCGCCGGCTGGATGCCAGGCCACCGAATATGCAGTGGAAGGCAGAAGACCGGTTGCGGAATCCCCCCTAGCGTTGCTAGGAGTCAAAATTGCAGGAACGGCACTCTGGGATCACAAAAGAGAAAGACCTACGTTACAAAAGATAAAAAACATAAAATACAAAAGAGAATCACCGGATATGATGTGAATGCGTCATATCCGGTTCTTTTTTTGCCCGGAAAACCATAAGGTGTTACATCAGATGTGAGATGATGTTTCACACAAACAGGACTATTTTCAAAATGATTCGATGAAAAATCATTGAAAGCATGCGGCAAATGGATGGCAGTGGGTAAAAAGAGAGGAAGCGTGGCAATGATGAGGCAGCAAAAAACGGTGGTAAGTTATGGACGGGCATATGTGATCAGACAGAAGAACAGGCGCAGACGCCGCAAATATAAATGGTTATGTATGGGAATTGGTTTGCTTTTTGTGCTGGTTTTTCTGTTAAAACCAAATGTGCAGGCAGTAGAGGATGCAGGTGGATGGTCAGATCGTGTCAGATCTTTAGAATTGGCTGGATACCTTCAGGCTGCCAATCTGACACCGGAGGAGACAAGGCGGCTGCTGCTTCCGGAATTGCAGGAATATGTGACAACAGAGGATGTTCAGCTGATTTTTGAAAAACTGGGATTCGGGGAGTATACGGAAGAAATTCTGGGACAGGCACAGCTTGTCGCAGGAGATGTCTTAAGCCGGGCGCAGTGGAATGTGGTGTATGAGCGTTTACTGGAAAAACTTCAGGTAAAGGATACGGTGTCTCAGGTTATGTTACAGTATCTTGGAAAAGTATTCGGAGAAGCACGGATTATGGCAGATAATGGAAATTATGATTGTGATCTGGAAAGCTGCCGGATGGAATATGGAAAAAAATATGTGGTATATGTGCAGGGCAATCTGATCCTTGGAATTTGTTCACAGGAAGAACAGAAACAGACGGAGGGAAAAGACAGTGAAAAGGCGGAAAACGGGGCGACAGAACAGGGGACGGAAGTCACAGATCAGATCACAGTTCCGGATACGATCCGGGTGTTACTGACACAGGATCAGAAGCAGAATGTCTTTCGGGAAGACGTCTGGATCAAATGTGATGCGGAATGGAAGCTTTGTGCCGGAGAAACGGAAGATGTGATTCCGGCAGGAGAAGCACGAAGCTGTAAAGTATGGATGGAGGAGCACCAGACCGATCAGGTGCTTGCCAAAATCTCTGGGGACGGCAAATTAAAATTATGCGATTCGGATGGAAACGAAAAAGGAAACTATGCAGGAAATCTGCATGTGTATCGTGGAGATTCCGGATTATGGCTGGTCAATGAATTGGGAATGGAGGAATATCTGTGCGGTGTAGTTCCCGGGGAAATGCCTTCTTCCTTTGCACCGGAGGCTTTGAAGGCGCAGGCAGTTTGTGCCAGAACTTATGCTGCCATACAGGCACTTGGAACCACGTATGAAACTTATCATGCAGATGTGGATGATACGACCGCATGCCAGGTGTATCTGCCTGCCAATGAAAATCAGGCGGCGACAGATGCAGTAAACGCAACAGCAGGTGAAGTTTTAAGCTATGAAGGACGGCTGGCATCGGTCTATTATTTTTCAACTTCCTGCGGTTATACTACCGGTCTGGAAGTGTGGCAGCAGGAACCGTTGGCTTATCTTGGAAAAGTAAGTCTGCTGCTTTCCGGGGAACAGCCGGTTTCTGTGGATGATTTTTTGAAAGACTGGTCCGTGCAGGCATATGACAGCGAAAGCAGATTTTTCCGGTGGAAAGGAGAACTTCAGGTGTCGGAGCGCAGGGATCAGCTGATGAAAAAAATCGAAGAAGCTTTAAGTCGTCAGGATGGGAAACTGACAGCTTTGTCCCGGAACGGACAGCATGTGGCGTCTGTATCCGACTTTGGCGATTGTACCGGAATTAAGATCTGCGACAGGTCAGATTCCGGTGCGGTAACGGATCTGGCAGTTATTTTTGATGCGGGAGAGGTGCATGTATACAA
Source organism: Eubacterium ramulus (assembly GCF_003122485.1). Taxonomy (GTDB): domain Bacteria; phylum Bacillota; class Clostridia; order Lachnospirales; family Lachnospiraceae; genus Eubacterium_I; species Eubacterium_I ramulus_A. The sequence goes on from NZ_JRFU01000022.1 coordinate 14,770, forward strand.
TGAAAATCTCATCCGTAACCTGATTTGGCAGATCTGTGTGTCTCTGACGGATAAAAACGGGGAGAATGTCAATACTATTACCATGCTGCCAAGTGCGTTTTTTACGTTGCAGGAACAGGAAAATGGCAGATATGAGATCATGGGCGGAGGACTGGGACACGGGATCGGCATGAGTCAGTACGGTGCAGATGGCATGGCACGGGCAGGCAAAACGGCAGCCGAGATCTTGCAGTATTTTTTCCCTGGAACAGAGCTTTTTTTGGGAAAATAGTAGAGCAGAAAGAAAGGGAAAATGCAAAGGGAGCATGGCAAATAGAAGAAAAAACTTGCTGAAATGGATAAAATCTGGTAATCTATCGAATTGTAAACATATGAGAACGGTGCATTTTGTGCATCAAAGGGGAGAAACTATGGACTATAAGCATTTGATAAGGTTCTTTTTGGCGAAATTGAAAAAAGATAATATTGGAGCTTATGCGGCACAGGCAGCACTGTTTATCATTATGTCAGCGATTCCATTTCTGTTGGTGTTTCTGTCACTTCTGCGGTTTACTCCGGTGAGCGAGAGTACGGTACTGTCCGTGATCCAGATGGTGGTTCCGGGGCAGATTAAGATTACACCGATGCTGATCAATATAGTAGACGAAGTGTATACAAATTCAGCGAAGGTGCTGCCAATCGCGGTGATTTTTGCAATTTATTCAGCGGCAAAGTCTATCCAGAGTCTTCGTTACGGATTGAATATCGTTTATGATACCGATGAGACACGAAATTGGTTCGTACTGCGTTTTCGTGCAATGATCGAGACATTTGTATTGATCTTGGTCATTATTTTACTGATGGTATTTCTGGTGTTTGGTCAGAAGATTCAAAACATGCTGGTGCAGTACGCACCGATTTTGTCTATTGTAACAGACATTATTTTAAAACTGCGTCTGCTCATTTTGTTTTTTGTGCTGATCATATTTTTTATGTTTATTTATAAAGTGCTGCCAAACCGCACCGCTACTTATAGAAGTCAGTTGATCGGGGCAGTTGGATGTTCCGCCGCGTGGTATGTATTTTCCTTTGGACTGTCCATTTATGTGAATTATTTTAATGGATTTTCATTGTATGGCAGTCTGACCACGATTTTATTATTGATGTTCTGGCTTTACATCAGCATGTATATTTTTCTGGTGTGTGCGGAAGTCAACAATCTGTTTGAAATTCTGCTGGTGGAGATTCAGGAAGCGCGTCGTAGAAAAAAAGAACGGCAGCAGGATAAAAATACTTGATGTTTTAAATAAGCTATGCTAGAATAAATGCTAGTTTTGGTTCGGATGTATGATTATGTTTGAATCATTCCTGAATTACAGATCAGGAACAATATATTAAAAGCTGAGAAGATGTCAGTAGGCAGATGATCGGATTACAGAGAGAGTGTACATTGGCTGAGAATACACTTAAGGAAAGACATCTGGTGAACTTCCCATTGGAGCTGCTGTTTTGAACAACGGAATGTCAAGTAGGAACAGACGGGTCATGCACGTTACGCATTAGAGTGTCCGATGCATGTCGGGAAACCGGGTGGTAACGCGGAAATTTTTCGTCCCTTTTTACGAAGGGGCGTTTTTTTATGTTCTGATAACTCACACTGGATTTCCTGTGAAAAGCACTTTGTGCAGAGGCGCACTCATATAAAACGAAATTATTTATATTTAAAGAAGGAGATTAAAGATGAAAGACAAGTTAAAGCAGATCAGAGAAAAAGCACTTGCTTCTATCGAGAATTCTGAGGGATTAAATGGATTAAATGATGTCCGTGTCGCTTTCCTTGGAAAAAAAGGTGAACTTACTGCTGTATTAAAAGGAATGAAAGATGTCAGCCCGGAGGAGCGTCCGCTGGTTGGTCAGATGGTAAATGAGACCAGAGCTGCTATCGAGCAGAAACTGGAAGAGAGAAAGAAAAAAATGGAAGCTCTGGAACTGGAGCACAAACTGAAAAAAGAAGTCATCGACGTAACACTTCCGGCAAAGAAAAACCGCGTTGGACACGGTCATCCAAATACCATTGCCCTGGAAGAAGTAGAGCGTATCTTTGTTGGTATGGGATATGAAGTCGTAGAAGGACCGGAAGTAGAGTATGATTACTACAACTTTGAGGCTCTGAATATTCCGGCAAACCATCCGGCAAAAGATGAGCAGGATACTTTCTACATCAATGACAAGATCGTACTTCGTACCCAGACTTCTCCGGTACAGGTTCGTGTTATGGAAAAAGGTAAACTGCCGATCCGTATGATCGCACCGGGACGTGTATTCCGTGCCGATGAAGTAGATGCAACCCATTCTCCGTCCTTCCATCAGATCGAAGGTCTGGTAATCGACAAAGGTGTTACATTTGCAGATCTGAAAGGAACACTGCAGGAGTTTGCAAAAGAGCTGTTCGGACCGGAGACAAAAGTAAAATTCCGTCCGCATCACTTTCCGTTCACAGAGCCGAGTGCAGAGGTAGACGTAACCTGCTTCAAATGCGGTGGAAAAGGATGCCGTTTCTGTAAAGGCGAGGGATGGATCGAGATCCTTGGCTGTGGAATAGTTCATCCGCACGTACTTGAAATGAGCGGAATTGATCCGAAAGAATATTCCGGATTCGCTTTCGGTGTAGGTCTGGAGCGTATCGCACTGTTAAAATATGAGATCGACGACATGCGTCTGCTTTATGAAAACGATGATCGTTTCTTAAAACAGTTCTAAATCGTAGATTTTCGAATCTGCACGAGCAAAGCGAAATAACATTTTTGAATAATAGATTAGTAGGAGAAAGAAACATGACAACTTCATTATCTTGGATAAAAGCATATGTTCCGGAATTAGAAGTAGAGCCGCAGGAATACATGGATGCGATGACACTTTCCGGTTCAAAAGTAGAAGGATATAAAAAATTAGATGAGGATCTGGAAAAAATCGTCATCGGTCAGGTATTAAAAGTAGAGAAACACCCGGATGCAGACAAACTGGTGATCTGCCAGGTAGATATCGGCGGAGAGACCACACAGATCGTAACCGGTGCACCAAATGTATTTGAAGGTGCAAAAGTTCCGGTTGTATTAGACGGCGGACGTGTTGCCGGCGGACATGATGGAAAAGTCGTAGAAGGCGGCATCAAGATCAAAAAAGGTAAATTAAGAGGTGTGGAATCCAACGGTATGATGTGTTCCATCGAGGAGCTTGGATCCAATACCGATATGTATCCAGATGCAGCCGCTGACGGACTTTACATCTTACCGGAAGATGCTCCGGTAGGAGAGAGCGCGGTATCTTATCTGGGATTAGATGACGTAGTAGTAGAGTACGAAATTACATCCAACCGTGTAGACTGCTTCGCCATTCTTGGTATTGCACGTGAGGCAGCAGCTACTTTCGGAAAAGAGTTTGTTCCGCCGGTAGTGACAGAGACAGGAAATTCTGAGGATGTCAACGATTACATCAAAGTATCTGTCGAGGATGCAGATCTTTGCCCACGTTATACCGCACGTGTAGTAAAAAATATCAAAATCGCACCGTCACCGAAGTGGATGCAGCACAGACTGGCTGCTCACGGTATCCGTCCGATCAACAATATCGTAGATATCACAAACTACGTGATGGAAGAGTTTGGTCAGCCGATGCATGCATATGATCTGGATACGATTGCAGGTCATGAGATCCGTGTTCGCCGTGCAGCAAAAGGTGAGAAATTCGTGACATTAGATGGTCAGGAGCGTACTTTAGATGACAGCATTCTGATGATCTGTGACGGTGAGAAAGCCGTTGGACTTGCAGGTATCATGGGTGGCGAAAACTCCATGATCACAGATAATGTACAGACGATGTTATTTGAGGCAGCATGCTTCGATGGAACAAACATCCGTCTGTCCAGCAAAAAAGTAGGTCTTCGTACCGACGCCTCTTCCAAATTTGAAAAAGGTCTGGATCCGAACAATGCCATCGTGGCTATGAACCGTGCCTGCCAGCTCATCGAAGAACTTGGCGCAGGTGAAGTCGTTGGCGGTGTCGTTGATGTATACCAGAAAGAAATGACAGGCAGAAGAATCGCATTTGATCCGGATTGGATCAATGGTCTGCTCGGAACTGATATTTCTGCAGAGACAATGATCGGATATTTCAAAAAAATCGACCTTGGTTTTGATGAGGAGACACAGGAAGTCATCGTTCCATCCTGGAGACAGGATTTGCTCCGTGATGCAGATATCGCAGAGGAAGTAGCACGTTTCTACGGATATGACAATATCCCGACAACACTTCCATCCGGAGAATCCACAACAGGTAAACTGTCCTTTAAACTTCGTGTAGAGGAAGTGGCAAGAGAAGTTGCCCAGTTCTGCGGATTTTCACAGGGAATGACATACTCCTTTGAGAGTCCGAAGGTATTTGATAAATTATTACTTCCGGCAGACAGTCAGCTGCGTAATACCGTAACTATTTCCAATCCGCTTGGAGAGGACTTCAGTATTATGCGTACAGTTTCTTTAAATGGAATGCTGACCTCTCTTTCTACCAACTTCAATCGTAGAAACAAAGATGTTCGACTGTATGAATTAGGAAATATTTATCTGCCAAAACAGGAGCCTGTTACAGAACTTCCGGAAGAGCGCATGCAGTTTACACTGGGATTCTACGGTGATGGCGATTTCTATACCATGAAAGGTGTTATTGAGGAATTTCTGTATAAAGTAGGTATGAATCTGAAACCGGAGTATGATCCGGAGTCGGAATTGTCCTTCTTACATCCTGGACGTCAGGCAAATGTTATTTATGATGGTCAGGTAATCGGCTACCTCGGTGAGGTTCATCCGACTGTTGCAGCAAATTACTCCATTAAAGATCGCGTATACGTTGCTGTCATTGATATGCCGGAAATCGTTTCCCGTGCAACCTTTGACCGAAAATACGAAGGCATTGCAAAATACCCGGCAGTCAGCCGTGACCTCAGTATGGTTGTTCCGAAACATGTACTTGCAGGCGATATTGAGAAGGTATTTGACGAGAGAGGCGGCAAGATTCTTGAGTCTTATGAATTATTTGATATTTATGAGGGCGCACAGATTAAAGCAGGATTCAAATCTCTGGCTTATAAACTGACCTTCCGTGCAAAAGACCGTACGTTAGAGGAAGCAGATATCACTGCTGCCATGAAGAAGATCATGAACGGTCTGGAGCGTCTTGGTATCGAGTTGCGCCAGTAGAAAGTTGGTGTCTGTATTGAATGAAAACGAAATGAAGGTAACAGATTATTATTTTGATCTGCCACAGGAGCAGATTGCGCAGGACCCGCTGGAGGATCGTTCATCCTCCAGACTTCTGGTCCTGGATAAAGAGACTGGCGAGTATTCTCATCATGTATTCCGGGAAATCACAGAATTCCTGAAACCAGGTGACTGCCTTGTCTTAAACAATACAAAAGTAATTCCGGCCCGTCTGTTTGGTGAAAAAGAGGGGACTCAGGCAAAAATTGAAATTCTGTTGCTAAAACGCAAGGAAAACGATGTCTGGGAAACGCTGGTAAAACCGGGTAAAAAGGCAAAAGTCGGCACAAAAATTATTTTTGGTGGTGGACTTTTAGTCGGTGAAGTGATTGATATCGTGGAAGAGGGCAACCGTCTGATCAAATTTACTTATGAAGGAATTTTTGAAGAAATTCTGGATCAGTTAGGTCAGATGCCGCTACCGCCATATATCACACATCAGTTAAAGGACAAGAACCGTTATCAGACTGTTTATGCAAAATATGACGGTTCTGCAGCAGCTCCGACTGCAGGGTTACATTTTACACCGGAACTGCTTCAGCAGGTAAAGGATATGGGCGTTGATATTGCAGAGGTAACATTGCATGTCGGACTTGGTACGTTTCGTCCGGTAAAAGTGGACAATATCCTGGAACACCATATGCATTCAGAGTTCTATATGGTAACACAGGAAGCCGCTGACAAGATCAACAATGCGAAGAAAAACGGTCATCGTGTAATTTGTGTTGGAACTACAAGCTGCCGTACCATTGAGTCCGCAGCGGACGAAAACGGTATGCTGAGAGAAAGCAGCGGATGGACGGAGATATTCATCTATCCGGGTTATCAATTCAAAGTGCTGGATTGTCTGATCACAAACTTCCATCTGCCGGAGTCAACATTATTAATGCTGGTTTCTGCACTTGCGGGAAGAGAGCATGTGCTGGCGGCTTATGAGGAAGCAGTGAAGGAAGGATACAGATTTTTCTCCTTCGGGGATGCGATGTTTATTCAGTAGAAAGAATTTCTAAGAAAATATAGTGGGATAAATAGTACCTGTGACAGCGTGTGTGCTGTCGCGGGTGCTATTTTTGCGATTGCTGATTTTTTCGATATAGAAGAAAGAGCATGAATAATAGAATTACTGGAAAAATAAGCCCGCATCTCATGCCGCTCCTAATATTATTCCCGGCGTTCTGAGTGATACGGCCAACAATTCCAGGCCCGATACTGCCGCCTAAATCTCCTGCCATGGCAAGGAGAGAGAACATAGCTGTCCCCCCTTTTGGAAACGTTTTTGAGGAAATACTGATCGTTCCCGGCCACATAATTCCAACTGAAAATCCACATACTATACAACCGATAAGTCCGATAATCGAATTAGATGACAAGGCAGAAAGAAGATAGCAGATAACACATAATATGCCGGAACCACCCATAAACTTCATTAAATCCAGCTGTTTTCCATATTTCCCAAAAATTATGCGGCTGATGCCCATGGTGACTGCAAACATACATGGACCTGCTAAATCTCCCAGTGCTTTTGACAATCCCAGTGCAGATTCGGCATAAGCAGATGCCCATTGAGCCATTGCAAGTTCAGAAGCTCCAGAACATACCATCAGACATATCACAACCCAGAAAAAAGGTTTGGCAAATAGACTTTTAATTCCCATCCCAGTGCCATTATCAACCAGATGCTCAATCGGACAGGTCATGAAATTATAAGTGTTAACAGCAGGAATCAGTGCCCATATCACGGCAAGCCATTTCCAGCTGTTTATGCCGAATATCAGAAAAAACAAGCTGGAAATCAAAATTGTTCCAACAGCTCCCCAACAGTAAAAGGAATGGAGCAGGCTCATCGTTGCTTCTTTGTTTTCAAATGGACAGGCTTCAATAATAGGGCTGCAAAGCACTTCGATTAAGCCACTTCCGATAGCATAAACAACGACACTGCATATAATTCCAATGAAAGGATCAGGTAAAAGATCAGGTAAAAATGCCAGTCCAACCAGACCAAGTGAAGCAAATATTTCTGATGCAACAACGCAAATACGATATCCGATATAATCTACTAATTTGGCACAGAACAGATCAACCAGAAGCTGTGTGAAAAAGAAGAACGTGGATATCAAAGCAATATTACCGAGAGAAATATGATAGTCATTGTGAAATTTTAAAAAAAGAAGCGGTGCAAAGTTTGCCGCAATAGCCTGCGTGATAAAGCCCATATAACAGGCAATTTTTGTCTTATGATAGTCATTTTTCTTTACTACATTCACTTTCTATTTTCCACTCCGAATATTTTTAACAGTTTTATGTTCAATAGAAAGATGTTCATAAATACGTTTTCCACCATTCCCGCTTGGAGCCTGAGCTAGTAATCCGACTTTGATGATTGGTTTAGACGGCAAATGGAAATATCTCATCATGTAAAAGTTTATACCATCTGCTGAATAATGGAATGCAAAATTATTTCCTACTCTGCATACCTGAAGCCAGGCAGAATTGCTTTCAATGTTACAGCCGTTTGCATCATCTGAATCGCCTTTTGTAACAACACTTACAGCTGCATGGGTTCCAAAATCTGTCAGTTCAAAACAACATTTTGCCCAATGACTCTCATCTGCCATTACCATTACAGAAGCAGAATCATAGATTTCTTTAAAATCATGGGATACTTTTACTTTAAGAACAAAGTCTCCATTAATTTCAGTATAATAATATGGGGCATTACAAAGTGTTTCTGGCAAAATACCTTCTTCACATTCGTCAATGCTGCCACAAAAAAAGTCTGTTTTTGGTGGTGCGGTTATTTCAATTCTGTCTCCTTCAATGCTGATCTCACTTTCATTCATCCATTTAAAATTCATACGAATACCTCTTTTCAATTTTTTATTTGATTATATAGCAAACAATAAACATATGCATTGAATTAAATCACCAGAATACTGTATAATATCGTAAAAGGAAAGAATGTGATATGGAGATGGATTATAATAAAATACTTACAGACGAGGACTTTATGGAAATCAAGCAGCACGGAAGCAGTGATTATCCATTTCAGTATTATTATGATGATCTGGAATTATTTGATTTTCATTGTATAGAATGGCACTGGCACAGAGAATTTGAGTTTTTATATGTTGAGTCTGGACAAATTATATGTGGAATAGGTGAAAAACAGATTATATTGTCAAAAGGAGATGCAATTTTTATCAATTCTAAAATATTACATCGGTTTTATTCATCATCAGGTGGTGTTATTCCTAACTTTGTGTGTATGCCTGAATTTATTGCACCACAGAATAGTTTGGTCTATAAAAAATATATTTTACCAATCATTTCATCGAATATGTCTTTCCAGTGTTTTCAGATTGCTGAACCATGGCAGGCAAGAATTATAGAAATTATGATAAAAATAATGGAAACACAGGAGAATGAGAAAATAAGGGAGTTTTCCACTTTGGCATTGTTGCAGGATTTATGGCTGATTTTTTACGAAAATGTAAAGTTATCGGATAAAGAAAAAATGCAAACAGTTGACGAGACTGCACAGAAAAGAGTTCAGTTGATGATGCAATATATACATGAAAACTATAATCATGAGCTGTCACTGGATGAAATAGCTTCACATATCGGAATCAGCAAAAGTACTGCGCTTAATTTGTTTCAACGATTTTTACATATTACACCGGTCAGTTATTTGATAGGATATAGACTGCAGGCAGCTTCTTGGCTATTGAAAAATACGAATAAAAAAGTAAAATCTATTGCCTATGAAAGTGGATTCCATAATGTTGATTATTTTTGCAGATTGTTTAAAAAACGTTATCATTTAACACCATCTGAATATCGTTGCGCATGCTTAAAACAGTATAGCAGTAAGTGATCGCTGGATGAGTCAACTATATTCAAGAATGCCTCTGCAATCCTGCCGGAGGCTATAGCAGCTGGCAAGTAGCGAAAGCGGATTGCGAATGTCCGCTTTACATGACGATACTGAGATTTACAGGTCTCCAAGAGTCTCTCAAGGTCTCTTAAGAGACCCTTAGAGACTGTTAAGAATAAGAAGGAGTAACATATGCAATTATTAATTGAACAACGTGTATTTTCCTGGTCAGATACATATGATATCTACGATGAACAGGGAAATCAGAAGTATTTTGTAAAAAATGAACTTATCTCATTAGGACACCGCCTGCATGTATACGATGCGGCGCATAATGAAATTGGATTTATCAAACAGAAACTATTCTGCTTACTTCCGACTTTTGAAATCGAATGGAACGGACAGTTGATGGGACACATCGAGCAGAGATTTGCTTTATTCCGCCCAAAATATGATGTGGATTTCATGGGATGGCGTGCAGAAGGTGATTTCATGGGCTGGGATTACGATGTGTATGAAGCGTGCAGCGCAGTCGTTCACGTACATAAAAAGATTCTGAGCTGGGGCGACACCTATGCCATCGAGTTTGATGATCCGAAGCATGAAATTCCGGCATTGTTACTGGTATTGGCCATTGATGCGGCAAATTGTTCACAGAATAATTCTTAAATGTCCGTTTTACAAAGGCTGAAGGAATAGAACAAAAAGTAGAAAGAGAATTAGCAAGAATATGGGAAAAACATTAGTCATTGCCGAAAAACCTTCCGTTGGGCGGGATATCGGCAGAGTTTTAAAGTGTGGAAAGAAAATTGACGGAGCTTTGGAAGGCAGTCAGTATATTGTAACCTGGGGATTAGGCCACTTGGTTACATTGGCAGATCCGGAGCATTATGATAAAAAATACAAAGACTGGAAAATGGAAGACCTTCCGATGCTTCCGGAGAAGATGGATATCGAGGTCATCAAGCAGACTGGAAAGCAATATCAGGCAGTAAAAAGCCAGATTTACCGCAAGGATGTGTCAGATATTGTCATTGCCACCGATGCTGGCCGAGAGGGAGAGTTGGTTGCCCGCTGGATTTTGAAAAAAGCGGACAATCATAAGCCATGCAAACGTCTTTGGATTTCTTCTGTAACAGATAAGGCAATCCGTCAGGGATTTGAGCATCTGAAAAGCGCAAAAGAATACGATAATCTGTACCATGCGGCAGTCTGCCGTGCGGAGGCAGACTGGCTGGTGGGATTAAATGCCACCAGAGCATTGACCTGCAAATACAATGCGCAGTTGTCCTGTGGTCGTGTGCAGACACCGACCCTAGCCATGATTGCAAAGCGGGAAGAAGAAATTCGGAAATTTGTTCCAAAACCATACTATGGGCTGCAATTGCAGGCAGAGGGTGTGGTATTTACCTGGAAAGATGAAAAAAGTGGCAGTTATCGCAGTTTTCAGAAAGACCGGATAGCGAATATTCAGAAAAAATTGTCCGGAAAGAAATTGCAGATCATAAAAGCAGATACAAAGGTGAAAAAGCAGGGCGCACCACAATTATATGACCTGACACAGTTGCAACGGGAAGCGAATCAGAAATTTGGATTTTCTGCAAAAGAAACGTTGAATATTATGCAGCGGTTGTATGAAAATCATAAAGTTCTGACTTATCCGCGAACGGATTCCCGTTATTTGACGGCAGATGTCCTTGGAACTATTAAAGAGCGTCTGCAGGCCATCAATGCCGGTGTTTACCGGGAGTTTGCTGCTCCGTTGATCCGCCGTGAACTGCCGAAGAAACCTGCATTTGTTAATGATGCAAAAGTCAGCGACCATCATGCGATCATTCCAACGGAGCAGGCACCAAATTATATCCATATGAGTAATGAGGAACGAAAAATCTACGATATGGTAGTGCGCAGATTTCTGGCAGTTATGTATCCGGCGTATGAATACGAAGAATCAGTATTGGCCGCAGAAGTGGAAGGAGAACATTTTTACGCCAGAGGAACCCGTCCGTTGCATATGGGATGGAAAGCGGTTTATGAAAATCAGTCCGAGGATGAGGAAGAAGAGGAATTAAAACGCCAGAATCTTCCTGTAATGCAAAAAGGGCAGGAATTTTCTATCTCCAATATCCGCCTGACAGAAGGTAAGACAAAGCCACCTGCACGATTTACCGAAGGCACGCTGATCGCTGCCATGGAAAATCCAGTGCGTTATATGGAAAGTGGCAATAAAGAAATGGCAAAGACACTTGGCGCGACCGGCGGTTTAGGAACGGTTGCGACCAGAGCGGATATTATTGAAAAATTGTTCTCCAGCTTTTTGTTAGAGAAAAAAGGCGAAGACATTTATACTACAGCAAAAGCACGCCAGCTTCTGGAACTGGTTCCGGAAGATCTTCGTAAGCCGGAACTGACGGCAGAATGGGAGATGAAATTGTCAAAGATCGCAGAAGGCAAACTTTCTGACCGGAAATTCATGAATGAGATTCGGACGTATTCAACAGATTTGGTCAAAGAAATCAAGACAGCGGAAGGAACGTTCCGTCATGATAATATGACAAACAAACTTTGTCCGAATTGCGGGAAACGTCTGCTTGCTGTAAATGGCAAAAACAGTCGAATGCTTGTATGCCAGGATCGGGAATGTGGATACCGCCAGACGATTGCGAAGACTACGAACGCCCGCTGCCCGCAGTGTCATAAACGAATGGAACTGATTGGAAGCGGTGAGAATGCTTCTTTTGTATGCAAGTGTGGATATAAGGAACGTCTGAGTAAATTTCAGGAGCGCCGGAAAAAAGAGGGCGCAGGAGTTTCCAAGCGTGATGTACAGAATTATCTGAAGAAACAGCAGAAAGAGGCAAAGCAGGAGACTGGCAGCAATGCAATGCTGGATGCACTGAAAAACATTAAATTATAAGTCGACGAATAGAATTTCTGAACAAAATACAGGTGAAGAATATAAAAATCAGAAGTAACGGCAGAAATTGATTCAAGATAGAAATTTAAGCTGAATATCTGACTGAAATAAAGTAGTCAGAGAACAATAATTAAAAGGGCGAAAAGATACGGTAAAACGTGAATTTTCGCCTTTTTTGCACTTATTGATACACAATTTGCATTTTTATTCACTTTTTAAAATTATACATGAATTTGTTTCATCTATAAAATGAAAAAAAGTCATTTCATCTCTTTACATTCAAAAAGTACACCGATATAATGTTAAAAGTTGATGAAAATAAGAAATTTATTTCATAAGTAAATGTTATTTACTGCGCTGCTTGCGCAGTTGCATAAGAAGGAGAGAGATAGATCATGAAAAACGGAATTGAGATCAGATGGCATGGCCGTGGCGGTCAGGGTGCCAAGACAGCAGCACTGCTTCTGGCAGATGTAGCTTTTAAAACCGGAAAACATGTACAGGGTTTCCCGGAGTACGGTCCGGAGCGTATGGGCGCACCGATCACTGCTTATAACAGAATCAGCTCAGATGTGATCCGCGTGCATTCCAACATCTATGATCCGGATTTTGTTGCAGTCGTAGACGAGACATTATTACATACCGTTGATGTAACTGCCGGATTGAAAAAAGAGGGAGCCATCATCGTAAATACAGCAAAATCCAAAGAGGAGATCATGCCGCAGTTAAACGGATACGAAGGTCGCGTGGTTACCATTGATGCCAGAACCATTTCCGAGGAGGCACTTGGAAAATATTTCCCGAACTCCCCGATGCTGGCAGCAGTTGTTGCAACCACAGGTGTTATGCCGAAAGAAACATTTTTACATGAGATGCGTGCTTCTTACAAACATAAATTTGCAAAGAAACCGGAAGTTATCGATGGAAATATGAAAGCACTGGAGATGGCTTTTGCAGCCGTAGAGGAAGCATAGAGGAGACAGAAAATGAGAACAGATATTAATAAAATCAATGAACATACTCCACATACAGGGCTGACCGAGGGAATGCAGGTATTTGCTGCAGGAACATCCAAATATTTCAAAACCGGTGAGTGGAGAAACAATACACCAGTTTATTTAGAGGACAATTGCAAACAGTGTCTGCTGTGCGCACCAGTCTGTCCGGACAGTTCCATTCCGGTCAAAGACCAGAAGAGAGGCGCATTTGACTTAGATCACTGCAAAGGCTGCGGTATCTGTGCAAATGTATGTCCGTTTGGAGCAATCAAAATGAAGGAGGGTGTAGAATAATGGGAATCAAAGAACGTATGTCAGGTAACGAGGCCGTTGCCTACGCAATCAAACAGGTAAATCCGGATGTTATGCCGGCATTTCCAATCACGCCGTCCACAGAGATCCCGCAGATGGTTTCCACATACATTGCAAACGGCGAGATCGATACAGAATTTATCCCGGTAGAGAGTGAGCATTCTGCAATGAGTGCCAGCATCGGATCAGAAGCAGCAGGCGCAAGAACACTGACTGCAACTTCTTCCGCAGGTCTGGCTCTGATGTGGGAGGAACTGCTTCTGGCAGCTTCTAACCGTATGCCGATCGCTCTGACATTGGTAAACAGAACCCTGTCCGGTCCGATCAACATCAACTGTGATCATACCGATGGTATGGGTGCCCGTGATACCGGATGGATCCAGATTTACGCAGAGAACAATCAGGAAGTATATGATAACTTCATTCAGGCATACCGCATTGCTGAGCATAAAGATGTCCGTCTGCCGATCATGGTCTGCCAGGATGGTTTCATCACCAGCCACGCAGTAGAAAATATTGAATTATTAGAGGATGCTCCGGTCAAAGAGTTTGTTGGAGAATATCATCCGGAAGAGTATCTGTTAAACCCGGGCAAACCGGTTTCTGTCGGACCGTATGCAGTTTCCAACTACGTTATGGAAGGCAGAAAAAATCAGTTAATCGCTCTGGAAAATGCAAAACAGGTTATTTTAGACGTAGCAAAAGAGTTCGCAGGAATTTCTGGCAGAGAGTATGGTCTGTTTGAAGAATACAAGACAGAAGACGCCGATTATGTTATGGTAATTATTGGTTCTGCAGCAGGAACAGCCAAAGAAGCAGTTGACGAACTTCGTGAGGAAGGCAAAAAAGTCGGCGTGTTAAAACTGCGTGTCTTCCGTCCGTTCCCGGCAGAAGAGATTGTAGAAGCAATCAAAAACTGCAAAGCAGTGGCAATCATGGATCGTTGCGAGAGCTACAACGGAAACGGTGGACCGCTTGGTTCTGAAATCACAGCAGGTCTGTACCGCACAAGAACTTATATGAAAGCAATCAACTACACCTACGGACTTGGCGGCCGTGATTTCACGGTAGAAGATGCAAAAGATGTCTTTGCAGAACTGGCAGATGTCGTAGAAAATGGTAAACCGGTAACACAGTATCAGTATATCGGTCTGAGAAAGTAGGAGGCAGAGTGATGAGCGAATATAAATTTAAAGAAGTTATGAGCAAACCGGAACGTCTGGCTCCGGGACACAGAATGTGTGCAGGATGTGGCGCAACCATCGCAGTTCGTGCCGTACTTCGTGCACTTCATGAGGGAGATCAGGCCGTGATCGGTAATGCAACCGGATGTCTGGAAGTTTCTTCCTTCATGTATCCATATACCGCATGGGAAGACAGTTATATCCACAATGCATTTGAAAATGCAGGTGCTACCTTAAGTGGTGTTGAAACAGCATACAAAGCACTGAAAAAACGTGGTCGTCTTCCGGAAGATGCAAATTTCAAATTCATTACCTTTGGTGGTGACGGTGGTACTTACGATATTGGTTTCCAGTCTCTGTCCGGAGCAATGGAGCGTAATCACGATATGGTGTATGTCTGCTACGATAATGGAGCATACATGAATACCGGTATCCAGCGTTCTTCTGCAACTCCGATGTATGCAGATACTACAACTACACCGGTTGGAACACAGTCCAACGGTAAAATGCAGAACAGAAAAGATCTGGCATCTATTATTGCAGATCATGATGTTCCGTATGTTGGTCAGACAACGATGATCGGTAATTTCTCCGATCTTCACAAAAAAGCAGAGAAAGCCATCTACACAGAGGGTGCTGCTTTCTTAAATATCATGACTCCATGTCCGCGTGGATGGCGTTATGATACTGCAGATATCATGAAAATCTGTAAACTTGCAGTTGAGACATGTTACTGGCCGATGTTTGAGGTAGAGCATGGCAAATGGCGCTTAACATACGAGCCAAAGAAAAAACTGCCGATCGAGGACTTCTTACGCGAGCAGGGCAGATTCAAACATCTGTTCAAACCGGGCAATGAAGATCTGATCGCACAGTTCCAGGATGAGGTTGACCGTCGTTGGGAAGAACTGCAGTACAAATGTGCACGATAATCCGGGAGGAATAAATATATGACTTTGTTATCCTATCAGGTATTTCAGACAGTGGTGGGACAGGGAAGTTTTCAGAAGGCGGCAGAGATTTTAAATCTGACGCCTTCTGCTGTCAGTCATGCGATTGCATCGATGGAGCAGGAACTGGGATTTTCCCTGTTTACGAGAAATAAGGCAGGGGTAGCCCTGACCAACTATGGAGAACATCTGCTTCCATACGTGAATGCGGTGTTAAACAGTGACGAAAGCCTGCAGCAGGCAATTGCGGGACTGAACGGACTGAAAATGGGAAATGTAAAAGTGGGCTGTTTTTCCAGCGTATGCACAAACTGGATGACAGACATCATTCATTCCTTTCATCAGCGTTACCCGGACATTAATATCGAACTGTATCAGGGAACCTATGCGGACGTGTCTTACTGGATCAAAAACGGTATTGTAGACATCGGTTTTCTGTCCCTGTCCTCTGCGGGAGACTTGCCAATCGAGCCACTGTACCGAGATCCTCTGCTCTGCGTTGTTCCAAAAGGCTATCGCAAACGGGAAGATACTCCATACATGACACCAGATGAAATGAAAGACGAAGTCTTTGTCTCACAGATGGAGACCACCGATGCGGATATTGCAATTTTTATGAAACAGAACGGACTTGGAAACGTGCGGATGGACTACCACGTTGTAGATGACCTGTCCACCATCGCACTGGTGGCCGCAGGACTTGGCATCTGCATCATGCCAGAACTGGTCATGAACGACATTCCATACGCAGTAGACCGTTATCCGATGATGCCGGAAGCATACCGTGTCATTGGAATTTCGGCATTAAACCCGAATTTCCTTGCACCGGCAGTGAAAATGCTGTATCAGCATGTGATTGAGAAATATAAAACGGTTGAGAGTGACTAAACGGAAATTTAAAAGTTTGACAATCCTTGTGCTGTGGTTGAATTGCACAAAAAGAGTGCCAAAATATGAGAAAATTCGCCAGATTACATAAATTAACAAAAATTTAAGAAATTTTATTGACTTTTTATTACGATGAGGGTAATATTACAGTCATCAAAGGCAAAGGTGCTGAGGAGAATAAGCTTCCGGTGCCTTTTTCTATTTTCCGGGATATTTATTTTTGGATGACAGATAACTGAACTTGCGAACAACAGTTACCTGTTTTCCAAAATAAAATGACCGGACAATAGAAAAACTCTGATAGCGACACAATGGAGTGTCATCTGCAGGCTAGCGGCAGATGATGCTCCTTTTTTGTTTGACAGAAAAGGTTTCAAAACTTTTTCTGAGTGTCGTTTTAAAATATGGTTTGACAGAACCAAAAACCAGGAGGTAAGTTATGACGCAGGAGATTATGACTTTTATTAGTGACAACATATTTGGTGTCTGGTTTCTGATAGGTGCCGCATTGGTATTCTGGATGCAGGCAGGTTTCGCAATGGTGGAAGCAGGTTTCACCAGAGCAAAAAACACCGGTAACATTTTGATGAAGAATTTGATGGACTTTTGTATTGGTACTGTAATGTTCATCCTGATTGGTTTTTCCTTCTTACTTGGCGAAGATGTGTTAGGGTTTATCGGAAAACCGGGATTTGATCTTTTCTCATCCTACAGCAATTTCAGTTTTTCAAGTTTCGTATTTAACTTAGTATTCTGTGCTACTACAGCAACCATCGTTTCCGGTGCTATGGCAGAGAGAACAAAATTTTTATCCTATTGTATTTATTCCGGAGTTATCTCCGCATTGATCTACCCGATCGAAGCTCACTGGATCTGGGGCGGCGGCTGGTTAGCACAGCTTGGCTTCCATGATTTCGCAGGATCCTGTGCAATTCATATGGTTGGTGGTGTCAGCGCACTGATTGGTGCATGGCTCCTTGGACCACGTATCGGTAAATTTACAAAAGACGAGAATGGCAAAATCAGAAAAGTAAACGCGATTCCTGGACATAACCTTGCACTTGGCTGCCTTGGATGTTTTATTCTCTGGTTTGGCTGGTATGGTTTCAACGGTGCAGCAGCAACAAGTATTGAGCAGTTAGGTTCTATTTTCCTTACAACAACCATTTCACCGGCAGTTGCAACTGTTGTTTGTATGATATTTACATGGTTAAAATATGGCAAACCTGATGTTTCCATGTGTTTGAATGCTTCTTTAGCAGGTCTGGTAGCAATCACAGCACCTTGTGATGTTACAGATGCAGCAGGTGCCATTGTAATTGGTGCTGTTGCAGGTTTATTAGTAGTATTTGGTGTATGGCTTCTTGATTATAAGTTACATGTAGATGATCCGGTTGGTGCGGTCGCAGTTCACTTTATGAATGGTATCTGGGGTACTTTCGCAGTAGGTCTTTTTGCTACAAACACAGCTCCGGGTTATGCAATCGCAGATAAAAATGGAAATGAACTTGTCGGCCTCTTCTATGGCGGCGGTGTTAAATTATTAGGTCTGCAGTGCCTTGGTATCATTACCGTTCTGGCATGGGCAGCAGTTACCATTACAATCACATTCCTTGTAATCCGTGCAACCATTGGTCTTCGTGTTACAGAAGAAGAGGAAATCATCGGTCTGGATCAGACAGAACATGGTCTGGCAAGTGCTTATGCAGACTTTGCATTAACATCCAGCATCAACAACTTCTCCTCTGCAACTCCGGTCAAACTTCCGGAAAATGCAGTACCGATGGACGAGGCAGTTCCGGTACAGGTTCGTACTCCGGATCCGTCTATCGCAACTGGCAGTGATGTAAGCATTACAAAGATTACAATCTATGCAAAACAGAGCAGATTCGATGCCCTCAACGAGGCAATGGCAGCCATTGGTATCAATGGTATGACCGTTACAAACGTCCTTGGTTGTGGCGCTCAGCACGGCAGAACAAGCAAATATCGTGGTGTTACTATGGATATGAACTTACTGCCTAAGATTCAGGTTGATATCGTAGTAAGTAAAGTTTCTCCTAGAACTGTTATTGAAGCTGCTAAGAAAGCACTGTATACCGGTCATATCGGTGATGGTAAGATCTTCGTATACAACGTAGAAAATGCAATCAAGATCAGTACCGGTGCAGAAGGTTACGATGCACTTCAGGACTAACTGTAAAAGGCAATAGTAGTAATAATAAGCTGATACAATTTCAGTAATTTAGTAATTCTTCAAAATCCTTATATAAAACCTTAACGAAAAAGCAGATGCTTCGGATTTTTGTCTGGAACATCTGTTTTTTTATCGTAGATCTAAATTTTATCATGAATCAAAAGTTCAAGCAGACGATGTGCAGCCATGCTCATAGGATGAGTCTGATCATACACAATGCTGACCTGGCGGGTAGGAAGTGCCTCTCTCAATTTCAAAGAAACTACAGAATTGTTCTGTAATGCATCCGTAACCATTGGCTCAGGAAGAAAAGCAAGTCCAAGCTCATTTTTGACCAGGGGAAGAATCTGATCTGTCGTGGCCGTTTCAATATCCGGGACCAGACGCAGACCATGAGAGAAAAAAAGCTCATCATAAAAATGCCGGGTAGCAGTATTCACCCCCAGACAGATAAATGGATAGTTTTTCAATTCAGAAATCGATAAAATTTTTTGCTGAAGAGGACGGAAGGTAGTTCCTCCGACAAGGATATCCTGAAAAGGCTGCAAATTTACCTGAATCAGCGGTGAAGTAACGGTCAATGGAGTTGTCACAACTGCGAAATCAATTTCACCGCTTTTGAGAGATTGAATAGCCTGCGGTGTAGAATGATTTGCAATTTTTAGCCGTACTTTTGGATAATCTATATGAAACTGACGTAATCGATGCAGAAGATAGATATTCAAAGCGATTTCACTGGCACCGATTGAAATGCTGCCATATTCCAGACTTGCACTTTTCGTCAGTTCATCTTCCGCAGCCTGCAATTGTGTCATGGCAGCCGATACACGTACATAAAGCTGCTGGCCTTCCGGTGTCAACTGTACGCCTCGGTTGGTGCGCACAAATAATGTGCACTGGATTTCCTGCTCCAGAGCATTCATGGCCCGCGTAATATTTGGCTGACTGTTGTGGAGTGCATGTGCTGCTTTCGTAAAATTACAGTATCTGGCTACATAATAAAAAATTTTGTAATATTCAAAATTTACATTCATAATGAAATCTCCTGTAAAAATGATAGTTGATGACGGAAACAGATATATCAAAATATTATAATAAGCATGTCAATAATATCTTTTACTGATTGCTGATTTCCTATTATAATCGACTTGAATAGAAAAAACAACTGTCATAAAAAATGAATAGGAGATGATTGTATGTCACTTGTTTTACCAAGAGAAGAGGAAGTTGAGAAAATGTTTTCACGCATTCTGGCATCCAGGGATGCATGTGAACGTCTCAGTGAGACATTTTATAACCATCTGTGTGATGATAATCGTTTTATAGATTCTGATCCGGGACATTTTGCAGAAGTTATGTTAAAAGCATATGAAAATGGTGATGTCAGTGCGGTTCTGCTGGAATTGTGTAATCGCAGCATGTTTGATCTGCTGAAGGAAGCTTATCTGATTCCAAAGAGATTTCATGGAAAAACAGGGGAAAATCCGGTTCTGTTGACAGATATCAATGGAAAAGTATTGAATACAAAGCAATCCGTTGTTTCCAGACATGAATATAAGAAATTTCTGGAAATCTATCAGGCGCATGTGGCAGCTCCACGTTCGAAACTATATCTGGCAGACGGATATGATATGGTCAGGTACTATACGGAACATATGAATATCGAGGAAAAAAAGGAAAAAAGGGAACGGGGTATCCTGATTTTATATGCTATGCCAGATACGAAAAAATTACATCTTTCCGAGGCTCAGGCTTATGATGTGGTCTGGAATACTTTTCAAGAGATTCAGAAAGCAGCGTATTCTGCAATTGTTTATTATGGACAGGAAACCGGAAGTAAGGCTGGAAAATCTTTTGATGAACTTGGGGTACTGTTACCTATCCATCAGTTTGAAAACAGAATGCTTCAGCATTTAAGTATGATCGACGGACTTGTGCTGTCTTGCAGAGAACAGATGATACGGGTAGCTGGTGCGGACAGTCTGGATTTGTAATCAGATAACAGTGTTTTACTTCTATAAGTGGTGAGTAATAACAAATTTATCTCAGTGGGAGTGCATTGTATGTGGACATTCAATGATCAGAGTATTGTAAAAAAGAATCATATGGATATTTTATGGCACAAATATGCGGATAAATCCGAAGAAAAAACGATTGTCGACGCTGACCTTCCGGCTAAGGCATCTGTCGTTGGGAGAGTTGGACTTATGATGTTGTCATGTGGGACAGGTGCCTGGCGTGTGCGCAGTTCCATGAATGAGCTGTCGGCTTTGCTGGATATGACATGTACCGTGGATATCGGACTGATGTCAATCAATTATACCTGTTTTGATGGAAATGATGCATTCAGTCAGTCGTTATGCCTGACGAATACGGGGGTAAATACATCGAAACTGAACCGCTTGGAAAAGTTTGTGATGCATTTTAAAGAACGGGAAATTACAAAAAGCTGTGAAGAAATACATACGATACTTGATAAGATAGAAGAAATACATGGATTGTATTCACCTGTTACACTGGCAGTCGCAGCAGCATTGGCCTGTGCCTGTTTTACATTTCTGCTTGGCGGTGGCCCCATTGAGATGCTGTGTGCTTTTGCCGGTGCAGGAATTGGCAATTATATCCGGTGTAAGCTTTCGAAACATCATTATACGCTGTTTTTGTGCATTATTGTGTCAATATCAGCAGCATGTCTTTCTTATTCTGTTATGCTGAAATTACTGGAGATCTGCTTTGCTGTAAAAGTGGAGCACGAGGCAGGATATATCTGTGCCATGCTTTTTATCATACCGGGATTCCCTTTTATTACCAGTGGGATTGATCTGGCAAAACTGGATTTGCGATCCGGAATGGAACGGATGATGTATTCCGTTATTATTATATCGGTTGCGACTATGACAGCCTGGGTTCTGGCGATGGTACTGGGGTTAAAACCGCTGTCATTTACTACGATGAGCCTTGGACTCTGGCAGTGGATTGTGTTGCGTATCTGCGCAAGCTTTGGCGGTGTATTCGGATTTTCTGTTATGTTCAACAGTCCATGGAAACTTGCTGTTGCGGCTGGAATAATAGGAGCTGTATCTAATACGCTGCGACTGGAAATGCTGGATATCACTTCTGTCCCGGCGCCGGTGGCTGCATTTGCCGGGGCAGTTGCTGCAGGAGTTCTGGCGTCTGCGTTGAAAAGAATGGTTGGATATCCAAGAATTTCCATTACGGTTCCATCGATTGTAATCATGGTTCCGGGACTGTATCTGTATAAAGCAGTTTATAATCTGGGAAACATGGATCTGTCAGTAGCCTCTTCCTGGTTTGCATCAGCTCTTCTGATTATTTTTGCGTTACCGTTAGGGTTGATATTTGCCAGAATTCTTACAGATAAAACATTTCGTTATTGTACCTGATGATTTTGGTTGGGGAAACATTTCGTTATGGTACCTGATGATTTGGATTAGGAGGAAACATGAAAAAATTACGGATGCATTATTGTTCGAAAAAGCAAATGTCGGAATCGTTTCTGACAGCAGCTTTTCTTTCCGTGTCCGGTGGTTTGCAGGATATGTATACTTATATTTCAAGAGGACATGTATTTGCAAATGCACAAACCGGTAATATTGTGCTGCTCAGCCAGCATATTTTTGCGGGAAACTGGGCAGATGTTATGCGATATCTGATGCCGGTACTGTCTTTTATGTTTGGTGTTGCGGCGGCAACTGAAATTCGTCAGCATTTTCAGAATATAGGCCGAATTCACTGGAGGCAGATTGTCATACTGATAGAAATGAGCATGTTATTTCTGGTTGGATTTTTACCGGGGAAAATGGATCTGGTGGCAAATGCTTTCGTCTCATTTTCCTGTGCCATGCAGGTACAGACGTTTCGTAAAGTTGACAGTTATGCATTTGCAAGCACCATGTGTATTGGAAATATCCGCAGCGGAATGGAAGCACTCTGTGCCTATCGTCAGTCACATAATCGCCAGATTCTGTACAAAGCTTTTCATTATTTTGGAATCATTATTTTATTTGCATTTGGAGCAGGTATTGGCAGTATTCTGATTCCAGTTTTTAACCTGCAAACAATCTGGTTTTCCAGTTTTTTACTGATGGTTGGATTTTTCCTGATGTTTATTCAGGAAAAATAGCCAAAAACGTAGAATATAGTGACGAAATATGTGAAAAAATCATAAAGTGATGGAAATGTGCTGCAAAATATCGTATACTTGGAAAAGTATGAATCAGAATAAGATTTGGCTGAAAAAATACAGGCAGATCCTTTTCAATCTGGAGAATGAGGATCTGGGCAAAGCCAAAAACTGATCAGAAAAAACGTACATTCAAAGTCAAAAATGATTTTGAAAAATGAAAATACTTTTGGAGGAAGCGATGAGCGAGAAAAAAATTCAGGTTACTCTTGGAAATTATAAAGGAGTAGAGGTAAAAAAAGCAGAGATTATCATTACGGAGGAAGAAGTAAAAGCAGAACTGGAGCGTGCAAGACAGTATGCGGTAACGACTCAGGACAAAGACGGTGCAGCGGAACTTGGTGACGAGGCAGTGATCGATTTTGTCGGATATATTGACGGTGAAGCATTTGCAGGTGGAGACGGTACTGATTTTCCGTTAAAACTTGGTTCCAATACGTTTATTCCGGGATTCGAAGATCAGCTTGTTGGTGCAAAGAAAGATGATAACGTAGATGTCGTTGTTACATTCCCGGAAGATTATCATGCAGCAGAGTTTGCAGGAAAAGAAGCTACATTCAAAGTAACTGTAAAAGGTGTTCGCAGCAGTGTTGTTCCGGAATTATCTGACGAAGTGGTTCAGAAAATTTCCCAGTGCAAAACAGTAGCAGAATTTGAAGAGTTTGTTAAAAAATCCATTCATGATTTCAAACAGAATCAGGCAGATATGGAGAAAGAAAATGCAGTTCTGGCACAGATCGTAGACAGTTCTGAAATCGAAGTTCCGCAGGAATTTATTGATGAACGCAAAGAGCAGCTGAAAAGCAATCTGCTGGCACAGCTTCGCAATGCGGGAAATACATTTGAGCAGTATCTGCAGTACAACGGATTAACAGAAGAACTGTTTGAGGAGTACGCAGCAAAAGATGCACTTTCTATGTTAAAAGGTCAGGCAGTGTTACAGGAGATCGCAAAAGCAGAGGGATTTTCCTATACAGATGAAGATGTCGATCAGACAATCGCTGCAATGGCAATGTCTTATCAGATGCCGGCAGAGCAGCTGCGTGAGATGATGGGCGAGCGTGGAGTAGCTATGGTTGCTGAGGATATCCTTTCTAAACAGGCACTTGAGTTTATCGTAAAAGAGGCTGTTGAGGCATAAAAATACGGCTGAACTAAAACTATGTAAGTAGTAAATAAAGAGATATATCATGAAAATGGTGTATCTCTTTATTTCATATCTGCCGATTTTGTGATAAGATAGAAAGGATGAAAATCAGAGGGAAGAAATGCGAGGTTAGTATGAAAGATCTGATTATCGTTCGTGGCGGTGGGGATATTGCAACCGGAACGATTTATAAATTGAAAAAATGTGGTTTTTCGGTATTGATACTGGAAATCGCACATCCATCTGCAATCCGCAGAAATGTGGCATTCAGTGAGGCAGTATATGAAGAACATTCCAAAGTAGAGGATATGGAGTGTTTTCTGGCGAAGGATGAAGATGAAGCAGAGCATTTTCTGAAAGAAGATAAGCTGACGATGCTCATTGACCCGAAAGGAAATTGTCTGAAACGTTTTAAACCAGTGGTAGTGGTAGATGCGATTCTTGCAAAAAAGAATCTTGGAACCACACGTGATATGGCACCGATCACAATCGCACTTGGACCGGGCTTTACGGCAGGTCAGGATTGCGATGCTGTCGTTGAAACTATGCGTGGACATAAACTTGGCAGAGTAATCTATGAAGGAAAAGCCATTGCAAATACCAGTGTTCCAGGAATGATCGGCGGCTATGCGGCAGAGCGCGTGATTCATGCTCCGGCGGCAGGAATTCTGCACAATATTGCGAAAATTACGGATATTGTAGAAGAAGGACAACCGATCGCATGGATTGAAGAAACTGACGGAACAAGGACAGAAGTTCCGGCAAGTCTTTCCGGTTTGCTCCGAGGATTGATCCGGGAAGGATATCCGGTGACCAAAGGATTTAAGATGGCGGACATTGATCCACGATTGAACGAATACGAAAATTGTTTTACGATTTCTGACAAA
Source organism: Eubacterium ramulus (assembly GCF_003122485.1). Classification (GTDB taxonomy): domain Bacteria; phylum Bacillota; class Clostridia; order Lachnospirales; family Lachnospiraceae; genus Eubacterium_I; species Eubacterium_I ramulus_A. The sequence continues at coordinate 39,619 of NZ_JRFU01000022.1, forward strand.
GCAAGATGCATTGCAGGCGGTGTTGTGGAAGCGTATTTTGTCTTAAAACAGCAATTAGAAAAATAGGCGTAACATGAGCATACACAGTAATTTTGAAATAGGGCTACCGCAATCCCACTGGCTTTAGACGGTGGGGTAAGGCAGCCGAAAGTGGTGGCTTGTGCTATACTTGAGTTATGGGAAGATGGAAATCAAAAAACAGACACAAGTATTTGTTACAGTATCATATTATTTTCGTATGCAAATATAGAAAGAAATTGCTGATGTCAAAACAGATATCAGATGATATAAAGCAGTTTTCTTATGAGATATGTCAAAAGCATAAAAGCATTATTAGATATATGGAGACAGACAAAGACCATATTCATTATATGATAGAAACAGACCCAACAATGTCTATCAGTAAAATAGTAAATCTGATGAAAAGTTATACAACATATCATATTTGGAAAAGATATCCAAATTATTTACGAAAACATTTCTGGAGAGAACATACTTTTTGGACGGACGGGTATTTTGCATGCAGTGTAGGAAATGTTTCAGAAGAGATGCTGAGAAAATATATAGAAAACCAAGGGTAAAAAGGTGGTGACAGCCAATGATAAAAGCATACAAATATAGGATATATCCTAATAGCGAACAGAGAATGCAGATTGCAAAAACATTTGGCTGCTGCCGTTTTGTGTATAATCAGATACTGGCATACCGGAAAGAAGTATATGAGAAAGAGAAAAAATCAGTTAGTAAAACTGACTGTAACAATTACTGCAACAGACAATTAAAGAAAGACTATGAATGGCTGAAAGAAGTGGATAAATTTGCTCTGACAAATGCGATTTACAATATGGATGCCGCATACCGGAAATTTTTTAAGGAACATGCAGGTTATCCAAAGTTTAAGAGCAAACACGACAATCATAAGTCATATACAACAAATATTACAAATGGTAATATAACAGTAGATTTCGAGAGCAATAGAGTAAAACTGCCAAAATTAAAAGATGTAACAGCAAAACTGCATAGAAATTTTAGTGGGCAGATAAAATCGGCAACGATATCACAGGTTCCGAGTGGAAAATATTATGTATCAATTTTAGTGGAAATAGAACACATGGAACTGCCACATACAAATCAAAATACAGGAATAGATTTAGGTATTAAAGAGTTATGTATTACTTCTGATGGAAAGAAATATAAAAATCCAAAAATCATCAGAAAATACGAAAAGAAACTGATAAAACTGCAAAGACAGTTAGCACACAAAGAAAAAAGAAGCCAAAACTACTACAAAATAAAGAAAAAGATAGCATTATGCCACGAGAAAATAACAAATACCAGAAAAGATTATCTGCACAAGATATCACATGAGATTATCAGCGAAAACCAAGTGATAGTTTCAGAAAATCTGCAGATAAAAAACATGGTAAAAAATCATCATTTGGCAAAAGCCATAAGTGATGTATCATGGTATGAGCTGACAAGACAGTTAGAGTATAAGGCAAAATGGAATGGAAGGAAATACATCAAAATAGATACATTTTATGCCAGCAGTCAAATATGTTCTGTTTGTGGGTATCAGAATACGGAAACAAAAGATTTGTCAGTAAGGAAATGGGAATGTCCGGTTTGTGGAGTAAAGCATGACAGGGATATTAATGCTGCAAAAAATATACTGGCAGAAGGACTAAGACAAATAGCATAAGGAAAAATAATAAATAGGGCAGGGACTGTCCGAATTAACGCCTGTGGAGATAGTAGGGAGCAAAACATCCAGTGGATGTTTGTTCCGCTCCGACCGGAGTGGAACGTAGAAACGAGGTTTATGAAGCAGGAAGCCCATTGGCTTTAGACAATGGGTAGTTCACCAGAACATGCATATCTTATGCTGCCCAAGATCATATACCAAGTCGTATGCATGTTTAATATGAAATAAAAGGTGATACAACAATGTATGTAATCGCAATTGTAGGCGCTGGTGGTAAGACAAGCCGGATCAAAAATCTTACAAAAGAATATGTGCAGCAGGGCAAAAAAGTTTTGGTCACAACGACGACTCATATGGGTCTGGAACAGGGCATGGTTTTATCCGATAATCTGGAAGATATCCGACAACAGTTGGAAAAACAAAACGTTTGTATTTGTGGAAGTCCGGTGAAAGAAGGAAAAATAGCATCGTTACCGAAAGATATTTACGAGCAGGCTTGCCAGCTTGCAGATATTGTTTTGGTAGAGGCAGATGGATCAAAGCATATGCCGATCAAATTTCCGGCAGCGCATGAACCGGTGATCCCGGAAAACGTAAATGAGATTCAGGTGGTCATGGGACTGCATGCCATTGGACATCCCTTTTGCGAGGTGAGCCATCGACTGGAACTGGTAAAACAGTGTCTGGGCGTTTCAGATACGGATCTTGTGACAAAAGCACACCTTGAAAAATTGTATCTGGAAGGCTATCAGAAGCCATTACAGGAAAAATACCCAAATGCAAAAATCGGATTTTTCCCGGCAGACCACAGTCATTTCTTTGATTTGAAACCGTTGGAATTTTACTAAATGACATTTCTGACGTGAGAGGATTGCGAATATCCATTTGACGTCAAAAGTATCAACATTCTAATAGCGCTAATATCTCATAAAAATCTGTTCAACCAGATCGCTATGAGTATAAGATAAAAATTATAAGTAACATGGAGGATAGATGATATGACAATTCAGGAAAAACTTGCAATTTTGCGAGAAAAAATGAAAGAAAACAACATGGATATCTACATGATTCCAACTGCAGATTTTCACCAGTCAGAATATGTTGGTGAATATTTCAAAGCACGTTCTTATATGAGCGGCTTTACAGGATCTGCTGGAACATTGGTAGTGACCTTGACAGAGGCAGGTCTGTGGACCGACGGTCGTTATTTTATTCAGGCAGAGCAGCAGCTTGCAGGCAGCACCATCACACTGTACCGTATGTCTGAGGAAGGCGTACCTACAGTAAAAGAATTTGTAGAGGATAAACTTCCGCAGGGCGGCGTCATCGGTTTTGATGGAAGAGTCCTTTCCAGTGCGGACGGAGCAGCATATGCAAAAATCGCTGAGAAAAAACAGAGCAGCCTGTCCGTTGCAAAAGATCTGGTAAACGAGATCTGGACAGACAGACCACAGCTTCCGACAGAGAAAGTATGGATCTTAACAGATGAATACAGCGGAGAGACTACCGCTTCCAAATTAGGAAGAATCCGTGAAGTAATGAAAGAGAAAGGGGCACAGGCGCATCTGATCAGCTCTCTGTATGACATTGCATGGATCTTAAACCTGCGTGGAAACGACATTTCCCACGTTCCGGTATTTTTATCTTTCCTGTTGATCGAGGAAGATGCATGCAAATTGTTTATTCATGCGGAGACACTGACTGATGAAGTTCGTGCTTATCTGGCAGACAACGACATTACGGTTTGTGCTTATGATGAGATTTATGATGCAGCAGAAAAAATTGCAGCAGACAAAGTAATGCTGATGGACGAGCACACCATCAACTACCGCATCCGCATGGCACTTCCGGAAGGCTTAAAAGTTGTAGATAATCTGAACCCATCTGAGCGCATGAAAGCCATCAAAAATGAGACAGAGTTAAAAAATACAAGAATCGCACATTTAAAAGACGGTGTGGCTGTGACAAAATTCATGTACTGGTTAAAGACACATGTCGGAAAAGAATATATCACAGAGTATACCGCAGGAAAATATCTGGACAGCTTACGAGCTGAACAGGAACACTTCCTGGATCTGAGTTTTGACAACATCAGTGCTTACGGCGCAAATGCAGCCATGATGCACTATTCCGCAAAAGAAGAAACAGCAGCGGAATTAAAACCAGAAGGATTTTTACTGGTGGATTCCGGCGGACATTATTATGAGGGAACCACAGACATTACAAGAACCTTTGTCCTTGGACCTCTGACTGACAAACAGAAACTGCATTTTACAACTGTTTGCAGATCCAACCTGAATTTGGCAGATGCTAAATTCCTGTACGGATGCAGCGGATTAAACCTAGATATTTTAAGCCGTGGACCGTTATGGCAGATGGGTATTGATTACAAATGCGGAACCGGTCATGGTGTCGGACATATCCTGAACGTACATGAGGGACCAAACGGATTCCGCTGGAGAGTTGTTGCAGAGCGTAATGACAGCGGCAGACTGGAAGAGGGTATGATAACTACTGACGAGCCGGGTGTATATCTGGAAGGCGAGTACGGTATCCGTACCGAGAACGAGCTGATCTGTGTGAAAGCAGAGAAAAACGAGTATGGTCAGTTTATGAAGTTTGAAAATATTACTTATGCACCGATCGATCTGGACGGAATTATTCCGGAGGAAATGACCGGACGTGAGAAAAAACTGCTGAATGCATACCACAGAAGGGTATGGGAGAAAATATCTCCGTATCTGAATGACGATGAGCGCGAGTGGCTCAAAGAGTACACAAGGGAGATTTAGCATGAGTGAAAAAATCGTACTGATTGATGGACACAGTATTTTAAACCGTGCCTTTTTCGGGGTTCCACCATTGACGAACTCCGAAGGGCTGCATACCAATGCGGTGTATGGATTTTTAAATATTATGTTCAAGATTCTGGATGAGGAAAAACCGGATTATCTGACGGTGGCATTTGACCGTAGCGAGCCGACCTTCCGCCATCAGATGTTTGATGCCTACAAGGGAACGAGAAAACCGATGGCGCAGGAACTGCGGGAGCAGGTGCCTGTCATGAAAGAAGTTTTGCAGGCTATGGGAATCACGATTGTGGAAAAACCGGGTTATGAAGCGGATGATCTGCTTGGAACCATTGCCGGGATGGCAGAAGCACAGGGCATGGATGTCAGCATTATTTCCGGTGACCGTGATTTGCTTCAACTGGCGACAGATAAGGTAAAAATTCGGATTCCGAAAACAAAACGAACCGGTACGGAGATTGAAGATTATTATGCGGCAGATGTGGTGGAGCGTTATCAGGTGACTCCGAAAGAATTTATTGATGTCAAGGCACTGATGGGTGACAGCTCTGATAATATTCCGGGTGTTCCGGGTATCGGAGAGAAGACCGCCACCAATCTGATTGTTGCTTATAAAAGCATTGAAAACGCCTATGCGCATCTGGAAGAGATCACACCGAAACGTGCGAAAACTAATCTGGAAGAGCACTACGATATGGCGCAGATGAGCAAGACACTGGCTACCATCGAAGTGCATGCACCGATCGAATTTGACATGGAAGCGGCAAAACTGACGGATCTGTACACACCGGAAGCGTATGTATATATGAAGCGTCTGGAGTTCAAAAACATGCTGACCCGTTTTTCAGACGATATGTCACAGAACGATCTGGAAAAATATTTCCATGTGTATCATGAACTGGACGAGATCCAGAACTTTTTTGACGAATTTTCTGCGAAAGAGGCAGCAGTATCTTTCTTTGAAGATGCGGGAACAGTGTATGGTCTGGCAGTGGCAGAAAGCAATCAGAACGTTGCCTATCTGACCTGCGGTGGATTTGTGACAGAAGGCTATCTGGAAGAACAGACACAGAAACTTTGTGACGGACTGGATACTTTGGTGACACCGGATTTGAAAGGGCTGTTAAAACATGTCCGCGTGACAGAGACAAAAAACTGCATCGATACCACAATTGCGGCATATTTGCTGAATCCGTTAAAAAACGAATATACTTACGATGACCTTGCAAAGGATATTTTGGGACAGATGGTACCGTCTCAGGTCGATCTGCTTGGAAAATTGAAGATTAAAAAAGCGGCAGATGAGAAGCCGGAAGCATTGGAATTACTGGCTTGCTATCAGGCGTATACCTGTATCGCGGCAAAAGACCAGTTATTGGAACAGTTAGAAGAACACGGCATGAAAAAGCTGTACGATGAGATCGAGATGCCGCTGGTATTTGTGCTGGCAGATATGGAAAAGGAAGGTGTCCGCGCAGAAAAGGCAGAGCTGGAAAGCTACGGCGCACAGCTTACCGGAAGGATCGCGGAACTGGAGACTTCCATTTATGAAAAAGCAGGAGAGACTTTTAACATTAATTCTCCGAAACAGCTTGGTGTCATTCTGTTTGAAAAATTGCAGATGCCGAACGGTAAGAAAACGAAAACTGGATATTCCACCGCTGCGGATGTATTGGAGCGTTTGGCACCGGATTATCCGATCGTATCAGAGATTCTGGAGTACCGTCAGCTTACCAAATTGAAATCCACGTATGCGGATGGACTGGCATTGTGTATCGCTCCGGATGGAAGGATTCACAGTACTTTTAACCAGACTATTACAGCAACTGGACGTATCAGCAGTACGGAGCCGAACTTGCAGAATATTCCAATTCGTATGGAACTTGGCAGACTGATCCGAAAAGTATTTGTGCCGAAGGATGGTTATGTATTTATCGATGCGGATTATTCCCAGATTGAGTTACGTGTGTTGGCGCATATGTCCGGAGATCAGAACCTGATCGCGGCTTATCAGCATGCGGAGGATATTCACAGGATCACCGCTTCTCAGGTATTCCATACGCCGTTAGAAGAAGTAACAGATCTTCAGAGAAGAAATGCAAAAGCGGTAAACTTCGGTATTGTGTACGGTATCAGTTCTTTTGGACTGAGCCAGGATCTGAGTATCACACGAAAAGAAGCGGAAGGCTATATCGCAAGTTATTTTGAGACCTATCCGGGTATCAAGACATTCCTTGATCGTCTGGTGACCGATGCGAAGGAAAAAGGCTATGCGGAGACGATGTTTGGCAGACGCAGACCGGTTCCGGAGCTGTCCTCCAGCAACTTCATGCAGCGTTCCTTCGGTGAACGTATTGCCATGAACTCTCCGATTCAGGGAACCGCAGCGG
>NZ_JRFU01000220.1 GCF_003122485.1 Eubacterium ramulus
TGCATGACGCGCACCTCGCAACAAGAATGCCGGAGCATTCTTGAATGGTGATGGGATTTGATAAATTATATGTGATGGACATTTTTGAAACCATTGGAACGAATCAGCAGATTTTCGTCAAGTGTTTTCAGGATCAGTTTACCGGAACGGGTAAGCTCCTGGATACATAGATGAAAATCTGTTGTTTTATATTGGGGGAGTTCTTCTTTCAGATAGTCGTGGGACTGCCCGGAGCGCACGGCTTCACGAAAACGGATATTATAGGGAATTCGCATGACAGAAGGTTCTGCCAGTCGATATGTGTGACAGATACGTCGTATATCTGTCTGCAAAGCCGGAAGATAATCCAGAAAGGCATAACAGACATTTGAAAACGGAATCCAGTTGTCACAGAAATAGCGGCGGAATGCTGCGGGAATCGGTGGAAGACCGATAATGACCAGATTTGCCTGTCGGAGCAGACGAATGGTGCGTGCATCCTGACGGGATTGCAGATCGAGACATTGGATGTCGCCATATTTTTGTAAAAATGGGATGAAAAAATCCAGACAAAAATGTGGATGGGAAGCCGCAAGCGGACTCCAGAATGCAACGATATATGATTGTTTCATGTGATTAGACATCAAAAAGATAAAGACAAATTTATTATATATGCGAACTTCGGAAATGTAAAGATAAATTTAAAATTTAGTTATATTTAGTTGCCTGGTTAAAATTCAGGTGGCTAAACGATAGGTAGTGAATGGAAATCGGGAAAATTTTATCTCTGCCGCTAACAATCGCTGTCAGAGAAAAAATTTCTCCCGATTTCCAATTTCAGTTATTGTTGCTGTTTATTTCCATAATCACTGATAAAAAAGATACCTTTGATTATAGATACAGTTATTGGCGATACTTTTTCCTTAATAATCTTTTGTAGAAAAAGGAATTTTCAGGATGTTATGTCATGGTCATTAGTACTATTTTTTCTTTTATGAATTTACGTTTTACTTTAACTTTTACTTACGATTAAGGTGCTGTAACCGGAACGGCGAAGTTCGTCCTGTAATAAGACGGCTTCGTCTAATGTTTTGGGCTTGCCAATCCAGACTCCGTAATATGGTTCTTCGTAGTGAATCTGTCCGTCAAAGCCGAGGATTTGCAGGCGTTCTAACTGGTAAGCGGCATTGACGTCATATTTGAACAGTCCTGTCTGCACGTAATAATGTTCCGGAACCTGTTGTGCGGAAAGTGGAATACTTTCTTCGATGCCTGTGACAATGGCATCCACGATGGCATCAAATTTTTGGTCAAAAAGCTGGTTATCAATGTCGCTGTTGATAAAACCGGTTTCCACAAGAACTGCCGGCATTTCTGTTTTTCGCAGGACGATGAGCCCCGGGACTTCCTCAACACCAAGATTTTTGAATCCGACATTTTCCAGCTGGCGATTGATATTTTCTGCCAGAGTGTCAACGGTATCGTTATGTTGGTAAATCAGTGTCTGCACACCGTTGTACAGATTATCCTCCATGCCGGAGTTTCGGTGAAATGAGATAAAATAATTTCCACCGGACAGATTTGCAAGCTGTGCTTTTTCGTTTGGTGAATTGTATACATCTGTTGTGCGGGTATAATAAACATTGTACCCGGCTTCTTTTAATTTGGCACCGACTGCCAGTGTCAGTCGAAGCACATCATCTTTTTCTGCACGTCCCATATATGATGCGCCGTTGTCAAAACCGCCGTGTCCGGCGTCTAAAATAATATCTACCTCCATAGTTTTCCCCCTTAAATAATAGAATTCCCAGATCACATCCTTACAGAGCACTTATCTTCGTCTTAGAGGATATTTCTGCTGAAAAAATGTTGGTACACGCCACTTATAGAAGTGGAAGCCTTTTCACCTGAGATGAAAGGGCATGATCTGTATGCCTGTTCTGATTTTGCGTTGTTACATGTAAGTAATATATGTTTGCTTTTTCAAAATAGTACATGAGATGTGAGATGATTCTGTATTTATGGAGTTGAATAACAAAATGATGTTAATGGCGGAATGCAATCGTTTACCTGATGTAGATTTTACATATTTAGTGACAGGAATGCGGAGAAGATTTTTGAAATAGGAGTATCACTATTTGACTCAGGTGATGCTGTCTGACTTTGTAACGTGTTTTTTGTTGACAAGAAAACAGTTTTTTTGTATACTTTGATGATAGAAAGTTTTGATAATCAAACTAATTGGAGGGATAGATGAGAGCACAGATTATAGGAACCGGTAGTTGTCTGCCGGAAAAAATAGTAACAAATGATTTTCTTTCCACCATTGTGGAGACAAGCGATGAGTGGATCAGCAGCAGAACCGGTATCCGTCAGCGTCATATTGCAATAAATGAGACAACGGCGTCCATGTCTACAGAAGCCGGAAAAAAAGCACTGGAGTCAGCCGGAGTGAAAGCGGAGGATCTGGATCTGATTATCGTAGCAACCTGTACACCGGATACGCTGGTTCCAAATACGGCATGTCTGGTACAGAGTGAGCTTGGTGCTGTCAATGCGGTTGCTTTTGACATCAGCGCAGCTTGTTCCGGTTTTGTATTTGCATTGAATATGGTGGATGCTTACATGCAGGCAGGAATTTATAAAACGGCACTTGTGATCGGTGCGGAGACGTTGTCCCGTATTGTGGACTGGAGCGACCGCTCTACCTGTGTATTATTTGCGGATGGTGCAGGTGCAGCAGTCGTGCGCGCGGCAGAGCGCGGTGTGATCGCGTCCACACAGGGAAGCGACGGAACCCGCGGAGGTGCGATTTATGTCAAAAACAGAGAAAATTATAATCCGTTTGTGACAGAGCAGAAACCAATGGATTATCTGTACATGGACGGCGGTGAAGTATTCAAATTTGCAGTAAAAAAAGTACCACAGTCTATTTTACAGACACTGGAAGCAGCAAAGCTGACCACCGAAGACATTGACTGGTATTTGTTCCATCAGGCAAATGCCCGAATTACGGCAACCATTGCAAAACGTCTGAAAGTGCCGAATGAGAAAATCCCGATGAACGTGGACAGATGTGGAAACACATCCGCAGCCAGTGTGGCGATTCTTCTGGATGAAGTCAATCGAAAAGGTATGCTGAAAAAAGGAGACAAACTGATGCTTGCAGGCTTTGGCTCAGGTCTGACATGGGGAACTATGGCAATCGAATGGGGTATTTAAAAGGCTGCTTCTTGGAAAAAAATGTGAAAGGGTTCCCTTTGATTTTGTCTTTCTGGCTAATAATCGCCTGCCAAGAAAAAATCAAAGGGAACCCTATTTACGTAGTGGCATAAAATGCTTTGATAGATGATATATGTATGTCATGCAATTGCATGACGCGCACCTCGCAACAAGAATGCCGG
>NZ_JRFU01000221.1 GCF_003122485.1 Eubacterium ramulus
TTGAAGTATGTCATGCAATTGCATGACGCGCACCTCGCAACAAGAATGCCGGAGCATTCTTGAATATGGTAGATTTTTACATTATGTATATTATGAAATATAAGTGAAAAGTAATTTTGTGGAGACTTCCACTGTGTAAATCAGAGGGCGCTGGAAATTTTTTCTCCGAACGCGATTGCTAGCGGAGGAGACAAAATTCCCAATGCCCTCGGTATACAATACCCGAAATAAATACATTTTTTCGAAACCAACGCATACATTATGGTAAACAGGATTTTACGCGAGGTTTTTATGCCAGATAGAGGTTTACACGTACAACAAACAGAAAATGTGGACAGAGGAAGGCTGCAAGTCAATGTAACATCAACATTGGGTTTGCAGCCTGTTGTAAATGCGCGCGTCAGCATTGCGTACACAGGGGAAGGGCAGCGAACATTAGAAGAATTGCAGACGGATTCCTCCGGTCAGACGGAAGAGGTGACATTAGACACGCCGCCACTGGAATATTCACAGGAACCAAACCAGCCACAGCCGTTTTCAGAATATACGGTAACCGTACAGGCAGATGGTTATCGTCCGGTGGAGGTGTCAGCCGTTGATGTCTTTGCGGACGTAACATCGTTGCAGGAAATTCGCATGGAACCGCTGGATATTTCGCAGGGAGAAGGGGAGGAAAATATTGTTGTTCCGCCGAATACGCTGTGGGGTGATTTTCCACCGAAGATTCCGGAGGAGGAAGTAAAACCGGTCAATGAATCCGGAGAGATTGTATTAAGCCGTGTAGTAATTCCGGAGTATGTGATCGTCCATGACGGACCACCGACAGACACCCGGGCACAGGATTATTATGTGCATTACCGGGATTATATCAAAAATGTAGCTTCCAGTGAAATCTATTCGACCTGGCCGGATGCAACGCTACGGGCAAACATTCTGGCGATCATGTCTTTTGCCCTGAACCGTGTATACACGGAGTGGTACAGAGGAAAAGGCTACGATTTTACCATTACATCTTCTACTGCTTACGATCAGAAGTGGTCTTTTGGTCGTACGATTTTCAGAAATATTTCCAGAATCGTTGACGAAATATTTAACAATTATCTGTCCCGCCCGAATGTGCAGCAGCCGATTTTAACACAGTATTGTGATGGTAAAAATGTGACCTGCAGCGGGTGGATGACTCAGTGGGGATCGCGGTATCTGGGAGATCAGGGTTACAGTCCGATTGAGATTCTGCGTTATTATTACGGAAGCAGCATTTATATCAATTCCGCGGAGGAGATAGCAGGAATTCCATCTTCCTGGCCGGGAACGGATCTGACAGTTGGATCTTCCGGAACAAAAGTGCGGCAGATGCAGCAGCAGCTTGCACGGATTTCTCAGGCATACCCTGCCATTCCAACCATTACCGCAGATGGTGTTTTCGGGGAACGAACCCGGGAAGCGGTGGAAGCATTTCAGCGGATTTTTGATTTGCCGGTGTCTGGAGTGGTGGATTTCCCAACCTGGTATAAGATTTCTCAGATCTATGTGGGTGTGACGCGGATCGCAGAATTGAATTAGATTTACAAGTTCTTATTATATGTATTCAGGAAATAATCATGCTTGCATGGAAGAATTCTCTGGATGTGTAGCGAAGAATTAAATAAGAAAATGCCGGAGAGATTATAATTCCTCTGGCATTTTTCTGCGATTTCATGTACAATAGGGCATAAACGACAGAAAAATAACAGAAAGAGGATAAATAATGGAACAGAAAAAAAACATTATGGATTACGATACTGTTTCCTTAGACGATGAGAGCAGTGCCGTAGTAATTATTGATCAGACAAAATTACCGGGAACAACAGAAATCATCGCATTAAAGACTGCACAGGAAATCTGGGATGCAATCTATCTGCTTCAGGTACGTGGAGCTCCGGCCATCGGCGTAGCAGCAGCTTACGGTATCTATGTTCTGGCAAAAGGCATTGATACAGACAACTACGATGAGTTTTACGCAGAGTTCAAGAAGCAGAAAGAATATCTGGATTCTTCCCGTCCGACAGCAGTTAACCTTTCCTGGGCATTAAACCGTATGGAGCAGGTTGTATTAAACAATGCGGACAAGTCCGTTTCTGAGATCAAACAGCTTCTGAAAGAGGAGTCCATCGAGATTCAGGACGAGGATATCCGCGTATGCAAAGCCATTGGTGAGTATGGTCTGACACTGGTAAAACCGGGTGATGGTATTCTGACACACTGCAATGCAGGAAAACTTGCAACAAGCAAATATGGTACAGCAACAGCTCCGATCTATCTGGGACAGGAGCGTGGCTACAATTTCCGCGTATTTGCAGATGAGACAAGACCGCTGCTTCAGGGCGCACGTCTGACTGCTTTCGAGCTTCAGTCTTCCGGCGTTGACGTAACACTGATCTGTGACAATATGTCTGCAACTGTTATGAAAAATGGTTGGGTAGACGCTATTTTCGTAGGTTGTGACCGCGTGGCAGCAAACGGCGATACCGCAAATAAAATTGGTACTTCCGTAGTTGCAGCCGTTGCAAAACAGTACAATGTGCCGATGTACATTGCAGCACCGACATCCACCATCGATATGAACACACCGACCGGTGATCAGATTAAGATCGAGCAGAGAAAACCGGAAGAAGTGACAGAGATGTGGTACAAAGAGCGCATGGCTCCGGAAGGTGTCAAAGTGTTCAACCCGGCATTTGACGTAACAGATCATGAGCTGATCGCAGGTATCGTAACAGAGTTCGGTATCGCACGTCCTCCTTACACAGAATCTTTCAAAGAGATTTTTGCAAAAAAAGAGGCAGCTCAGAAAAATAAATAAGTATAACAAATCGTATGGTATAATTTCCTATAATCCTAGTAGAATATAGGAAATAAATGCTTCACTTTTTTGAAAGAGTGGGGTATAATAAGCAGTGATGGTTCAGCAGAGATAAGTTCTCAGGAAAGAAAATTATTTTTATATCAAGCAGCATTTGGTTGCAGGATATAATAAATCTATGCTGAATCATTATAATGCTTATTGAGAATCACAGGAGGTATAAATATGGCAGACAGTGCATGCAGCAGCTGCAGCAGTGCAGGAAGCTGTTCTTCCGAAAGCTGTGAAGGATGTCCAAGCAGCAAACAGCCGCAGAGCTTTCAGGAAAAATTAAATGAGTATTCATCCGTAAAAAAAGTAATCGGTGTTGTCAGTGGTAAAGGTGGTGTCGGAAAATCATTCGTAACCGCATCTTTGGCAACTGCAATGCGTAAAAAAGGATACGAAGTAGGTATTCTGGATGCAGATATCACAGGACCGTCCATCCCGAAAATGTTTGGTGTACACGGACCGGCTATGGGCAGCGAGATGGGAATTTTACCGATCGCAGCAGAGGACGGAACCAAGATCATGTCCATCAACTTACTGATGGAAGATGAGGAAGCTCCGGTTATCTGGAGAGGCCCGGTTATCGCAGGAACCGTAAAACAGTTCTGGAGTGATGTTGTATGGGGCGACCTTGATTATTTATTTGTAGACATGCCGCCAGGAACCGGTGACGTTCCGCTGACTGTTTTCCAGTCTCTTCCGGTGGATGGTATCGTGATCGTGACATCTCCGCAGGAACTGGTACAGATGATCGTAAAGAAAGCCTACAATATGGCAGGTATGATGAACATTCCGGTACTTGGAGTCGTAGAAAATTACAGCTATCTGAAATGTCCGGATTGTGGAAAAGAGATTAAACTGTTCGGTGAGAGTCATATTGATGAGGTAGCTTCTGAGCTGGCAATGCAGGTTCTTGGCAAAATGCCGTTGGATCCGGCTTATGCAGAACTGGCAGATCAGGGATTATTCTACAAAGCAGATAATCCATATCTGGAAGATGCAGTGAAGAAAATTGAAAATA
>NZ_JRFU01000222.1 GCF_003122485.1 Eubacterium ramulus
ATTGCATGACGCGCACCTCGCAACAAGAATGCCGGAGCATTCTTGAATCTCATAATTGCAATATTACAATGTTGATTTTTACACGATAAAGATATTGCTGATTTATAGTGTTTTATTTTGCCGGATAAAATCCGCTTGGTGCATCATTTAAGTTGATCATGATGTTCTTTGTCTGGCTGTAAGCATCCAGAATTGCCTTGTCGTTTTCACGACCGATACCGGACTGTTTGTAACCGCCGAACGGTGCGCCTTCCGGAATCTGGTTGTATGTATTGACCCACATACGTCCTGTCTCAATACTTCTTGCGACACGGAGCGCACGATGGATATCTTTGGTCCATACAGCACCGCCAAGTCCATAAGTAGACTGGTTTGCCAGAGCAATGACTTCGTCCTCTGTTTTAAATTTGATCACAACAGCAACCGGTCCAAAGATTTCTTCCTGAGCCACACGCATATCGTTGGTAACGTTTGTGATCAGTGTCGGCTGAACAAAACTTCCCTTTTCACAGCCGTTTTCTGTATAATAGTCACCGCCGCATGCGATGGTTGCGCCTTCTTCTTTGGCAATCTGTACGTAGGAGAGGATTTTGTCTGCCTGATGTCTGTTGATCTGAGCACCCATCTGAGTTTCCGGATTTAACGGATCACCAACGTTGATATGCTGGAATGCATTTACCAGTTCTGCAACGAATTTGTCATAAATATCTTCCTGAACGAATACTCTGGAGCCAGCACAGCAAACCTGTCCCTGATTAAACAGGATACCAAGCTGTACGCCGTCGATGGCAGCTTCCCAGTTGCAGTCGTTGAAAATAATATTTGCGCTCTTGCCGCCAAGTTCCAGAGTAGCCGGAATCAGTTTGTTGGCAGCAGCCAGAGCAACGTTTTTACCAATCTCTGTAGAACCTGTGAAAGCAAGTTTACACAGATCCGGGTGATCTAACAGATACTGTCCGGATTTTCCACCTGCACCGGTGATCAGGTTTAATACGCCTGCCGGAAGCAGATCCTGGATCAGTTCGGTAAATACCAGCATGCTGAGGGATGTTGTGGATGACGGTTTGAATACGATACAGTCACCAGCAGCGATAGCCGGAGCAAGTTTCCATGCCGCCATCAAGAATGGGAAGTTCCATGGAACAATCTGTCCGACAACACCGATCGGCTCACGAAGAACCAGACTCATCATACCGCCGTCCAGAATAGAAGCAACACCTTCGTCTGTACGGATCAGACTTGCATAATACCGGAAGTGGCGGATAGAATAAGGAACATCGATCGCCATTGTCTCACGGATCGGTTTTCCGTTATCCATGGTCTCAACCTTTGCCAGCCATTCCTGATTTTCTTCTACGCGGTCAGCAATCTTATCAAGGATTGCGGCACGTTCTTCTTTTGTTGTCTTTTTCCATTCCGGAAATGCTTTCCATGCTGCTGCGACAGCTGCATCGACATCTTCTTTGGTAGCCTGTGCGCATTGTGTAAGGACTTCACCGTTTGCCGGATTGGTACTCTGGTAGGTTGTTCCGTCAGATGCCAGACGCCATTCTCCGCCGATAAATAACCCATAGTTTTCTTTTAACTGATTGTTACAACTCATAATAGATACCTCCTTATTTGTGATGCGCTTTACTTTTGCTTGATGTTATATTACAATAGAATCTGATATCTTACAATAACCAGAAAAATGTTTTTATAGGAGACCAGAATCGTGTTAGTGTATGATTTGACAAACAGGGGAAAAAAATCGAAATATGAATATCTGTATCAATGTCTGAAAGAAGATATTTTGAGTGGAAAACTGGCAGAAGGGGAGAAAATGCCCTCAAAACGCCGGCTTTCTGAGGCAAACGGCATCAGTATCCGAACGGTTATGAATGCTTATGAACAGCTTTTGATGGAGGGATATTTGGAATCCAGAGAGCGGAGTGGCTATTATGTGGTATCTGATTTTGATTCACCATTAAGATACCAGAAGGTAGAGATAAAAGAAGCCTCTCCGGAACAGGATGAAAACTGGATGGTAGATTTTACGGCAAACACCACAGTATATGAGAAGTTCCCGTTTTCCATGTGGACAAAAGTCATGCGTCAGGTGCTTGGAGACTACAATCTGCATTTGATGAAGCGGGGAGAATTTCTTGGAAGTCCGGAGCTGCGTTATGAAATTGCAAAATATTTGTATCACAACAGAGGTATGGTGGTGTCACCGGACTGCATTGTCATCGGAACCGGAATCGAATACTTGTATTCAAAACTGATCGGTCTGCTTCCGGCAAATGCAGTGTATGCGGTGGAAAACCCCGGTTATCGAAAAATCCGTCTGATTTATGAAGACCTGGGGGTAAAATGGACCTGGACGTCCATGAGCAAAGATGGAATTCATATGGGAAGTTTGCGAAAAAGCGGTGCAACGGTGGTACATACTTCCCCGGAGCATCATTATCCGCTTGGAACTGTCATGACTGCCAGACGGCGACAGGAATTGTTGAAGTGGCTGGAGGAATCCGCGGACCACTATATTATAGAAGATGATTATGACTGTGAATTTCGATACAGCGGACATGCGATCCCGGCGTTGTATGGTCTGGATGCAAGCCAGCGCGTTATTTATATGAATACCTTCAGCAAAACACTGAGCCCAGGAATCCGGATCAGTTACATGGTATTGCCACCAAAATTGCTGGAGCAGTACGTCAATTCCGCGAACTTTTTTTCAAATACATCTTCTAATTTAGAGCAGCATACACTGGCAGCGTTTCTGCGGGACGGATATTTTGACCGGCATTTAAATCGTATGCGGCGCTATTATCTGAGTCAGGGAGAAAAATTGAAAAATGCGATCCAGATGACACCGACCATTCCGGCAGAAGAAATTTTGGGTATGGAGACCGGTACACATATCTTGGTAAAATTAAAAACGAAGCTTTCCGATAAAGAAATCAAGCTGCGGGCAAGGATGAAAGGGATTAATCTGTGCTGTCTTTCTGAATTTTGTATCGGGGAGAAAGAATTGTACTGGCATGTGCTGGTGTTGAATTATTCCGGACTGGAAGAGAGCCATATGCTGGAAGTGGCTGGGGTGCTGGGCGAAATCTTTGTTTAGGGTGGCTTAAAAATTTACTATTTAGGTTTTTATAGGAACTCCTGCGATTTTATCTCAGTCGCTGGCAATCGCTCCTTGAGAAAAAGTCACAGGAGTTCTCAAGTTACATTGTGGATATTGTAAATTTTTTAGTGGAAATGATACAATTAAAGTATAAATGACAAAAAGTATAAAAATATAATTTTGCCAGTTATAACTGATAAAATTCGAAAAAACGATTGTTTATCTCAGTCGAGAAGACTCCCACTTCTGCAAGTGGTGAGTAA
>NZ_JRFU01000223.1 GCF_003122485.1 Eubacterium ramulus
GTTACTACTCACCACTTGCAGAAGTGGGAGTCTCATCTCAGACTGAGATAAATTTTTACATTTGTTGGCAAAATTCTTATATTCACATTTTCTGGTTTTTCCTATTATTTAATCCAGAATGACTATTACATTTCTAATAACAGATTTTGAAACAATACCTTATTACTTGTTCTGCCAACAGATCTGCTCTCCCGTAATCGGAGTATAGCGAATCAGCTCCGTGGCATCCAAATTTTCCGCATGCATATCCACCGCCGAAATCTGGTGGTTTTCGTAAGTTGTATAATAGTAAATTCCTTTGTTCAGATTGCAACAGGAAGTATACAATGTAATCTCATATTTTCCTTCTGCAACTTCACAACATCCACGCTGCTGATCTACGGAATTTAAAATATGGAAAAACTGGCTGACGCTCTCATTTTCTGAATTCCCGGAAATCGAATGCAGTTTTGTAAATGCCACCCGCACAAAACGGGACGTGGATGATAAATCTCCCGGAAGCCCCAATGCACCCATGCCGCGGCTGTATGCCTGCAACTCCAGTTTATCTGAAAAATGATTTTCCGGTTGTCGCGGTGACAAATGCATATATTGATTCAGCTGAAACATCTGCTGCTGAAATGGCGGATTGTTAGTCAGTACTCCCGCCGGATTATCATATACGTGCAGACCATCTGCCATGCATTCCACGGTAATTGCTGCGTTCGCATCCGCAATAATCCAGTGCAGCTGCGCCGTCGGTAAACTTTCATGGAATGGCGTTCCAACCAGATTCATATGGCTTAAGCATTCTTTTGCTTCCTGCACGGTTGCACACTGACGCAAGATCCATGGGATAAATTCGTACTGTGCCACATTTTCTTTTTCCTCTGACAAATCCTGATATACGGCATTTCCGACAAAATTCAAACCTGCCATGCCAAGCCCTTTTTCATTGATGGCATCATAATATAACGGATAATCACCGACTACATGCGCCATGCCAAGAATTGCATAATTTTTGTCAATTTTTCCTGCATGACGAAACAGTGTTGGATAATTGCGTGGCGTGATGGTCAGTTCATCTCCGTAAGAAAATTCGTAATCTAAAGTTCTGCCAAAATAGGTATCTTTTGTTTTATAAGTTGCTGCTGTACACATGTTGTTTTCCTCCATTTATATCCCATATTATAGACAAAATCATTCGAAAAATTCTTCTACGATACACTGCGCAAACATTTCCGGTTCATCAGAAGCAAAATTGTGATATCCCGGCACGATCTTGTGTTTCCATCCTTTGGTTTCTGCAGCCTGATAAGCAGATCGATGAAACATTCCGGTTTTATCATCTGAACCGCAGGCTACCGTCACCGGAACCGATATATTAAAATCCTCCAGTTTTAAATTCGAAAAACTATCCATTTCTTTCTCCAGAAACAGCTCCAGATTTTTCAGATTTCGGCTCTGCTGCTCCATGGACTGTCCTTCTTTGTCCCGGTTCATGCCGCCCATGGCATTCACAAAATGCATCATGCAGGTGATAATTCTGTGCTTCTCTGCACTTTTATGAAGTTTCTCCCAAAAAGCATCCTGTTCTGCTGCCAGTTCACCGCTTCCCCGCATCAGTGGTTCATGCAAAAATACCTGACGTACTAACTCCGGATATTTTGTTGCCAATGCTGCCGTCACCGCGCCACCCGCACTGCAACCAGCTACAAAAAACCCTGTATTCTGACCATCTTTCACTTTGCTCTGTTCCTCAGCTCCATTCATCTGCGGCTCTGACTCTTCCAAGCATATTTCTTCCTCATGTTTCCGTTTCAGTTCTGCCCCAATGATCTCTGCCGCATCATCTGCATGCGCCCAGACCGAAAAATCTGTTTCACCCTCTGCCGGAATGCTTCGGCTATATCCCCGCCGGTCATAACTGATCACTGTAAATTTTTTAGATAAGATTGCCGATGCCTCACGAAAAAATTCGCTGTCACAGGCAACACCATGTATCAGAAGCAGCAAAGGTCCGCTGCCTTCCCTTCTGCAGAATAATGTTCCATGTGCTGTTTTTACCTGATATTCCATCGGTAATGCCTCCATTTTCTTTCTAACTTCTCAACTGAGATAGAATCAGTCTACTCATTTGTGCGATCAGATCCATCCCATCCCAGATCAGGGAAAAATCCAATGCATGTCCGATCTGTACCACCCGATCTACACCGGAAACACCCGCACAGATCAGCTTTTCTGCAACTTCTGTACACTCTGTTTCGTTTACACAGGTTAACGTCTGACATTTTCTTGTCAAAGCCGGATATAATCCATCCAGATTTTCTCCGCTGCACTCGAAAAAGAATCCGCCCGGAACTGTCAGCTCCCATACATTCGCGGAAAGCTCCGGCAGTTTAACCAATACGACTTCATTACCAAATTTCTGAATCTTTACATTTTCTTTTGTCGCTGCAAGGTACATTGCCTGTTCCCACTTCTGTACAGCAAGATGTGCTCCCAGTTCATAGCGGCTCTGAATGTAAGGTGCCGCTACTTTCCAAAATTTTTCATGGGCAAGTGCCGTTTGCTCCGAAGAACCTAGCCAGTAAAGCAATGACGGAGAGGAGCATGCATTCTGATCATTCAAATAAGTATCATTATAGAACCCGCGCACGATGTCCGTCAAATCTTCTTTTTCTAAAATTGCATCTGCCCGCAATACCGCTGCGGAACGGCGATCTGCAAAAGCAAGTTCTGTTTTGCCCGGCTCCAATACAGACTTTTGAATTTCCTGAATACTATGGTCACCGCCCCAGATCACGCGCACCTGACAAAGCCGGGAAAGCGCATCCGTAACTTCTTTTACATGACCATAACGAAGGATCACAATTCGTTTCTTCCATTCCGGCTGTGTTTCCATCACCTGTCTGAGTGCCGATAAAATCATCTGTTCCTGCACCGTTTCTTTCTCCGGCAGACGCAAAACCACCGGATCTCCTGCCAGCAAAGATGCTGCCATGCTAAAGGCAAACAGTACCGGAATATTGGACGGAACAATGTGAAATGCCACACCTCTGCCGATCACTTTTTTTCCGTTCCATTGACGGGCATACTGCTCACGGATATGACTTAAATTTCCTTTTCTGCACCAGAAAGAAAATGCTGCCAGATCTGCTACCTGTACACTACGGTTTTCTTTTCGAAGTGCCTGATATAAAGCATCCAGAAAATCGATGGTTTCTTCTGAAAAAGGAATATATGTTTTCTGTTCTGCAAGTTGTTCCAGAATTGCAGTATCACCCAGTAAAAACTGAAGGTCTTTTTGCCAGTTATTATCTCTATCTTCCATCACGTTCATTACTTCTCCTGATTTATATAAATGCTGTGCTGCTTCAACTTCTTATGCACCACTTCGTTTGCAACATTCAATCTTATCTTCGGATTCCAGTTCTCACTATTTGGCAAAACCGCTTCCGATTCCTCGCATACATTATCTAACATAATCCTGCTAACATGTTTATCTCAGTCGAGAATACTCCCACTTCTGCAAGTGGTGAGTAATAACAAGTCTTTCTCAGTGGGAG
>NZ_JRFU01000224.1 GCF_003122485.1 Eubacterium ramulus
GCGCTGACCAGAATCACGCACCAAGTCTCACGTGCGTTCGACTTGAACCGGGAGAAACAAGATTTTAGATAGTGTCAAATGAACTATGAGAAACAGGATCAATGAACTTTGAAAATTGTAGTGTGGTAGTATTTTATAACGAATGTGAAGTATGAAAGAGGTGAATCAGGGTGAGAACATTTATGAGTGGTGTCCCGGCGCGGGATTATATTTTTCAAACAGAACCATATGAGGAGCAGATCAAAAAAGCAGCAAAGCTGATCCGGGAAGCAGATTATATTTTATTTGGACTTGGTGCTGGAATATCCACGGCGGCAGGTGCGCAGTATGGTGGCGATTTTTTCAAAGGAAATTTTGGTGAATTTATTGAAAAATATGGTGCAGGACCTTACATGCAGGACATGTACAGTGCCGGTTTTTATCCTTATCCGGATGAGGAATCTTACTGGGGATACTGGTCACGACAGGCGATGGTTGGCGGTATTGAGTTGGATGTGACAGGATTGTATCGGCAGCTGATCGCACTGGCACAGGGGAAAAAATCGTTTTGCCTGAGTACAAATGCGGATGGCCAGATGGAAAAAGCAGGCTACTCGACGGAACAGATTTTCTGTACACAGGGCGATTATTTTCATATTCAGTGTGCAAAAGGATGCCATGCCAAAACGTATGATGCGGTTGCGCGTTTTCGGCAGATGGATCAGGCAAGGCGGGATTGCAAAGTGCCGTTTTATATGGTTCCGAAGTGTCCGGTGTGTGGCGGAAAAATGAATATGAATCTGCGGATCGATCAGTATTTTGTGGAAGACGAAGCGTGGTATGATGCAGATGAACGGTTTCAGAAATTTTTGAGAGAGGCTTTGAAATCTGGTAAAAATTTCTGCCTGATTGACTGTGGAACGGGATTTAATACACCGATGATCATACGTTTTCTGTTTGAAAAAATGGTGCGTGAACATGGTCAATGTGCTATGGTGAGATTGAATCTGAATGAAGCGGTTGTGCAGGAAAGCTGTGAGGAGCGGGAAGTTGGAATCAATGCAGATATGGCAAAAAGTATTCCGGATATTTTGGAAACTATGAATCTGTAAAGATATGTAGAAGAAGTTTGCTATGTGTTTTATGATGTGTATTTCACAGTTAGAATGTAAAGTTATTCTTGAAATACAATGAAAGTGTCATATGGTCATACAAATATAGAAAAGAATGATGTGAAAGCAGCAGAGTTTTTTCAGGAGCAGAAAGGAGCAGGCATATGGAACAGAGAAATAAATTGCAGTCGGAACGGTTAGACTTTTTA
Organism: Eubacterium ramulus; assembly: GCF_003122485.1. Taxonomy (GTDB): domain Bacteria; phylum Bacillota; class Clostridia; order Lachnospirales; family Lachnospiraceae; genus Eubacterium_I; species Eubacterium_I ramulus_A. Next base: position 1,301 of record NZ_JRFU01000224.1, read on the forward strand.
CTGGATGCTTTAAAAGAGGATTCTATCCAGTATAAAAATTTGCAGGTAGGTAATTCAGAAACGGAAAAAAGAAACGCAGTGAGATCTCTGATGAATGTCCGTATGCCGCGGAGTATTTCGGATGATTTTCTGGAAGTTCAGGATATATTTTTACAGGAAGAAGCAAAGGAAAAAGGAATTGTGACGCTGGCGGAAATTCCAACGGTAAAGGATGCATATGAAAGTCAGCGGTCATTTGCAGACAGAATGTCCATCTGGCAGGGAGATATCACCCGTCTGCAGGTTGGTGCAATTGTAAATGCTGCCAATTCCCAGATGATTGGCTGTTTTGTGCCATGTCATCGCTGCATTGATAATGCGATTCACAGTGCGGCAGGGGTGCAACTTCGAAATGAGTGTAATCATATTATGAACCAGCGGAGAATCCGGTTTGGCAGACAGTATGAGGAACCAACGGGAACGGCTACGCTGACGTCAGCATATAATTTACCTTGTAAATATGTGATTCATACAGTGGGACCGATCGTGTACGGAAGATTGACGGAAGCTTTAAAAGAAGATTTGCGGAATTGTTACCGTAATGTACTGCAATGCTGCATGGAACATGAAATCAACAGTGTGGCATTTTGCTGTATCTCCACGGGAGAGTTTCATTTCCCAAACGACATTGCGGCACAGATTGCGGTGGAAACCACAGAGCAGTTCTTTGCACAGAATGAAAACTGCGGCATTGAACGTGTGATTTTTAATGTGTTTAAAGATATTGATCTGGAACTATATAAGAAATATGTTTGCATGGAAAATTTATATAGTTAGCAGATATTTAGGAGACCTTTGTTTTTAGTTGTAGCTATATAGATTAACTTTTTATATTGACTAATAGTGTTAGCTTTTCAAAAAGTTTTATCTCAGTCGAGAAGACTCCCACTTCTGCAAGTGGTGAGTAATA
>NZ_JRFU01000225.1 GCF_003122485.1 Eubacterium ramulus
GCGCTGACCAGAATCACGCACCAAGTCTCACGTGCGTTCGACTTGAACATGCAGGCTAAGACGCCTCGCCTGATGAAAAATATGGGATTCTCTATTTTCGTTACGACTTTCTTTTTTCAAGTAACATGCTCACTCACACCACATAGCACGCAAGTTCTATGTTTTTTTACTTGTGCTACATTTTTGTTTTTCAAGGAACATATTCTCTCACACCAGCTAAGCGCCAGTTATACCTTAGTGTATGAACTTAACAGCGGTACCATATGCAATAACTTCAGCTGCTCCCTGAATGATTGCGGATGTGGCAAAACGTACGTTTACGACTGCATCTGCGCCCATCTGCTCTGCTTCTCCGATCATCCGGTGAATTGCCAGATCTCTTGCTTCGTTCATCATCTCTGTATATGCTTTCATCTCTCCACCAACCAGGTTTTTGAAGCTGGCTCCGATATCTCTGCCGATATTTTTACACTGGATGGTGCTTCCTTTTACCATTCCAAGCATTCCAAGTTCTTTTCCAGAAATATAATCTGTGTTTACTAATACCATTGTGATTCCTCCCATTTTCTAAAGTCTCTCTGTTCCCCATACAACAATCAGGGAAACTATGCCAGCTCACGCTGTCCAAAATTCCACCTCAAATCTAACATATATTTGACTTGAAACTAGTTATCTCCTGATCCTGCATATCGCTATTATAGCATAGGCTGTATGAGATGTGTGGATTTTACTCCAAATTTAATTTATTCTTCAAAAACCAGGTGGTCACAAAGAAAAATACGACACTGTAAATTGCATCTGTGATGCACTGTTTTGCCAGAATTCCGATATAACCGGCTGATGCCAGTCCGTCTCCGGCTTCAAAGAACATTCCAGCAGTGCCTCCCGCTGTCTCATTTACTGCTGCAGAACCGCTGAGCATATCAATAAGACTGATATTTGTTACCGTACCGATAATTCCCATAATGATCAGAATGATGATAAAAGTCAGTACGCTGTAAAATACTTTATGGCTCTTTGCAGCCGCACCGATTGCCATCGCAGTATAAACCAGAAGAACAATACGAACAATTTGAATAATAACTGCCACAATGGACATAATCACCTCTCCGGCACTTTCCCGGAATAATTTAAAAATATTGGTCCAGTCGATGGATGCCCAATCAATATCTGTCACTGAAAAGAGACCATTGCCAAGCATACCTGTCAGTACAAGAACGAATATGGATACGAACAGTACCGCAATACTCAGTAAAATCCAGATCAGTGAGCTGATTACTTTTGATGCAACTAGCATCCAGGTTGGAACTGGAAGGGTATGCATCAGATAACCTTCCCCTTTGAGCAGATTTTTATAAAAACGCTGTAGAACCATCACAATCGTTACGATCATCAATGCCACGATCAATAATCCATAGATCAGACCACTGATCACAACTGCAATGGCATTGCCCTGTGTCGCACCCAGAATCATTCCTCTGGCAATAAATCCAACTACCGCTGCCACAACCAACACAGCCAGATATAATACGCCCATCATTCTGCTGGTTGATTTTAACTCATATTTTAACAATTTTCCTAACATCTGAATACCTCCCTGAACAACTCATCTACTGATTTATGTTCTGTCTCACGGATTTCATCGACACTGCGATGAAAAACAACGCTTCCTCGATTGATAAATACTGCTTCGTCTAATACACGTTCAATATCTGCAATTAAATGTGTGGACATTACAACCAGTGCGTCCTCTGAATAATTACGGATGATTGTATTTAAAATATAGTCCCTTGCTGCCGGATCAACACCGCCGATTGGCTCATCAAGAAAATAAATTTCTGCTTTTCGGCTCATTGCCAGAATCAACTGCACTTTTTCTTTATTACCTTTTGATAATGTTTTTAACCGGTCTTTTTCACGAAGATTTAACTGTTTAAGCATTTCTTCGGCTTTTTTCCGGTCGAAGTCTGCGTAAAAATCTGCAAACATTCCAACCAGTCCGTCTATGTTCATCCAGTCCGGTAAATAATTCGCATCCGGCAGATAGGAAACAAATGATTTTGTCTCCGGTCCCGGTTTTAAGCCATTTAATAAAATTTCTCCGGATGTCGGCTGAAGCAGACCGTTTGCTGTCTTGATCAGTGTCGTCTTTCCACTTCCGTTTGGTCCAAGCAGACCAACAATCCTGCCGCTTTCCAGTGTCAGATTGACATCACTTAATGCCATTACATTTCCATAATCTTTTGTCAGATTTCTACATTCCAGTCTACTGCTCATGACTCGCTCCCTCCTTCTCCTCTCGGATCAGATCTATAATTTCCTCTTTTTCAAAACCCATATTTTTCATTTGCTGTAAAAATGTTTGTATAGTTTCCCGTGCTGTCTCGCGTTTCATTTCCTGTATTCTCCCTTCATCATCTGTCACAAATCTTCCGCTTGTTCTCTGAGAATAAACCAGTCCCATGCGCTCTAACTCTGCCAGTGCTTTCTGCATCGTATTCGGGTTGACCTCCGCCTCGCTGGCAAGATCACGCACCGACGCAAGTTTGCTGCCCGGCGTATAATAGCCGGTTGCAATTCTGTTCTGGATAATATCGATCAACTGTAAGTAAATCGATCGGTCGTTTACAAAATTCCATGCCATATCATCTTACTGTCCTTTCTTTTTATTCTATACATCTTCTGTATTATTGTACTGTTGTATTACTTGATTAATACAATAATACTCATAACCGGTTTTGTCAATACAAAATTCATATATTAATTCAAGTCGAACGCACGTGAGACTTGGTGCGTGATTCTGGTCAGCGAAAGCTGACATATTCTT
>NZ_JRFU01000226.1 GCF_003122485.1 Eubacterium ramulus
ACTTGCTTGTATCAGGAGGGGTGCAAGCCCCTTCTGATAAGCTGCGAAGTAGCTATTTGGTTATGAGCAAGTAGCGAAGGCGGATTGCGAATATCCTTTGATAATTAATCCAATCTTCTATTATTTTCAAAACTATCAAAAAAGTACATAAAGAATACATATCGTTATGGTACAATAAATACAACGAAAAAGAAGTGTATTGGGGGCTTTGAGATGAACAGAATTTTACTGGCAGAAGATAATGACAATTTACGTGAGCTGATCACGGATTTTCTGTCGGAGCATGAATATGAAGTAGATGCCGTGGCAGATGGGGAGGACGCATGGGAAATGGTGCTGACAAAAAGTTATCAGCTGATCTTGCTGGATGTTATGATGCCGGGAATGGATGGATTTACGCTTTGCAGAAAAATCCGGGAGCGGGAATCGGTGCCGGTGCTTTTTCTGACTGCGCGTGTGCTGGAGGAAGATCAGCTGCGGGGATATGAACTTGGAGCCGATGATTATATTTTGAAACCATTTTCTTTGCGGGTGCTTCTGGCGAAATGCCAGGCAGTATTGGAGCGATATCAGCGGGGGCAAAAGTATGAGGTTCAAAAAGGGCTTGTTTTGAATGAGGAGCGACAGCAGTTTTTCTGTGATGGAAAACCGGTGGAATTACAGTCTCTGGACTATCGTCTGTTATCTTATTTTTTCAAAAATCCGAATCGCATTCTGACGCGGGAGCAGATTATTTTAAAACTCTGGGGTTATGAATATACAGGAAATGACCGTGCAGTGGATACGCATGTGAAAAATGTGAGGAAAGCACTGGGGGATTACGGAAGCTGTATTCGCACGATCGTGAAAAAGGGATATATTTTTGAAGCAAATATGATTCAATGAACCTTAAAAATTATAGATATAGTGAAAGATAGTGTTAAATGATCTATGGAAAAACGAAATGAAAAAAGGCTCAAGGAACTTTGAAAATTTGTGATGACAGGGGGGATGGTATGAAGAAGTTAAAAAAATTGTGGAAGAAGAAAATATGGAAAGAATATCGAATCGCATTTTATATTGAGATCGTCTTTCTTGGAGTAGCGCTGGCGGCTACTGGATTATTGATTCATTTTTCGTCGGAGAACTGGAAGTCAAGATTGAAGCTGGAAGTGAAGGATATCCAGTCTCTGGTTGAAAAAATTGTGAATACGAGCATCAATAAGACCGGGGAGAAAATGTCAGAATCGGTTTATATGGGGTTGGAAGATATTTTGCCATATCGGGATGACATTACGTGGAATAGTAAAATCGGAGTAGATGTGAAATTTTTGGATGAATCAGATAAAGCACGATATGAACTGAATATTCCGGAAGTGGGATGTATCTGGACGACTTATGACAAAGAAACGAATGAATTGAATAGAGAATGGATTTCTCTGGGAGATTGGTTTGAGGATCTGACATTGACTGGTTTGGAGGATTTTAAACGGTTTTATAAGCAGGAACAGGGACATGTAGCGGTTCAGAAAATGGAAGGATATTACAACGGGGACAATTTTATTATCCGGACGGTGTATTTTACAAGTACGATTCATAGATATTATACGGCAAGTATCACGGGCAGACAGATAGGCGTGAGAAACATGGTATATCGTGTATCGGACCTGAACAGTATTGAAGATGGAACATTGTCAGAAAATGTTACACTGGAAACCGGCAGCATGGATTTGGTAGTATACATGCCGGATAATTCTGTGCAGTCAGTTCTGGTCAATACACCGGGAAAGTGTCAGGCGTTTGCTACAGGAGAGATAGATGGATATAATTTAAGCAGTTATGAGATTAATATGTATGCAGATACGATTTATCTGGCAACACATGATGGGACGTTTCGAAATTATATGATTCCAATCTGGCTGATCGGTCAGGGAATTGCCGCATTTCTGATTGTTGTTGCCCTGTATATGCAGAAAAAACGAAGGGAGTTAGCCAGGTTAAGAAATACGTTCATTAATGCTATGGCGCATGAAATGAAAACACCGGCAGCAGTGATCAAAAACAGTGCGGAATGCCTTGAGGAAGGAATTCATCCGGAAAAACAGGCACATTATATCGGAATGGTGCAAAAAGAAGCAGACCATATGAACAATCTGTTAATGTCCATGCTTTCATATACAAGACTTAGTGATTCTTTTTGTGAATTAAATAAGACAGACTGTTCGTTGCAGGAAATGATGGAACTGAGCTGTGTCCATTATAAAGGGCAGATTGAAGCAAAGAACCTGCATGTGATCTGGGACAGCGCAGAAAATACGACAACCAGATGTGATGAAAAACTGATCATGATGGTTTTGGATAATTTTATATCAAATGCGGTTCGGTTCTGTAAGGAAAATGGAGTGATTCGTTTTACGATCGCTCCGGGGACAGTGAACGTATATAATGAGGGCGCTCAGATACCGGAAGATCAGATAAAGGAAATCTGGACACCGATGTATAAAGGTGACAGTTCCAGAAATGAAACCAAAGGAACATCGGGAATGGGACTGGCGATCAGTGCAGTGATCCTAAAAGCCCATCGTGCATCCTATGGGGTTCATAATGTTACAAGAGGAGTAGAATTTTATTTCAAACTCCCTTTCAAAAAGTAAGGATAAAAGAATGCGTGAAAAGGAAGACAATTCTGTAAATTTATGGAATTGTCTTTCTTTGTCAAAATGAGGAAAAAGCTGTTGACTTATGGAAAAACGAGTGCTATTATAAGCAAGCTGTCGCTGATGCGGCGGCACTGACAAAAGGAAAGGTAAGGAAAACGGCAAGGATTGCGGCAGTTTGAAATACAAAACTTTTGTTAGGAAAAATAAAAAAGTTGTTGACAGGATATGACAAATGTGCTAATCTAAATGAGCTGTTGAAAAACAGTGAAACAGACAACTTCAAATAAAATAAAAAGTTGTTGACAACGACAAATGTTTATGATAATATAAATGAGCTGTCACTAAGACAACAAACAAAGAACTTTGATAACTGAACAGTGAAATAACCTTGAAAGATTCA
>NZ_JRFU01000227.1 GCF_003122485.1 Eubacterium ramulus
TCACCACTTGCAGAAGTGGGAGTCTCAACTCAGACTGAGATGAAATCGATGACTGGATGATGCAATACAGCTGTCTGCTGGAACTGACCGCAGAAATGGAACCATTATCCGCCAAAGAAAAAAATGAACAAAATAAAATCTCCGGCTGCCAGGCAGATCTGTGGATCGTACTTTCTTTTTCAGACGATCTGATTCATGTACGTGCCGACAGTGATTCTCTGATCGTAAAGGGAATTGTAGCTGTCATTGTTGCCCTTTTTGACAAACGTACCCCGCAGGAAATCTGCGGGGCACATATTGATTTTCTTGAAAAGACTCCATTAAAAGAGCAGATCTCTACAGACCGTTTTCACGGTATGCAGACCGTTATCAAAAAGATTCAGGATTACAGCACTTCTCTCACACAGATGTAAACCATGTATGCCGCATAAATGGCAAGCATGCTTACACCGCCTGCACGGGTCAGAAGCTGCTTTCTCCATACAAGGATCATAATGTAGAGACTGACTGCTACTAAAATGACAATATCAATCAAATTGTTCATATTGACAGCGATTGGGCTGATGGCAGAAGCCAGACCACCTACCAGCAGAATATTGAAAATATTGGAACCAATGACATTTCCAAGCGCCATACCCGCCTGATTTTTTCTAGCTGCTACCACGGAGGTTACCAGCTCCGGTAAAGATGTTCCAATGGAACAGATAGTCAGCCCGATCAATGTCTCACTTAATCCAAATCCGCGGGCAATCGTTTCTGAGCAATTAACAACCATCTGACCTCCAATTACAATAGCAACCAGGCCGCCACCGATAAACACCAGACATTTCCAGATTGGCAGGTCCTTGATTTCTTCTGCTTCAACATCTTCTCCGGCCTGCATGGACTTCTTTGCAGAACGAACCATCCAGTACAGAAACAAGGCAAAAATCACAACCAGAATAATTCCATCCATATGTCCGACCATCATTCCTGCCAGTCCCATCACGCCAATAATCACTGCTACCAGTACAGAAAATGGGAATTCTTTCTTTAATGTCTCTTTCTTGATCACCAATGGCTGGAACAATGCACAGACACCACAAACCACAAGCAAGTTAAAAATATTGGAACCAATTACGTTACTGATAGCCATTCCGTTAATGCCCCGTAATGACGCTGAAATACTTACCGCACATTCCGGTGCACTGGTTCCCATCGCCACGATCGTCATTCCGATGATAAATACCGGAATATTAAACTTTTTTGCTACGGAGCCACTTCCTTCTACAAAGAAATCTGCCCCTTTAACCAGCAGTACAAATCCAATAATCACACCTATAATTGCCAAAATCATACTTTTCATCCTTTCTCAATACCATATTTTTTCTTTATTCACGAATATCACGCATTCCTGCTGCAAATTCATAAATACCCCGGCATTCTTGCTGCGAGATGCATGACATATTCTTCTGCTATTTCTATCCGAAAATTTCAAGATGTTCGATTAAGATTTTCACACCGATTCCAATCAGGATAATACCGCCCAGAATCGTTGCCTTATCCTTAAATTTGCTTCCAAATACATTTCCAATCAGCACACCTGCAATTGAAAAACAGAAAGTAATGCATCCGATGATTGTTACCGATGTGATCAGTCTCACCTGCAGAAAAGCAAATGTAATACCGATTGCCAGTGCATCGATACTTGTGGCAATTGCCAGCAGGAAAATTTCTCTCAGATTGATTCGCAGGCTGTCATCCGGACAGACTTCTTCATTTTCTCCTTTTTCTTTGATCACATCCAGGATCATTTTTCCACCGATCAGCACAAGCAGTATAAATGCGATCCAATGATCAATGGCTGTAATATAAGACTGAAACTGACTTCCAAGAAGCCATCCCAATGCCGGCATCAACGCCTGAAATCCTCCAAAAAATACTGCCAGCACAAACATATACTTTTTATCTACTTTTCGCATGCTCAAGCCTTTACAGACAGATACCGCAAAGGCATCCATGGAAAGACCGACACCGATCAGTGCCAGTTCCAAGTAACCCATAATTCAATTTCCTCCATAATGTATGATTTAACAGCTCGCATCAGGGAATATCATTGACAGGAACTTTGATGCAATTTTCTCTCAAGCGAAAAAAGAGACCCAGGCATGCCATAGGATCAAATAATAATCTTTATGACATACATGAGTCTCATTCATTAAGATTTGCCAGATTATCCTAAAAATGATAAACAGGTTGTTGACAAATCACACAATTCTTACTGTGCAAACTACTCCCTCACGAAGTTCTTTCAACTATATCGTAATGTCGGAGATTTGTCAATATTTGAATACATATGATGCATAAACTGTAATTCAAAAACTGTCCCTCCGGACGGATTGGATCTGACGGTAATACTGCCATCATGCACCCGCACAATTTCCCGGACCAACGCAAGTCCAAGCCCTACACCGCCAAGTTCCCGGCTTCTGGATTTATCTACGCGGAAAAACGGTTCAAACACACGCTCTTTAAGTTCCTCCGGGATTCCGCTCCCTGTATCCTCCACGGATAAATGAACATGGTTTTCCTCCTGGTATGCAGTTACTATTACCTGTCCATCAACATGATTATATTTTATGGCATTCTCAACAAGATTGTATACCATCCTGTAAATAAGAATATCACTTCCCCGCATCGTTATATTTTTACAGTTTTCAACCAGTGTTATATTCTTTTCCTGTGCAAGCGGTTCTAAATCTGCCAATACCTCATCAACAAGAGCATCCACTGCAATTACTTCATCCCGTCCCACAGTCTGAAGTTCACTCATGTCGAGAAGCGTCTTTACCATTTTGTTGAGTCTGTCATTCTGTTCGGTAACCATTTTTATCGTTTGCATAGTATCTGCATCATTCCCCGGATGCCGGGCTGCATTATATAGATCAAGCTGTACCTGTATCAGAGACAACGGCGTTCTGAGCTCGTGCGCTGCATTTGCAGTAAATTGCCTCTGTACCTCAAATGCATCCGAGAGGCGCGTAAGCATCCTGTTGTACGAAATACTAAGCTGGTTAAGTTCTTTCACTTTGTTTTCTTCTATCCGGGAATCTGCCAGATTCTGTGCCTCTACCTCCTCGATTTTATCAGAAAACTCGCGGATCGGTCTGAGTGCATGCCCGCTTATAAAATAAGTCACTACCCCACCCATAAGCGCCAGTACGGCTGAGATTATAAAACTGTTTCTTTTATAGTCAGCCTTATTACTGTACACCTGCAAAGAAAAGTCATTTGCGAACTCATCCCACTTATCCTCAGGAATGCTGATATATATTTCATCCGAATCATTTTCATTATCATCTTCCCGGGCAGCAACAGTCTCTTGCAGGGAGTCGATATAATACACACCATTTTTATAAACAAACATTGTCAGACAGCCACATATGACTGCAATATATAATGTAATGATACAGGTCAGTCTCCACTGCAGCGACATTTTTTTCATCATTCAAACTCCTCTCGTATTTTGTAACCTTCCCCCACTTTGTTCAAAATCGGGTCATATTCCAGCACAGCCTTAAGCTTTCTTCTAAGCGAAGACATATGCACCCGGATGGATCCACTAAAACTGTCTGCGGTTGCATCCCAGACATGCTCGATTAGTTCTTCCTGGCTTACCGGTCGGCCCAGATTCAGAAGCAAATATTCCAAAATACCACTTTCTTTTCTTGTCAGAGAGACCGGTTGCCCTTTTGCATATGCCTCACGTTTTACCGTGTCGAACCTTATCTCGCCACTTTCCAGACATACATTCTTCTGCACAAATTTTCTTCTTGTCAGGCTTCTGATGCGTGCCTCAAGTTCCTGTAAGTGGAACGGTTTTTCCATGTAATCATTTGCTCCTGCATCCAGTCCTTCCACTTTATCTGCGATCTGCCCTCTTGCTGATAATATGAGAACCTTTGTCTCCTCATTTCTCTGTCTGAGTTCCTTTAGGATCTCCATCCCATCCATCCCGGGCAGATTCAGATCCAGAACGATCAGATCATAATTCTCCGCCAGAATACATTCAAAAGCATCTTCCCCATCATAGCAGGTATCCACTTCATACCCGGCAGCATACAGGCTTTTTGCAACCATATCACATATTTGTTTTTCATCTTCAACTATTAATAATCTCAAAATATTTTCACCTGTTTCTTAACAAAAATTTTACAACAGCTATTGTATAATATCAAAGTCAGCTGGTCAATAAATACAACGAACAAAGGAGCAAAAATATCTTGAAGAGCAAAAAAATAAGTCAGGCATTTGTGCTTATCGCAGGGATCACTATGGTGAGCTATGGTGCGATCCGCGGGGAAGCGGCTGTCGTGCTTGGAAAAGCAATAAAATTATGTCTGGAGTGTGTCGGAATTGGATAAGAAAAATAAGAAAAAGAAATCACGATCAAAAAAAACAGCCGGAATACGTGGATGGATACAGGCAGCCGCCACGCTGCTCACCAATATCCACATCCCCAATTTATTTAAAGGTAAAATATATCAGGGGAACGCAAAAGCAGTATGTGTACCGGGATTAAACTGTTATTCCTGTCCCGCTGCAACGGGAGCATGTCCGATCGGTGCCTTTCAGGCGGTCGTCGGATCATCCAGATTTAAATTTTCCTACTACATCACCGGTTTTTTTATTTTACTCGGTGTAACACTTGGAAGATTTATATGTGGTTTTTTGTGTCCCTTTGGATGGTTTCAGGATTTACTTCATAAAATCCCCGGGAAAAAGTTTTCAACAGCCCGATTGAAACCACTCAGATACCTGAAATACATCATCCTTATTGTTTTCGTTATCCTTCTGCCGATGCTTATAACGAACTCAATCGGAATGGGCGATCCGTTCTTCTGTAAATACATTTGTCCGCAAGGTGTTTTAGAAGGGGCTATCCCTCTTTCACTTGGAAACGCTGCGATACGATCTGCACTGGGAACTCTTTTTTCCTTTAAATGTCTTATTTTAATTACGGTTGTTGTGTTAAGTATTTTATTTTACAGACCCTTCTGTAAATGGATCTGTCCTCTTGGCGCAATCTACTCATTATTTAATAAGATAAGCTTTCTCAAGATCAAAGTTGAGGACAGCAAATGTGTCGGATGTAATCAATGTGTAACCGCATGTAAAATGGATGTGGATATATGTAAGACGCCGGATCATCCGGAATGCATAAGATGCGGAGCCTGCATAAAGGCTTGTCCGAAAGATGCCATCCATTATCAGTTTATGGGAAAACCCTGTCAGAAAAGAAAGAGCGACAACCGGTAACTATTTATTCTTTGCAGAATTACTGCACATCATATAATTACGAAAAGGAGCAATTACTCATGAAAACAAAAAGATCTTTATTACTTATTTTTACACTCTGCGCAGCATTATCGCTTACTGCATGTAACGGAAAACAACCTGCAAACACGGAAAAACCGCAGGATACACAGACAGAATCCAGCGCAGCCTCTTCTGATGATTCCAGTTCTGAACTTGATGATTTATATCAGCAGGAAAACCAGCTTTTTGCAGATCATAAAGATGTATGGGATAAGGTATTTGGCATGATGAATAAAAGTACTGCTGACCCGAGTGGAAATTATGCCGATTATCTGGCTGGCACTGTGGAATCAAACAAAGACTCCTTCACAGAGGATGAACTGAAAATACTTAATGATGATATTGAAACAATCAGAGAAATTGAAGAAAAAATTACTGCAATCGAAAAGAAAAATGCTGCATCCGACAGTAACAGCCAGAAAAATAATTCCGACGATGTATCGCCTTTCAAAGATTTTTCCGCAAAGGATTTCGATGGCAATTCTGTTGACGAAAGCCTGTTTTCCAAAAATGCCGTAACTGTTGTTAATTTCTGGTTTACCGGATGCAAACCTTGTGTTGCTGAATTATCGAAACTGAATGAACTGAACGATGCCATCAAAGCATCTGGTGGTGAAGTAGTAGGAATCAACACAGAAACCTTCGATGGAAATGAAACTGCTATAAAAGAAGCTGCAGATATTCTGAAAAGCCAGGGTGCCAAATATCGCAATCTTTCCGTCGATTCTACTTCCGATGCAGGTAAATACGCCTCCAACATTATGGCATTTCCTACAACAATCCTGGTCGACAGAAATGGCAATATTGTAGGCGATCCTATGCTTGGTGGAATTGATAATCAGGAAAACTATGATGCTTTGATGAAACAGATTCAGTCTGTCATTGATGCAGACAGTGCGAATAAATAATCCTGTTCATTGGTTGCAAAAAAATATCCTTCCAAGAAAAGAATCTGTGATATTTCAAAAACCGCCACATCTGTCTATCGACAAATATGACGGTTTTTCTACCTATCCTAATATCTTGACTTTTTTATAAAACGCTGTACTAGTATTTGGCTTATCTTCTTTTATAACATCCCGTTCTCAGTAAAATTATTTTTAGTGAAATCTCGGTGGCTGTACCTGATATGTCTCAATCGGCACATCCTCTGTGGAGAATTTCATTGCTCCGTTGTCGTTCTCACATACAATCCATTTCAGCCAGTTTTCATTATCCATCTGCGGATAATCCTCACGCAGGAACCATCCTCTGGATTCTTTTCGCATGGATGCACCTTTGAACTGCATTTCTGCGGAAAGAACCATTGCCTCTGCCTCGTGGCAGGAAAGCAGATCGTGGAAATCTTCTGCTTTTAACTGTGCAACCATTGGTTTGATCTGTGCCAGTTTGCGCAAGCATACATCCAGACGGTGCTGACTCATGTATACACTGTTTTCAACCGGGCAGACAAGCTGCTGGATTTTATCAATGACTTCTTTTGCTCTTACACCTTCTTCACGGAATAACGGTGCAAATGCATCTTCTTTCAACTGTGCTACCTGGGCGTCATCAATTGGCTGCTGTGCATGATCTGCTGCATAAGCTGCTGCCTGCTGACCACTGACAACTCCTGCAAATACTGCGTTCAAGATTCCTGAACCACGGTTACGTCCTGGAGGTGCCGGTACTGCGCCAGGCGCACAGGAACCATCGTAACATACATCTCCTGCTGCATACATTCCAGGAATGGTAGTAGCCATCTGCTCATCTACTTTGACCGGAGACTGCTCACCGACAAATCCAGGCTCTACTTCCCATTTCTCATCTCCTTCGAAACCATCTACGGAAGAACCTTTTTCGAAATCGATTTTCCAGAATGGAAGACCATAAGGACGATCCCAGATGTAGAACATCATCGTATCATTTTTGGTTGTCTCGCTCTCCATCGGATGCAGGTAAACCGGACCTCTGCCGGATGCCATGGTATTGTACCACTCTGCTACAGCGCTGGAACTGATATCTGCTTCCGGGAAACGACGGAAGTTCTTTGTAATATTTTCACCATAAGCGTCATACATCACGTTCTCACCAAATACACACTCACGGTTGCTGTGTACACGGTAAAGCTGTGCAAAGTTACCAAACTCCGGATTTCGCATCTGTGCGCCGGCACGGTAAGCTGCTGCGATACCGTCACCACGTCCGTTACTCCACATCGGAGCCACACGGTAGTTCTGACTTCCGGTACAGAGGATGACGGATTTTCCTTCAAATACATAGAAGGTACCGTCAATGATGCTGTATCCGACAGCACCGGCGATCTGTCCGTCTCTGGTCAAAAGGTCAGAAATGGTTGTTTTATCAATAAATTTTACGCCCAGTTTTGTGGCAGTTGCTCGCATTTTCAGTGTCAGATCCAGATCTACACCGATCATATAAGTCATCGGACCGGTCGGAATACGTTTTTTTGGGATATTGACACCCCAGGATTCCATCTTGTCCAGAAGCTCATTATTCATAGCCACATATTTTTTCAGTAAATTCTGGTTGGCCAGATAACCGCCAACAGCATTTGCATGATATTCGTTAAACATCTCCGGTGTGGTTTTCTCCAAATCAAAATACTGTAATACACCGCCACCTTTATTTGCTTTTCCGGAATATCCTGATGTCTGTTTTTCTACTACCAGGACACTGATGTCCGGATTTTCTTCTTTTACACTGATTGCTGCTGTCAGACCGGCAATTCCGCCACCGATGATTAACACGTCAGCAGACATTTTTTCCTGTTTGATTTCCTGTTTTTCCATTATGCTCTCCTCTCTCAGATACATACCCAAATGCTTTTCTGATAAAATTATTTCTGACAAAAGCCCCGGGCAGATATCATATTATGCTTCGGTCTGTTTTTTTGCGTAACAGTCAAAGGTCTGGCGGAAACTCTGGCTTGCATAGTCAGGGATTACCTTGATCGCACCTTTGGCACATTTTACTTCACAATAGTTACAGTGTTCGCAGTCTTCCACATATTTGAAAATCGGACGTCTTTTTTCTGCATCCCAGCGAATGACATCTACAAAACAGGCTTTGTAGCAGATCTGGCATCCAACACATTTGCTTTCATCAAATTCGATTTTATGGTTTGTATAAATCATCGCTTCTACCTCCAGTTATCTTTCTCTTCCGCATACAGGGACGGAAGGATTGCTGCCAGATTTGTAAACTCTTTTACGTTATGTAAAGCCAGTGACATGGCTGCCATATCCGGATAACGCATACCGTCCGGAAGCACTTTCACATCTTTTCCGTTTACATAATTCCAGCCCATCCAGAAACGGGAACGAAGCTCGATACCGCCCTCGATCTCACGTACAAAATGTGTCATAAATGTTGGCGGAACAGCAAATGGTGGCTGACCTTTTCCGTATCCTTTTCCACAGACTAAGGTCGCACAGGCATCGGTACCGATCAGTTCTGCCTTGAATCCACAGTCTCCCGGGTATTTAAAGTTGATTACGATCTGATCCGGTCCCATTCCGGTATCTTCGGTAATTTCATGTGTGGTATCCCATAATTTTTCCTGATAGGTCAGATCCGGATCTAACGCACGTACACGGTTCTGTGTTTCTGCCTTGTAATGATCTTCCGGATTCCAGATTTTGTAACGCAGGTTGTCAAGTCCATGCCATGCAAAGAACCAGTCAAACATCTCCGGTGTTACTCCCGGCATCTTTGTCAGGTTCGCCAGATATCCGGTTCCATCCGGCAGAATACACCAGCCTGCCTCTGCCTCCAGATATCCCGGCTCAAACAGACGATTTCTGTCTTTGAACTGCAGTACCTGATCCGGGCGAAGCGGTCCGTTCAGCATTTTCGCATATGCTTCCGGAGCCGGCTGTGCCATCTCCTGCTCAAAATATTTATAGTAGCTTTTCTGTTTTTCCTCTTCCGTTACCGGAACTCGTTTTTTTGCCATCTGTTCCATAGGAAACCTCCTCCATTTTCATTGTCTCTATTTTTCACACTTCAGGGATCTCATTTTATGAGGTAAATTTGGCTTTCGGTATTTTTCTGAAGTATTAAAATTCGAACTCTGCCATATGGCTTAAAATCTCTTTTGCACCTGCGATTGCATCATCGATAATCTGTAATGCCGGTTTTTCTTCTGTGACTAACGGTACGATCTGACCTGCCATGACAGCACCGCCAACCATATCGCCTTCTGCCATTGCTTTTCTCAGAGAGCTTTCTGCAACCGGGCGAAGCAGTTCTGCTGCTTTTTCCTTTGTATTGTTATCTTCAATATCGATCATCTCGTCCGCCAGTTTGTTTTTGATCTGACGGCAAGGCTCATCGGTGCAGTATCCGGTAATGACAGTAGACATATCTCCGGCAGCCAGCACTTCTTTCTTTACATTTGGATGCACGGTTGTCTCTGCTGCAGCCATAAATGCAGTTCCCATCTCAAAACCTTCTGCTCCCATGGCAATTCCTGCAGCTACACCACGGCCATCTGCGATACCGCCGCTGGCAACAACCGGAATATCCAACAGGTCTACTGCCTGTGGAACCAGAACTGTGGTTGCCTCAAAAGTAACGTGTCCGCCGCCTTCCCAGCCTTTTACGATCATGACATCTGCGCCTGCCTCTGCTGCAATTCTTGCATCATCAATAAAAGATGCTTTTACAACGATCTTGCAGCCAACACTGTGCCAGATATCAAAATATTTTTTACAAAGTTCCGGATCCAGACCTGCGATGGTATCTGCATACATCACTGGTGGTTTCTCATCCAGAACAATTTTTGTCACATGTTCCAAATTTGGTGGAATCATGATAACATTCATTCCGAACGGTTTATCTGTCAGCTTTCTTGTCTCTGCAATCTGCTCTCTGATAAATGGTTCCGGTGCAAATCCAACGCCCAACACGCCAAGTCCGCCTGCATTTGATACTGCCGCAACCAGCGGTGCTGTGGAAATCCAGGCCATCGGTCCCTGAATAACCGGTTTTTCGATATTTAAAATCTCACATACTCTGTTCATACCAACCTTCTCCTTTCGCTCTCTGACGTTCTCCCGAAATCCGCTTCCTATTTTCAAACCATTCAATACTTGAAGCATTTTCCGTGATACATGTCCCTTGTTGAGAAAATTATATAAATAAAAAAGGATGTTTTCATTTCCAATACATCCAAGTTTGCTATGTTTTTTTACAAATACTTTTGTAACTTCCTACAAATTTTGATACAATCAAAATAAGAAAGTACGGGGGAATACAAATGAAAGTCACATTGGAAATGGTATTAACCAGATTTTTTGCACAACACAAAGAAGCAAACCTTTTTTCGAAAATCACGGATACGCAAATGCATCATGCCCTGCTTGGCATACAGCTTTTACCAAGACATATGGAAAATCTGTCTGCTGATTATCTGTATGTCACAGATCAGTTCTACTATTCGGCACAAATATCCAGAGACTGCCGTAAAGTAAAACCAGACAATGTCTATCCGCCGGATATTGCAGAAACCGATCTTTCTTTTATTGTATTTGGCTCGGAGGCACCTGACTCTGGAGATTTGAGTCAGAATGCTATTTTTATTCAGACTGATATGGAACTGGCCGAAGGATTTAATGCTCTTCAGAATGTTTATGCCGAATTTATCGAATGGGGACGTCAGCTGGATTTTGCAATTTTCCGGAATGCTGACTTTCAGGAATTTATCGACATCAGCGAAGAAATGATTGCCTGTCCAATCCTGGTTTATGATCCGGCGCTGAAGCTGCTGGCCTATTCCCGCATGTACCCGGGACTGGATGACCGCATTTTTCAGACTGCCATTGCAAACGGATATCTGGATCTGGAGACCGTAAAATATTTTGAAAAAGAACGGATTTTTGCGCAGATGGACCACACCGGAAGTGCAGTCGGCGAACCGGACAATTTCCGTATGCATGCAGACTTTGCCCGTGCCATCAATATCCGCAACGAACTGGCAGTCTACTGCATTTTGCTCTACACCAGTGAATATCCGCGCAGCTACATCAATGAACTCTACCAGATTTTCTGCAACAGCATTGAGCATCTGCTGGAAAAACAGCATGCGGATTTCCTGAAAAACCGTTCCGTCACCGATTATTTTCTGATGGATCTTCTGGATAATCCGGAAACACCACCGGAGCAGATCAAAGAACGAATTTACTATAATGATCTGGATTATGAGGGCAACTACATCGTAATATGCCTCCATTCCGACATTAAGCAAAAGCCTTCGGAAAATTATTTTATCCAGCTGCTGCGCAACAACATGATCAACTGCAGAATTTTTGCGTACCACGGTGGAATCGTCATTTTGTATCATCTTCCAAAATTCCGGGAAACAGATTACAGAGATTATCTCCGTGACCAGTTGCATACAATTTTAAAGGATTTTGCTGATCGCAGCATTACGCTTTATTTCAGTAAACCTTTTACAACAATCGGACAGTTTGCAGAAGCCTACCAGCAGGCGGAAAGTTTGCATCAGATGAACCTTTCCATGAACGATACCATGTACTGTTTTTATGAGGATCACTGGCTGAAGTACCTGATTGGCAGTACCCCGCAGAAAGAGAAAAGTTTTTCCTTCTGTGAACCATCGCTTCTTCAAATGTTACATGCAGATACCAAAAAATCCCGGCAACAGCTGGAAATCCTTTATGAATATCTCCGCTGCGACCGGAAGTTAACCGATGTTGCAGGTAAACTCGGCATGCACCGCAACAATGTCATTTATCATGTAAAACAGATATCCGAAGAGTTTCATCTGAATTTCGATGATCCCGATGTGCGCCTGCGACTTCTGATGTCTTTTGAAGTATTGAAATTCAGCAAACTTTTTATACGTTGATTTGACAAGTTCTGATCTGCAAAACAAACAGGCAGGAAGTTGATCAAACTTCCTGCCTGTTTCATGTACTATCGAATTACTTTTCCCGGATTTAAAATATGTTTTTCATCAAAGGCATTTTTGATTGCCTGATACAGTGCAATCATCTGCGGTCCCATAAATGTCTCCAGTGCACCGACACGGGCATGACCGATTCCGTGCTCGCCGGATACCTGACCCCCCATGGTTTTCGCCTGCGCATACAATTCTTCCATCAGCTTCGGGCAACGCTCCTCGAACAGTTTTTTGTCCATATCATCACGCATCAGCTGAATGTGCATGTTTCCGTCCCCGGCATGACCCTGGATGGAGATGCGGATGCCGGTCTCTTCCATCTTGGTGTCTGCGAATCTGGAAAAATCTGCAATTCGGTTTCTCGGAACAACGATATCGCACTCATCCATATCTGTCGTAGATGCTTTTAATGCCTCCAGTGCTGCGCCACGCACCGTCCATACCGCTTCTTTTCGCTCGTCAGTATTGCACAGGAACACATCCTCTGCGCCATTGTCCAGACAGATCTGTGCAGCATCGTCACATCTGCGCTCCACATCTTCCACGCTGCTTCCGTCAAACATCAGAATCAGATAGGAATCTGCGGTACGATGCGGCATAATTTTGTTCAAATATTGCGCCGCATCATCCAGCAGAGATTTTGGCATATACTCGATGGCCGTCGGATTCAGATCGGAATTAATGAATTTCGGTACGGTTCCCACGCACTGCTCCAGTGACGGATACGGTACCAGAAGGGTGTAGGATACCTTCGGTTGCGGAATCACACGCATACGAAGTTTTGTTGCGATACATAAGGTTCCCTCGGAACCGATTACCAGATCTTTGATATCATATCCGGATGTATTTTTCGCTACATTACTGCCAAACTGCATGATGTCACCATTTGGCATAACGCATTCCATGGAAACCACATAATTTCTCGTCACACCATATCCTACCGCTTTCATACCACCGGCATTTGTCATGACGTTTCCTCCAACGGAAGCGGTTTTCTCGCCCGGTTCCGGCGGATAGAAAACACCTTTTTCCTGAGCGGCGTTTGCCAGTTCCATAACCAGCACACCCGGCTCAATGACAACGGTCATCGTGTCCAGATCCCACTCCAGGATTTTGTTCATTTTTTCCGTACAAAGTAAAATTCCACCATAAATCGGCACTGCGCCACCGGACAGACCGGTTCCTGCTCCACGCGGAGTCACCGGAATGCAGTGCTCATACGCATAGCGCATCACTTTGGACACTTCCTCGGTACTTAATACTTCCACCAGTACATCCGGTGCATGAGTACCAAAGTCCGGCATCTCATCATGCGCGTAATCATATTCAATCTCGTCCCCGTAAAAGACACGATCCGGGGCTGTCACACTTTTTAAATATTCCACACCTTCCGGTGTAATTACCTGATATTCCATTTTCGACATCCCCCTTTACTGCTGTTTTGCCTGTACTGCCGCTGTCAGAGCAGGTACGGCACTGTACAGATCTTCTGTAATACAATAATTTGCAATTTTAAAAATCGGTGCTTCTTTATCTGTGTTGATTGCTACGATACACTCAGCGCCATCCATACCTGCCGCAAACTGTACCGCACCGGAAACACCGCAGGTGATGATCAGCTTCGGTTTTACAGTACGTCCGGAAAGTCCGATCTGTTTTGTCACATCATTCCATCCTTTTTCTACCAGTGGACGTGTGGTTGCCAACTGTCCGCCCAGAGCATCTGCCAGTTCCTGCAGCATCGCCAGATCTTCCTGTTTTTTCACACCACGACCGGCAACAACCAGAACGTCTTCCTCTTCGATGCCTTTTGTTTTTTCCACAATCTCAGTGCTGATCACTTCCATACCGGATTTCAGCATTTCATCTGTCACTTTACAGTTCACAACTTCACCATTTGGTGCTGTCTTTTCTGCCACATTCATGACTTTATAACGAACGGTTGCGAACTGCGGTCTCGTATTTGTCGTGATAATCTGTGCCATGATATTGCCGCCAAATGCCGGACGAATCTGCACCAGATCAGTATTCTCTTTCATATCGAGTACGGTACAGTCTGCAGTCAGACCGGTGCGGAAACGTGTCGCACAGGCCGGTGCCAGGGAACGGCCCAGAGAAGTTGCTCCCACCAGGACAACCGTTGGTTTTACCGTTTTGATACAATCTTCCATGACATTAGTGTACACATCTCCACGGAAATGTGCTAATTTCTCATCTGCGTAAACAAATACTTTATCCACACCGTATTCCAGTAACGTGTGCGCCTGTTCATTTGCCTTTTCTCCGCCGATCAGCACCGCATATACCGGATGATTGATCTTGGCTGCCAACTCTCTGGCTTTTCCGATCAGTTCAAATGCCACCGGATGAATACCGCTCTCTTCCTGCTCCACAAATACCATGATGCCTTTCCATGCATCTTTGTCCACGGTCTTTTTCACTTCATCCTCAACCAGTGAAACTGCCTGTACCGGACATGATTTCACACACAGTTTACACATCTTGCAGGATGCATTAATTTCGATTTTATTATCTTTGATCTCCAGTGCTCCAAAGGGACATTTTTCCACACACTGTCCGCAGAGGATACACTGATCCTGATTAAAATTTAATGTTGCCATCTGTCTTTCCTCCGAATTGTCTATCTATCATTCTTACAGCTGTTTTTCCATGTATTTCATAATTGAATATTCTCCACTATTCACTCATTTTGAAATACTACATATATTTTCGTTCCGCAAAAATATCGGCCAGATCACCGGCAATCTGCTCTGCTGATCCATCCATGAAAATCTGTCCATCATGACTTTCCGGTGGGAAAATACGCTCTACAGAAGTAGCAGATCCTTTCAGTCCGTAATGTGTCACATCCTGATCCTTGAATTCTGCAAATGTGATCATCTCTACCTTGCGGTCTTTGGTCGCTGCTTTCAGACGATAAGACGGAAGACGTGGCGTATAGATGTCTTTTTCTACCGTAAGCAGACAAGGAAGTTTCATTTTTGCCAGCTGTCTGACATTGACAAAATCCTGTCCAACCGTCACGCTTGCATCATCTACATCTGCAATTTCTCCCACCCATGCTGCACACGGGATTCCCAGGTATTCCGCCATGGCCGGACCAACCTGTGCGGTATCACCATCGGTGGTCTGTTTACCACAGATGATAATGTCATAATCACAGATGGATGTGATCCCCTGTGCCAATGTATAAGCAGTAGCCAGTACATCCGCCCCTGCAAAGGTACGGTCTGTAAATACATATGCCTGATCTACCCCCATCATATAAGCTTCTTTCATCATTGCCTCAGCCTGTGGCGGTCCCATGGTAACTGCCGTTACGGTTCCTCCACAACGCTCTTTCAGACGCATCGCAGTCTCCAGCGCATACAGATCATACGGATTGATCTTGGCTGCTGCACCATCACGCTTTAATACACCTGTTTCCGGATCGATCTCTACCTGACTGGTACCCGGAACCTGTTTGATACATACAACGATCTTCATGTTCTTCTCCTCTCAAACAATCACTCGAATTTATTGCCAGTTCGCATACCATGTTGAATATTCAAGAATGCTCCGGCATTCTTGTTGCGAGGTGCGCGTCATGCA
>NZ_JRFU01000228.1 GCF_003122485.1 Eubacterium ramulus
ATTGCATGACGCGCACCTCGCAACAAGAATGCCGGAGCATTCTTGAAATAATGCAAGTCAAATATGTGAGACTTTATGTGTGATTCTGATCAGTGCAAGTTGGTGAAAAATTCTCAGAATCATGGTATATTTTCGTAAAATGTTTCTTTCAGTCGAAGATTGAGATAAACTGGATATAGTATAGAGTATGTAAAAATAACGGTGGTTGCTATTGTAAAACCGCCGCGAATCGTATAAAATAAGTAAGTTATGAAGCAGAATTACCAAAAAGAACTGGAAAAGAAAATTCAAAAACTGCAGACAGAGCAAAAAGTACCAACGCTGTTATTACACGCCTGCTGTGCACCTTGCAGCAGTTATGTACTGGAGTATCTGGCAGAATATTTCCACATCACAGTATTTTTCTACAATCCGAATATTACGGAGGCAGCAGAATACCACAAACGTGTGGAAGAAGAAAAACGCTTGATTCGGGAACTTCCGGTGAAATATCCGGTGTCCTTTATTGAGGGTGCTTATGAACCGGAGCGGTTTGTGGCAGAAGTAAAAGGTCTGGAGCAGGTTCCAGAAGGCGGTGCACGTTGTGAAAAATGTTTTGCGCTGCGTCTGTCAGAGACTGCAAAGCTGGCACAGGAAAAGGCATTCGATTATTTTACCACGTCACTGACTATCAGTCCGTTGAAAAATGCAGCACTGCTCAATGAGGCGGGAGAAGCGGCGGCAGCGGAATACTGTCATGGAACGACTGTTTTTTTGAATTCTGACTTTAAGAAGAAAAACGGATATAAGCGATCCGTGGAATTGTCGGAAATCTATGGTCTGTACCGGCAGGATTACTGTGGCTGCGTGTATTCCAAACTGCAGCGGGAACAGGAAAAAAGAGCAAAAGCACAGGAAGAAGCTGAACATGCAGCGAAATAATATTTCACAAAATCTCAGTCTGAAATAATATTCTCATTGAGAACCTACGAGATGGAGAAATCCTGTGTACAAGATAAGGAAAATGAAGGAGGAACAACGAGATGGCACAATTATGGGGAGGTCGTTTCACAAAGGAAACGGACAAACTGGTTTATAATTTTAACGCATCAATTTCGTTTGATCAGAAATTTTACAAACAGGATATTCAGGGCAGCATCGCACACGTCTGCATGCTTGGAAAACAGGGCATTCTGACCAAACAGGAGATGCAGGATATCGTAAAAACACTGGATGAGATCTGCAAAGATGTAGAATCCGGAAAACTGAAAATCACTGACGAATATGAGGATATTCACAGTTTTGTGGAGGCAAATCTGATCGACCGCCTGGGAGATACCGGTAAAAAATTACATACCGGACGAAGCAGAAATGATCAGGTTGCATTAGATATGCGTCTGTATACACGTCTGGAAGTACTCTACACAGATGAACTGGTACGAGATCTGTTGCAGGAACTGTTAAAAATCATGGAGGAGAATACCGAGACCATTATGCCGGGATTTACACATCTCCAGAAAGCACAGCCGGTTACTTTAGCACATCATGTTGGCGCATATTTTGAGATGTTCAAACGTGACAGAAGCCGTCTGCATGACATTTATGAGCGTATGAATTACTGCCCGTTAGGAGCAGGTGCACTGGCAGGAACGACTTATCCGTTAGACAGAGAATATACCGCATCCTTACTTGGTTTTGCAGGTCCGACCTTAAACAGCATGGATTCCGTATCTGACCGTGATTATGTCATTGAATTTTTATCCGCATTATCTACGATCATGATGCATCTGAGCCGTTTCTGCGAGGAAATCATCATCTGGAATTCTAACGAATATCAGTTCGTGGAAATCGATGACGCATACAGCACCGGAAGCAGCATCATGCCACAGAAGAAAAATCCGGATATCGCTGAGCTGGTACGTGGAAAAACAGGTCGTGTTTACGGCGCGTTGATGTCTATTCTGACAACGATGAAAGGCATTCCGCTGGCATATAACAAAGATATGCAGGAAGATAAAGAACTGACATTTGATGCGATTGATACAGTCAAAGGCTGTCTGGCTCTGTTCACCGGAATGATCGCAACCATGAAATTTAACAAAGAAGTGATGAGCAAGAGTGCCCGTCATGGATTTACCAATGCGACAGATGCCGCTGATTATCTGGTAAATCACGGAGTTCCGTTCCGTGATGCACATGGAATCGTAGGACGTATTGTACTGTATTGCATCGATAAAGGTATTGCCATTGATGACATGTCTCTGGAAGAGTTAAAAGCCATCAGTCCGGTATTTGAAGAGGATATTTACGATGCAATTTCCATGGATACCTGTGTCAACAAACGTCTGACCATTGGTGCGCCGAGCAAAGAGGCCATGACTCAGGTGATTGCGATTGAAAAAGAATATCTGGCACATGACTGGCTGGAAGATATCGAGATTTTACAGGAAACCAAGTAAAGAAATAAAAGAAAGACTTGCATTTTTCCGGAAATTGTTATAATATAGCACAAGAAAAAGACATCTGTTCGCGGTAAACGGACAAATGAGAAAAGATGTATATCTAAATACGATCGCAATGGAGGATGTAAAAATGAGTGAAAAATTAAAAGTCGGAATATTAGGCGGAACAGGAATGGTAGGTCAGAGATTTATCTCTCTGCTGGAGAACCATCCATGGTTTGAGGTAACAACCATCGCAGCAAGCCCGCGTTCAACTGGAAAGAGATATGAGGACGCCATTGGCGATCGTTGGAAAATGACAACTCCGATGCCGGAAGCAGTAAAAGACATCGTTGTAATGAACGTTAACGAAGTAGAGAAAGTTGCTTCTGAAGTAGATTTCGTATTCAGTGCAGTTGATATGTCAAAAGACGAGATCAGAGCTATCGAGGAAGCATATGCAAAAACTGAGACACCGGTTGTTTCAAACAACAGCGCACATCGTTGGACACCGGATGTACCGATGGTAGTTCCGGAGATCAACCCACAGCACATGGACGTTATCAAATATCAGAAAAAACGTCTTGGTACAAAGCGTGGATTTATCGCAGTAAAACCAAACTGCTCCATTCAGTCTTATGCACCGGTACTGACAGCTTGGAAAGAGTTCGAGCCGTATGAGGTTGTTGCAACAACTTATCAGGCAATTTCCGGAGCTGGTAAAACATTCAAAGACTGGCCGGAGATGGTAGAAAACATTATCCCATACATCGGTGGTGAGGAAGAAAAATCTGAGAAAGAGCCGCTGCGTCTCTGGGGTGAGATTGATGAGGAGAAAGGCGAGATTGTTCCTGCAACTTCACCGGTAATCACATGCCAGTGTATCCGTGTTCCGGTATTAAACGGACATACAGCAGCAGTTTTCGTAAAATTCCGTAAGAACCCAACAAAAGAGCAGCTCATCGAGAAATTAGAGCAGTTCAGCGGTGTTCCGCAGGAGTTAAATCTTCCGAGTGCACCAAAACAGTTTATCCGTTACATGCAGGAAGATGACCGTCCACAGGTTCAACTTGATGTTGATTATGAAAACGGTATGGGTATCAACGTAGGTCGTCTGCGTGAGGACACTGTATATGACTGGAAGTTCGTAGGACTTTCCCACAATACGGTTCGTGGTGCAGCAGGTGGAGCGGTTCTCTGTGCAGAACTTCTGAAGGCACAGGGATATATTACAAAAAAATAATTATGTGCTGATAAAAAATACATAGTTAAGAAAAGGATGAGTTTTCCGCTGAAATTGGAAGGCTCATCTTTTTTGAAATTATACTTATAAAAGTCTGGATGGAAATAATATAATGACAAAACCATACAAGTTTATCTCAGTCGAGAAGATTCCCACTTCTGCAAGTGGTGAGTAATAACAAGTCTTTTTCAGTGGGAGTACAATCTCCGACTGAGATAAACGCTCCGCGAGGATGTG
>NZ_JRFU01000229.1 GCF_003122485.1 Eubacterium ramulus
CTCACCACTTGCAGAAGTGGGAGTCTCAACTCAGACTGAGATAAAAAACTGTGAGAGGGAAAAAGTTCCGTTTCTCACAGTTTTTTTATTTTCCTGTAATAAAGAAATCCGGTCAGATCTGCCAGAATCCATCCGATCGGAATCGCCCACCAGATAGCACTGACACCAAGCGGGGTATTCGGTGCAAAGGCATAAGCCAGAACTACTCTTGTTCCCAGTGATACGATGGTGAGCACCAGCGACATGGCAGGCCGTTCGATGGCGCGGTAAAGACCGTAGAGCAAAAACAGACAACCAATGCCCCAGTAAAAAGCACCTTCAATATGCAGATAACGTACACCTTCCGCAATGATCGTCGTTTCACCTGCATCCACAAAAATCTGCATTAATGGACGGGCAAAGATCCAGACAACAGCGGAAATGATCACGCAGAAAAGAATCGACACGCGAACCGCAGTGCGGATTCCGGCGGTTACCCGATCCGGACGTTTGGCACCATGATTCTGGGAGATAAACAGGGAAAAGGCATTGCCAAATTCCTGCACTGGCATATATGCCAGCGTATCGATTTTAACCGCGGCGGCAAAGGCAGCCATGATTGCGGTACCAAAGCTGTTCACCAGACCCTGAATCATCAAAATTCCAAAGTTCATAACGGATTGCTGTAAGCAGGTGAAGAATGCGTAGCGTCCCACTTCCGAAAATGTTGTTTTCCGGAAAATACGCTGTTCCTTTTTTGGGAAAAGCTGTGGATTTTTCCATAAAGCAACAATGGTGATGCCGATACCGGAAATTCCCTGTGCGATAACTGTGGCACCGGCAGCTCCGCCGACACCAAGCTGCAATTCGAATACAAACCACAGATCCAGCACGATATTTAAGATAGTGGAAACTGCCAGAAAAATAAGGGGCAGGATAGAATTGCCAACTGCCCGCAGGATAAAGGCGAAATAATTGTATAAAAACGTAAATCCGATGCCGATAAAAATAATGCGGGCGTAAATGCGCATCAGTTCATAAATGTCTTCCGGTGTCTGAAGCAGTGTCAGAATCCCGTCCGTTCCGATAAACACGATCAGGTACATGAGGAGCGTCACCAACAGAACAAGCCAGAAAGAAACCCACATACATTCTTTCATTTCTTTTTGCCGGCCGGCGCCGTAATGCATGGAAAACAGCGCGCCGCATCCCATACAGAGTCCGATCATGACAGAAGTCAGAAAGGTCATCAGGGTGTAAGTGCTGCCGACGGCTGCCAGTGCGCCGGAACCAAGAAAACGTCCGACGATGATCGTATCGGTAATATTGTAGACCTGCTGTAACAGATTTCCCAACATCATCGGCAGGGCAAAAAGCAGCAGGGTTTTAAAGATTGGTCCTTTTGTTAAATCTTTTTCCATAATGGTATTACTATAGCACAGATTTGCAGATTTTTGCATATGTTGTGGTGAAAGTATCGTTTGGAGTGCAATATGAATTTTGGACAGGAAAGATTTCAGTGGCTGGAGCAGGATCCGTATACCCGCGAAAAAATGCCATTTTATATGACATATCCGATGCAGAATACCGTATTTGAGGAGACGGAGTATGAAAAAGACTGCAAACGTCTGCAGGAAATGTATCCGCGGGATGCCAGAAAAATTCAGAGTATGGTGGATGAGGAATGCGATCGGATGGAATATGAAGGCAGCATGATGTTTGACCGGTATCCAGACCGGCTGATGATGGAGATGATCTGCCGAAGGATTTACCGGGGATTGCGGCCGGAAGATGTGGAAGAGGATGGGCGTCTGCATGTGGATGAAAAATATTTTATACTGGTACAGGTAATGCTTATGCAGGAAATGTATCGCAGAAGATGCAGACATTATCGGTGTCGGAGATGGTATTAGGTCTTGTGTGTCGCAAAAAGATACCCTATAATGGAAACGACTTAAATTGATTTCCAATAAATTTTTATCTCAGTCTGAGTTGAGACTCCCACTTCTGCAAGTGGTGAGTA
>NZ_JRFU01000023.1 GCF_003122485.1 Eubacterium ramulus
CGCTGACCAGAATCACGCACCAAGTCTCACGTGCGTTCGACTTGAATTGCAGGACTCATTTTTCAGAAAGGAAATATTCAGAGTTGCTGTGTCAAAAAATGATGCGGACAACTCTGAATCAACATATAGTGATATGCATTTTATAGGAATTACAGGCGGAGTTGGCGCCGGAAAAACAGCGATTCTGACCTATCTTGAGAGTAATTACTCATGCCGTGTCATGCTGGCAGATGAAATTGCCCATGATTTGATGGAGCCGGGCACAGACTGCTACCGAAAACTGCAGGAACTTTTTGCAGAGGATCAGGTGTTTGAGGCAGACGGACAGATTGACCGGAAAAAGATGGCACAGGTGCTGTTTTTCGATGAAAAGAAACGGTTTGCATTAAATGATATCGTGCATCCGGAGGTAAAACAGTATGTCATTGATGAGATGAACCGTGAGCGTGCGGCACAGACACACGAAGTGCTGATTCTGGAAGCAGCATTGCTGATTGAAGAACATTATGATGAAATCTGTGACGAACTGTGGTATATTTATACCTCTGAGGAAAACCGGAGAGAGCGGTTGAAGTTAAACCGCGGGTATTCCGATGAAAAAATTGATAACATTTTTGCCAGTCAGCTTCCGGAAAGTACTTATCGGGAAGTATGCAAGGCAGAAATTGATAACAATCATCTGCCGGAAGATGCTTTTTGCCAGATTGATGAGTTGATGAAAGCACGTCAGGTAGAAAAAACGCAGGGATGATCCTGTGATACAAAGAAGTGTATATTTTTTGATAGAAAAATGTACAGAATCGTTAGACAACGGAGGAATAAATGGAATTATGTAGTATAGCAAGCGGCAGCAGAGGAAACTGTATTTACGCAGGTGCGGATCACTGCCATGTCCTTGTGGATGCCGGAATCAGCGGTAAGCGGATTGAAGCCGGGCTCAATGAGATTGGACTGAAAACGGCTGAGATGGACGGAATTCTTGTGACCCATGAGCATTCCGATCATATCAAAAGCCTTGGGGTTCTGGCACGGAAATACGGGCTTCCCATGTATGCCACCCAGGGAACTATTGATGCCATCAAAGAAAAGTCATCCATTGGAAAAGTGGACGAATCCCTGTTTCAGGTGATCCACCCGGAGGAGGATTTTACCATCGGAGATATGCGGATTTCCCCGGTGCCGACATCCCATGATGCGGCAGAACCGGTGGCTTATATGATGTATCAGGGGGATAAATCCATGGGAATTATCACAGATCTTGGAAAATATGATGATTATATTGTAGACAAATTGCAAGGATTGGATGTATTATTGTTAGAAGCCAATCACGATGTACATATGCTGCAGGCGGGTACTTATCCGTATCAGTTGAAACGGAGAATCCTTGGTGATCGCGGACATTTATCAAATGAGTTGTCCGGGCAGCTGCTTGGCAAGGTATTGCATGATGGTTTTAAAAAAGTGATTTTAGGTCATTTGAGCAAAGAGAATAATTATCCACAGCTTGCATGGGAGACTGTACGACTGGAAGTGACCATGGGAGAAAATCCATACAAGGGCAGTGATTTTCCAATGGTGGTTGCCAAACGGGATGAGGTTTCTGAATTAGTGACGATTTAATGTTACTTTTTCGTGCATCACGGGTATCCATGTAAAGTACATATTTGCAAGATGAGAATTGCATAGAGGATGATCAGTATAAGCTTTGTGGCCGCAATTTTGAGAGAGGAGAGCGCATATGCGCGAAAACACAATGGAAAAGACAACAGACAGAACAATTATCACAGTAGTAGGAAAAGATACCGTAGGTATTATTGCAAAAGTATGTACCTACCTTGCAAGTAACAGTATTAACGTACTTGACATTTCACAGACAATTGTACAGGATTTCTTTAATATGATGATGATCGTGGATATGAGTACCTCCGCAAAACCATTTGCAGACTGCGTAAAAGAATTAGAGCAGATCGGCGAAGAAATTGGCGTAAAGATCAAATGCCAGAGAGAAGAAATTTTTGATATGATGCACCGTATCTAAAAATATTGGATAAGTGACATTGTTAAACGAAACAACGGGAAAATGAATGAAAACGCGAGAAATCCTGTTGTTTTCAAAAAGAGATTCAGCACTGGAAAAAGGAGATTACGACCAATGATAAATATGTTTGAAGTAAATGAGACGAACAAGATGATCGAGCAGGAAAATCTGGATGTTCGTACCATTACACTGGGAATCAGTTTATTAGACTGTATTGATTCTGATTTGGACAAAGTAAATCAGAACATTTACAATAAAATCACAACCTTAGCAAAAGATCTGGTAAAAACAGGTAAAACCATCGAAAACCGTTACAGTATTCCGATTGTAAACAAACGAATTTCGGTAACTCCGATCGCTATGATCGGTGCGGCTGCCTGCAAAAAGCCGGAAGATTATGTAACAATCGCACAGACTTTAGACCGTGTGGCTGCAGAAGTAGGTGTCAACTTTATCGGCGGATATTCCGCACTGGTAAGCAAAGGCATGACAACTGCTGACGAACTGTTGATCCGCTCCATTCCACAGGCACTTGCCTGCACCGAGCGTGTATGCAGCTCCGTAAACCTTGGTTCTACTAAGACCGGTATCAACATGGATGCAGTACGTCTCATGGGCGAGATCGTCAAAGAGACCGCAGAATATACAAAAGATGCAGATTCACTTGGATGCGCAAAGCTGGTAGTATTCTGTAATGCACCGGATGACAACCCATTCATGGCAGGTGCGTTCCACGGTGTGACAGAAGCAGATGCCATCATTAACGTAGGTGTCAGCGGACCGGGTGTTGTAAAGACTGCGCTGGAAAAAGTAAGAGGCGAGAGCTTCGAAGTACTGTGTGAGACGATCAAAAAGACAGCATTCAAGATTACCCGTGTGGGTCAGCTGGTAGCAAAAGAAGCTTCCAAAATGCTTGGTATTCCGTTTGGAATTATAGATCTGTCTCTGGCTCCGACACCGGCAGTTGGTGATAGTGTAGCGGAAATCCTTGAGGAGATCGGTCTGGAGTACGCCGGAGCACCGGGTACAACGGCAGCATTAGCTATGCTGAACGATCAGGTGAAAAAGGGTGGTATCATGGCATCTTCCTATGTCGGCGGATTAAGTGGTGCTTTTATCCCGGTCAGTGAAGATCAGGGAATGATCGATGCCGTAAAAGCAAATGCGTTGACACTGGAAAAATTAGAAGCTATGACATGTGTATGCTCCGTTGGTCTGGATATGATCGCCATTCCGGGAGATACACCGGCAACAACGATTTCCGGTATTATTGCGGATGAAATGGCAATCGGTATGGTAAACCAGAAAACAACCGCAGTTCGCCTGATTCCGGTCATCGGAAAAGGCGTTGGCGAGATGGTAGAGTTCGGTGGATTGTTAGGTTATGCACCGATCATGCCGGTAAATCAGTATTCCTGCGCAAACTTTGTAAATCGTCAGGGACGTATTCCGGCTCCAATCCACAGCTTTAAAAATTAATTTATGGTTTACTTATTACCTGTATTCAGATAACAATCATGTATGCAAGAAAAATAAAATGGATACTTACATCCTCACAGCTTTACCGGCTGTGGGGATTTTTGTATTTTCCGGAAAAATATATTTACTGATGTTATCCTTAAAAGAATGATTGCATATATATTCCTTAGCAAATTTTATAGAAAAAATATATATTAATATTTCTAATAAAAATAAGTAAATAAATTAATGGTATTAATAAGAATCGATGGTTGTAAAAATATATTCTGCATGTTACACTTTGAATAGATGAGAAAAATTCACCGGATGATTCTATATTTCACGACAATATTTGAAAAAAGAATCCATGAATATTTCTATGATAATTAACCATGACAAGGGGTACCACACGAAGGAGGACATGATATGGAAATGCGTTCTATTGCAAAGCAGTTACAGGAGAATTCTTACCCGGGAAGAGGCATCATCATCGGTAAAACATCCGATGGAAGCAAAGCCGTTACCGCGTACTTTATCATGGGAAGAAGTGAAAACAGCAGAAACCGTGTATTTGTAGAGGACGGAGAAGGCATCCGTACACAGGCATACGATCCATCCAAACTGGAAGATCCAAGCCTGATCATCTACGCACCGGTTCGTGTATTGGGAAATAAAACAATCGTAACAAACGGAGATCAGACAGATACTATTTATGATCAGATGGATCGCCAGATGACATTTGAGCAGTCTTTACGCTGCCGTGAGTTTGAGCCGGACGGACCGAACTACACACCGCGTATTTCCGGTATCATGCATGTAGAAAACGGAAAATTCAGCTATGCAATGTCTATTTTAAAGAGCAACAACGGTAATCCGGAGGGATGCAACCGTTATACATTTGCTTATGAGACACCGGCTGCAGGCGAGGCACGTTTCATCCATACTTATATGAACGATGGCAACCCGCTGCCAAGTTTTGAGGGAGAGCCGGAGCTGGTAGATGTTGCAGATGACATTGATGAGTACACAAAACTTTTATGGGAGAGTTTAAATGCAGATAATAAAGTTTCCCTGTTTGTACGTTATATCAACATCGCAGATGGTACTTATGAGACACGTATCGTAAACAAACATCAGGATTAATTTTTATCGGAGGAATCAGAATGAACGAATTAGAGTTAAAATATGGCTGTAACCCAAATCAGAAACCATCCCGTATTTATATGGAGAACGGTGCAGATCTGCCAATCAAAGTATTAAACGGAAAACCGGGATACATCAACTTCCTGGATGCTTTCAACGGCTGGCAGTTAGTACGTGAGCTGAAAGCAGCAACCGGACTTCCGGCAGCAACATCTTTCAAACACGTATCTCCGGCTGGCGCAGCAGTAGGACTTCCTTTGACAGAAACCGAGAGCAAAATCTACTGGGTAGATGATCTTGGTGAACTTTCTCCGCTGGCAAGTGCTTATGCAAGAGCCAGAGGTGCAGACCGTATGTCTTCTTTCGGTGATTTCATTTCTCTGTCTGATGTTTGCGATGCAAGTACAGCAAAAATCATCAAACGTGAAGTTTCCGACGGTGTGATCGCTCCGGGTTACGAGCCGGAAGCACTGGAAATCCTGAAAGCAAAAAAAGGTGGTAAATATAACGTCATCGAAATCGATCCAAATTACGTTCCGGACCCGATTGAGCACAAACAGGTATTTGGTGTGACTTTTGAGCAGGGAAGAAATGAACTGAAAATCGACCGCGATTTTCTTGGAAATATTGTGACAGAGAATAAAGAAATTCCGGATTCTGCTAAAATCGACCTGATCATTTCACTGATCACACTGAAATATACACAGTCTAATTCTGTATGTTATGCAAAAGGTGGTCAGGCTATCGGAATCGGTGCAGGACAGCAGTCCAGAATCCATTGTACACGTCTGGCAGGACAGAAAGCAGATAACTGGTTCCTTCGTCAGGCTCCACAGGTATTAAATCTTCAGTTTGTAGATGGCATCAAACGTGCAGACCGTGACAATGCGATCGATCTTTACATCGGAGATGAGTACATGGATGTACTTGCAAATGGCGCATGGGAGAATATCTTTAAAGTAAAACCACCTGTATTTACAGCAGAAGAGAAACGCGCATGGCTGGATAAAAATACAGACGTTGCACTGGGATCTGACGCATTCTTCCCGTTTGGCGACAACATCGAGCGCGCACACAAGAGTGGCGTGAAATATGTGGCTGAACCAGGTGGATCCATCCGTGATGACAATGTTATTGATACCTGCAACAAATACAATATGGCAATGTGCTTTACTGGTATTCGTTTGTTCCATCACTAAAATAGTGATTGATGGAATAGCCAAAATGCAGATTGAAAATCATTGCGGTTATTGTTGAATATGCAGTAAAACGAAATGCAAATATTTATTGTTTGAAGATGGAGTGTTGTAAAATATAATGAGCGCAAAGGAGTCAACATGTTAGTATGATTGACGAATGGCGAAATGATTGAGTGATGAAATTACGATAGAGTGAAAAAGTAAAACTTCCGGCAGAGGACAGAAGCATGAGATATGCATCTGAAGTCCTGCCGGATTTTTTTGTAATAACAAGTTTTTGACGTATTCAAATAAAATTTTGATGTTTCCACAAACAAAAGTAACTTAAGGAAAGAAAGCACATTCTTACATCTTTGACACATCTCTATGGTATGATGAGAAAAACAAGAAAGGAGAGGTAAGTACATGCAGCGCATATTAATCATAGAAGACGATGCTGCAATTGCACATCTAATGGAATCCACCTTGCGTCGGGAACAGTACAATACGATCTGGGCAGCAGATGGTGTGCAGGGGGCAGATTTATTTGAAACAGGACATTTTGATCTGATCTTACTGGATCTGATGTTGCCGGGTATCAGCGGGTTCGAATTATTGGAGTATTTTGTGCCAAGCAAAGTGCCGGTGATCATCATATCAGCTATGGGACAGGTGGAAAACAGAATCAAAGGGCTGAAAATGGGAGCGGATGATTTTCTGGTAAAACCGTTTCAGATTGGGGAGCTTCTGGCGCGAGTAGAATCAGTACTTCGAAGAACTGGGAAAAAAGAAACCACATTTAGCTGTGAGGAAGTTACCGTTGATTGTGATTCTAGAGTCGTATTGAAAAATGGACAGGAAGTGGAGCTGACAGCAAAAGAATTTGATCTGTTGACAGTATTGATCCGAAATAGAAATGTGGCACTGAGCCGTTGTTTTCTATACGAATCCGTCTGGCAGGAAGAATACACCGGAGAGACGCGAACCTTGGACAATCATATTCAGAGACTGCGAAAGAAACTGGGGTGGAATGACAAGATACAGACAGTTTTTCGTATCGGGTATCGGTTGAAAATGTAAATGTATGTTTGTAACTTTTTAAATAAAAGAATTTGAGCGTACATAAAAAATAGTCTCAAATGGCTTATGAAAGAACAGGAAAAAAGAACAATAAAAAAGGGCGTGGGAGAAGAACATGAAACTATTTACAAAATTGTTTTCCGGAATCATGCTGATTCTAGCGGTGTCTCTTGGATTTGCAGAGTACTATACGGTCTACCGCACCTTTGATACAACATTGGAACATGAGAAAGACAATGCCCTGCGTAAGCATCAGTTAGTGAAATATGCCTTGCAGGCAGATATGGTTTCTGCGGAAAATCTGGAAATGTTGGATGAAACAACGCTGCAGGAACTTGTGGATCGGACAGAAGACAGCTTTAATATGCAGTTTGAATTAGAAAATGTAGAAAACATGGAGAACGCTGACGCGGCAGATCCAGAATATTTGTATTATTCCATTCAGGACGAAAATGGGAAACAGGAAATTCATGTATCCAGCTATTTTGAGCAAAATGATATGCAGTTGCAGTTGATCAGCCACGAGAATATTTCTTCGATTTTTGCGGAATCCAGACAGTTGCAGAAAAACTGCGGCATTGTATTTTTAGGAACAATGCTGATTGGACTTATATTTTCGACACTTTTGTCTGTCAAGCTGACTGCACCGATCCAAAAACTGAATCAGGCGAGCAAAGATTTTGCAGATGGAAATTATGACAGGCGGTTGTCTGTGCAGTCACTGGACGAAACTGGAGAACTGACGGAATCCTTTAATCAGATGGCAGATTCCATTACAGAAAAAATGGATGCTTTGGAGCTTGCGGTGCGCCAGAGAGAAGATTTTGTGGCAAGTTTTGCGCATGAGATCAAGACACCGATGACAAGCATTATCGGATATGCAGACATGTTGTACCAGAAGGAAATGAAGCCACAGGAAGTGCAGGAAGCTGCCGGATATATTTTAAATGAAGGGATGCGAATGGAAGCATTGTCTTTTAAATTGCTGGAATTGATCACATTGGAACGGCAGGAGTTTTTACTGGAAGAAATGAGTATGACAGATTTTTTTGATGATGTAGGAAAAACAGTGCAGACCAATGCAGAAAAGCGAGGAGTGGAACTCTCTTTACAGATTCAGGAGGGATATGTACGCATTGAATATGATCTGTTCAAGACGCTTATATTGAACTTGATTGACAATGCGTTAAAATCTGGTGGCACAAATGTCTGTGTAACTGGAATATGCAATGAACAGCTGTATGAAATCGAGGTCAAAGACAATGGAAGGGGAATCCCGCCAGAAGAAATACAGCGAATTACCGAAGCTTTTTATATGGTGGATAAATCCCGTTCCCGCAAGGAGCATGGTGCAGGATTAGGACTTGCGCTCTGTGAAAAAATAGCATCTATTCATAGTACAAAGTTGGAAATTTCAAGTAAGGAAGGTATCGGAACCAACATCAGATTGAAGCTGTTACTTTCCGGAAAGGCAGAAATGATATGAAAAAAATGGTAAATATAGGTATTGTTGTATTAATCGGGGTGGGAATTTTAGTTGCCAGCCTGTTACTGTCAAAAACACTTCTGGAACGACAGAGGCAGCAGGCTTTCAGTGAAAAAACTGCGGTTCCTGTGGAAGAAGTACATCCTTATGGGGAGGAATATATTCCTCTCAAAACATCTTTGCAGAAATCAATTAATACAATGGCAGAATATGGTCAGAACAAGCTGGATCTGCATCAATGGCAGAAGGGATCCGATGAGAAAAATGACGTGAAAATTGGCTATGATAAACTGGAGAAGTTTATGAAAGTTTGGGATGAGGATTACTGGTCAAAGGTAGAAGATGATGAGACGTCTCATGTGTTCTATTCTGTTGGAGATTCCAATAATCTGATATTTTTGTCTTATGTGTTTTCGATGAAACTTACCTATGAGTGCAGCCTCTATTATGCACCGGAATATGGCATCCCGGTATCAGGTCAGGTACTGATGGATCGGAAAGCATTAGAGGGAAAATCAACAGTTCCGGCAGCCGATCAGATTTGGAATGGATTGTTGCAGGCTTATGTGCAAAGTGTTGGTATTCCATTTCAGGAAAAGCAGCAGACAACAGATGTGTCAGAGGATCTATATGCAAAGATTCAGCAGGATGTACCAGCGGTATTTGAAAATGAGAATCCGGAAATGAAACAGTACATTTATGATTCGATGAAAACATATGAGGCACAGAGTGTAGATGGTGCATTTGAACTTGCGACAGTGATATATGAGATTCCTGATGATAAAATCGGTGTATTGTTTTCATTAAATTCATCAAATCCTGGAAATGAATGAAATTACTAATACAGCGATTTCTAAATAAGTGCCACATATAACTTGTCTGGTTTCACAATCACACATTTGTAAAAATATTCTGCGTTCTATGTGGTACTTATTTAAGAAAAGCTATAGCAGTAGTACGTTTTTCCTGTTATTCCTGTTCGATTTTCAGACGAATACGAAACCGTCTTTGTCTGGTTTCGTCGATTAAGTTCTGATTTCGGTAAATACTCAATAAAATCCCAACAAATATATAAGAAATGATCGTAACACTTCCACCGTAGGAAAACAGTGGGAGAAATCCATATGTCATTGGAAGCATACCAAGGTTCATAAGAAAATATTTCAAAACTTCTACTGTCAATGCCAGACTGCATCCAAGTCCCAGAATCATACCAAGCTGATTTTTCTGGTGCAGAGCCAGATAAAACAGGCGGATACAGAATGCGACAAATAAAACAGCAAGAATGCAGGTTAGGATCAGACCGTATCTGGCAGTTATATTTACAACCATATAGTCACTGATCAAGGAGTCGAAATCCATAACTAAAGTCGAACTGTGACCTAATAAACGGCTTCTTGTCATTACTGCATGCACCATAGACTGATACATATTTTCAAATGGATAGATCCAGTTGGAAATACGGGCAGAAACATATGGTGGAAACAGATTCGGAAATTTGTAAGGCATCAGTAAAAACAATGAAGGAATGCCGATGATACCACACCAGAGTATCGGTAAAAAAATTTTTTTTCGGATTGGATACCATTCTTTACAAATTGCTACGGTAACAAGGATTGCACTTGTAAATACAAGAACGATTTTATAAGATACAAATAACCAGAGGTAGTGCATCAACAGGATAGATGCAAGCATAAATCCGGCAGGAATCAGTAGATGATACCAGTTTCGCTTTCGGAACTTGTATAATAATCCACAAAAAACAGGGATGCTGAGCAGATAGGAAATCGTTGCGGTACTGAAAAAGCGAAGAAATCCTGTATCCTGCAAAATTAAAAATCCAAGGTAAATGAGTGCCAGAATACCGGAACGCTGAAAAATGCGACTGTAATCAATTTTACAGATAAAAAGCATGATTCCGAATCCGATGATCAGGTAAATAACTTGCTTTTTTAATAATGCAGTAGTCGTAAAATTAGAGGTCCCTTTGCACATGATTCCTAACATTAGGATTCCAAGCGCAGAAATAATTGTTGTCAAAATTACCATACGCCATGACATTTTCGGTCTGTGAATTGCGTCCAGTGAAACTCCGGTCTCCACTGGATCGCCCATATCCAGAACAGCTCTGCGTTCTGCGTCATATGCAGACAATCCTTGTGACAGGTATGCTTCTTCCTGATCTTCGATATGAGAATTGATTTCACGAGCTACCAGTTCTTTGGCACGTTTGTTTCGAATCTGCTCCAGCAGCAGTTCCATATATCGTTTTTTGCTCATACTCATCCCTCCAACTGTGGCACATAACTGGAAATCACATCCGCTGATCCAGTCAGTCTGCTTGTCAAAATATTCGCTACGGCAGCAGAATATTCTTTCCATTCCTCTTTTTTCTGAGAGAGAAAATTTTTCCCGCTTTTTGTAATAGAATAATACTTTCGGACTTTTTGACCGGTGGAATCTTCATAGGAAGTCAGATATCCTTTTCCCTCAAGTGTGTGAAGCAGAGGATAGAGTGTTCCTGCCTTCAGTTGAAATACATTCTGTGATTTTTTCTGCAACGTTTCAATCATTTCGTAACCATACATATCCTTTTCTTCCAAAAGCTGTAAAATCAGCATAGTTGTGCTTCCGGAAATGAGACTTTTGTCTACTGCCATAAGTAAATCCTCCTTTAAATCTTTTATGTACTCTTGGAATCTTTCGAAAACGAGTCATTTGGGCTAAATTCTTTTGAAATAAATGTATTACCAGAATTTAGCTAAGTGAATCCACAGGTGTATTTAGTGTCAAAAAATATTATATATAGTTCATCTATATATAATATATATCGAGTATCTATATATGTCAAGATTGGAATTTGGGAAAATATGTGAATTGGAAAATGAAGAAAATTGTATTATACTGTAAAAAATAGAATGTGAGAGTACATATATGGCAAAAGGAGAAGAACGGATGAAACACTTAAAGATATTACATCTGGAAGATAATGCCATGAAGCAGACTGCTATTGCAAGAGTGCTGCATGAGGCGTGTGAGGCAGAAATCGATTGGGTAACGGATGTGGCATCTGGTATGAAAAAAATGGAAGAGGCTAAAGTGCAGGGGGATATGTATGATCTGGCAATCACAGATATGCAGTATCCGCTAAAAAAGGATGCTGAAATCGACGAAGAAGCTGGGGAAGTATTTATTGGTCAGATGAAGGCTCAAAATGTGGAAATTCCTATCATAGTGTGTTCCAGTATGCGGCTGAGAATACGGGAATCCTATGGATGTGTGTGGTACCATGAACGAAATGACTGGGAAATGGAACTTCGTGGAATGGTAAGAAACTTGTAGAAAAATAGATATAGAGGAGATCTGTAAAATAATGGATCATATTCAAAAAACAGGAAAATTATGCAGATATGGTAAAATAGCAGGATTGGAAAAACCGGTTTCACGCATGATCTTTGGCACAACCATTGCTCCGATGATGGAAGGAAAAAATGCAGATGAGATATTAGATGCAGCGTTGACAAAAGGAATCAATACATTTGATACTGCCAGAGGCTATGAACGGGCAGAAGAATCGCTTGGCAGCTGGATGAAACGACGTGGCAACAGAGATCAGGTAGTGATAATCAGTAAATGTGGAAATTGTGATTCGGACGGTTCCGTGTGTGTAAACCGTAAGGTGATCGAAACAGAACTGGCTGAGAGCCTGCAGGCATTACAGACAGATTACATTGACATTTATCTTTTACATCGTGATGATCCAAAGATACCGGTCAGTGAAATGATCGATACCTTAAATGAATTACAAAAAGCAGGAAAAATCAAAGTATTTGGTGTATCAAACTGGACGCATGAGAGAATCGAAGAAGCAAATAGTTATGCAGAAGAACATCATCTTCAGGGATTTTCCGTTTCCAGTCCTCATTTTGGATTGGCAGAACAGGTTGCTGATCCATGGGGCGGTGACTGTGTGACCATAACCGGGAAACAGAATGAAGTTGCCAGAAACTGGTATCAGGAAAATCAGATGCCGATCATTGCGTATTCCAGTCTGGCGCGTGGGTTAATGGCTGGCAGAATCAAAAGCAGTCAGGAAGCACAGGCGGTAGAAATCTTAGATCCATTTTGCGTGAAAGGCTATGTCTGCCATGATAATTTTAAACGTCTGGTCCGTTGCGAAGAACTGGCAGAGAAAAAAGGCTGCACTGTGTCACAGATTGCACTTGCGTGGATGTTTCAGCAGGGACTGAATATATATGTGCTTGTGAGTACGACAAAGACATTCAGGCTGGAAGAAAATCTGCGTGCATTTACAGTGGAATTATCTGAGGATGAAATTCGGTATCTAAACTTGCAGGAAGAATAATAGAGACATTGATTAAGATAAACGATAGGAATAAGTCGCTTTTTGTTGCTAACCAAGGAGAAAGTATGCGGAAATGATTTTGGATAGTTACTGAATTTACATTTTGAAAAGTTGGGAGAAAAACTATGACACAACGTGAGGAGATGGCAAAAAAGTTAAAGAAAATATTGTCCATACATTCAATAGAGGAAAAAGAATCTGAACGGCTTCCGGAATTTACAGAGCCTTTTCGCTTTCAGAGTACATTATTTCAACAATGTCAAAATGCGGCGGATGAATTAAGTTATCTGGGAAGTTGTTTATCCTGTGAAAGTGGAGATTTTTCCAATATGTTCCGTGGAATTTATCAGGGAAATCGCCTGAATTTTGCATCAAGTGCAACTTTAGATGGAGGATGTAATCATGTGCGCTTCTTTGGCGCATCAGTAACCGCGTTAGCCTGTAATGACAAGGAATTTGTAGAAAAAGCGATGCCGTATAGTCTTGGCCTTTGTGGCACAGCAGTTCCATATGATACGATTCCGAATCTGTTTATGGGAATATTCTACAAAGATGAAACTATGATGGGTGAAGCTCTTGCATTGGTGGAAAAATTTCAAAAACGAAAACAGCGCAAGTACGATCTTCTGATCGTACAGTATTTTGTAGATCTGTGGGAAAAACGTACAGAAAATCTGACAGAACTTATAGAACAAATCTGTATAGAAGAACAGCGGGTGACAGAAAATACTACATATATCGGTTATGGAAATGAAAAATACAATAAAGTGATGAATATTTTTGTGCATGGTCTGTTTGCTCTGGCAGAGCATTATCTTGGAGCAGAATTATTTGAGACATTAGCGCTTCCAAATGCAAAATCATTCTGCAAAGAATATGAGTTGTATCGACGAGGACAAACGCAGGATAGAAGACTTCTGGTAAATTATCCTGAAAACTACGGGTATCTGAATCAGATTCCAGATTTAATTCCTCAAATTACATTAAAAGAAAGCGGGAAGAAGAAATGTATTGTAGATACAGAGTTATTTGCTGATGAGCTTTTTCAGAAAGTGTACGCGCCTGGCAAGTTACAACACATCATAAAACGTGATATTGCCTGGATTGCAGCGTGGGGAACGACAGATGAGTTTATGCAGAAATTTCAAGAAGAAGATGAAGCGCGGTACTTTTATGACAGAGGCCTGATATATTATGCGCTTTCTAATTCGGATATGGGGAGCTGTTATGAAATATCTTCGTTTTTACTGTCAAGATGTAATAAGGATAAGAAAAATTGTATTTTAGAAAAGAAAACAAGAGATTTTGATGGACCATATCATACTTTATTCCAAAGAAAAAATTGCGATGTTTTACAGACAGCGGAACTTTGTGATCGACTGTTTAAAGCTGGTTCGGATCCTAATCAGGAAGGGGAGAAAAATATACTTCCAATTGAACTGATGATGGCGTTGCCATTTGCGGAAGAAGATTTACAGCCGCTATATGATTTTTGGATGAAGTTGCCAGTAGTAGATTTGAAATTGTATACATTTGATGGGAAGCAGCCAATTGATTTTGCTAAAAAATATAAGCGAAAAAAATTAGCTGCTTGGATAAAGGAACAGTTATAAAAAATGTAGAGGATGAGTATCCATATGAATATTAGAGAGTTGATTGGAGAATCAACAGAATATGATAAAAAGCTGGAGGTTGAAATAAAGAAACCAAAAAGCTGGTGCAAAAGTGTCAGTGCGTTTGCCAATACGCTAGGTGAAAAATTGATTTTTGGAATTGCGGATGAAGGGCAGATGTATTCTCCGGGTGGAATGCCGGATGGTTCTGTGATACAGGAAGATCCATATATTACCCAAAAGCGAATGGTAGAATTGTTAGGGCTTTCAAGAAGAACTGTTCAACGATTAAC
The DNA here is from genome assembly GCF_003122485.1 of Eubacterium ramulus. Lineage (GTDB taxonomy): Bacteria > Bacillota > Clostridia > Lachnospirales > Lachnospiraceae > Eubacterium_I > Eubacterium_I ramulus_A. The sequence goes on from NZ_JRFU01000023.1 coordinate 14,656, forward strand.
AGAAACTATGATAACAGATTATGTAATTAGTCGAGTGGGATCTAAGAGAACTGGACAATGGGAGATACTATGATTGTAAACGATAATGCTATCATATTTCATATTGATGTAAATTCCGCCTATTTAAGCTGGAGTGCATTGCGGGAATTACAAAATGGCAGCACACAGGATCTGCGCACGATTCCATCCATTGTAGGCGGTGATCAGGAAACACGTCATGGAATCGTTGTCGCAAAATCCATTCCGGCAAAAGTATTTGGCATCCAGACAGCAGAAACCGTTGTCAGTGCATTTCAAAAATGTCCGACACTTGTAATGGTTCCGCCAGATCATGCTTATTACCGTGACATGAGTCAGAAACTGATGCGTCATCTGCGCAGTATTTGTGATGAAATTGAGCAGGTCAGCATCGATGAATGTTATATGTCCTTTGAACCGATTCGAGGGCGATTTCCAAGCCCAGAGGCAGCAGCGACCTATATTAAGGACAGCGTGTATGATACCTTTGGATTTACGGTAAATGTAGGAATTTCGGACCGAAAAGTACTGGCAAAAATGGCATCAGATTTCAAAAAGCCAAATTTAGTTCATACCTTATATGTAAGTGAAATCCAGAGAAAACTTTGGCCATTGCCAATTGCTTCCCTACATATGTGTGGAAAAAGCAGTGCAAAATTGTTACAGAAAATGGGAATCCGCACGATCGGAGATCTGGCGCGCACCGATAAAGCGGTGGTAGAAAGTTGGCTGAAAAGTCATGGTGGAATGCTCTGGAATTATGCAAACGGCATCGATGACGGACAGGTTGTAAAAGAAAAACCAAAGGCAAAGGGAGTGGGAAATTCCACAACACTGGCCAACAATGCGGAAACAGAAGAAGAGGCATACACCGTATTAAAAGAATTGGCAGTCAGTGTATCACAACGTCTGAAAAAGCATCATTTTCTTGCGGCGCAGATCAGTACGGAGATCAAATATGCATCATTTCGTTCCGTATCACATCAGACAACCATACTGACTCCGACAGCAGAAGAAACGGAAATCTATCAATGTGCCTGTCAGCTGTTTAATGAACTCTGGGACGGTGAACCAATCCGATTACTTGGCATTCGAACTACCAAATTGCAGGATGAAGAAGAACCGATCCAGATCAGTCTGTTTGATCTTGGAAAATACCAGGAGCAGGAAAAACAGGAAGAACTGAGACGTGAAAAAGAAGAACAGAAACAGAAAAAACTGGCAAGCCTGGACGATGCCATTGCAAAGATTAAAAAACGTTATGGGGACAATGCGATTCACAAGGGAGCTGAGACTAAATAGTACAATTTCGATAAATAAGTAATGTTTAAGGGAGATATGCTTCGTTTATTAGGAGAGAAACTAGTGCGCCAGTGGCTTCGCTTCATCTCAGTCTGAGTTGAGACTCCCACTTCTGCAAGTGGTGAGTA
>NZ_JRFU01000230.1 GCF_003122485.1 Eubacterium ramulus
CGCTGACCAGAATCACGCACCAAGTCTCACGTGCGTTCGACTTGAATTCTTCTGAAATGTATCAGAACATCCACGGATCTGTGCATGTTTCAGTCTGCCAAACACCTCAAAATAAGCACCTTTTCGTCCACAGGAACAATCATCCACACCAAGCAGTTGTCCCTCATCTTCCGTCAAAATACTGTGTCCCGGATAACTTTCCGGAAGTGTCGACAACACCTGAATGATTCCACGCTCTCCAATATCACAGAGTGAAAAATCAGACGCTCTCCGGAACAAAATACCGGAATAATCAGAAGCATGTAAATGACCACACTCACATTCCATGAAAATACTACCCGCCTGTTCTGCCATTCCGTAGTAATCATGCACTTTTGTAATACCACAAACCTTCTGTAATCTTGCTTTGTATTCCTGTTTTGATACCGCCTGAGATGCCAGTTTTTTCCATCCGCCACCATGCACTAAAATTCCCTGTGACAGATCTTTTTTCAAACCAGACTGCTCCAATGCCAGCACCAGATACTGCCAGATCAGGAATGTAAATCCAAAGATCAGAAATGGTTCCTTTCCGTATTTTTCCAGAAAGTCATCCAACGTTTCCAGATCCAGTGACATATCTTCCTTTAAAGCAAAAGTGCGATATCTACCAAACAGGGAAAATCCACGAATACCTGCCGCCCGCGCCGAAAACTGATGCATTCCGGACAGCGCGGAAGGTGCATCGATCACCAGCATCGGAAGTCTCTTTTTTCCAAGAAAATCTGCACCAATCTTTGCCAGTGCCACCTGCTGGCGCGTCCGTGTCTCTCCGTCCAGCACGATTCTGGATGCCATACTGCTTGTCCCGGAAGATGTCACGACTTTGTAATCATCTTCCTCCGTTGGCATGCTGCTCAATGTGATCCGTTTGAATAATCCTGCCGGAAGAAACGGAAGATCACGATAATGTGTCACATTTGACTCATCAAATCCGGAAGCCTCCAGCATACGGGCATACGCCGGACAATGTTCCCTGTGATAACGCGTCAGTTCTTTTAACTGTGTGGTGAGTTGTTCATCTTTCTGCGCTTCTTCTAAGGTATACACCTCATGTTCTCTCTGTTCCTCCAAGTTTCTCCCCTCCTCATGCAAAAGTATGCTTTTCTTTCTTCTATATATCATATCTGTGTAAATTTACACTTTTTCCATATTTGTCCAATTAGTTCGTCTCATAAGTTCTTACCCGATAAACAAGCAGCTTACTACAACATTTGAACTCTTTTTATTCCTTCACTTTATCCTGCAATTTATTGTACTGCGTTTTTCCGGAAGCATTTTTCGGAATCTCTGCAATATAATACGCCTGCACCGCGCGATTGCTTATATGCAGTCGGTCTGCCAGCAGCTCTGCTGCGGTTTCCGCACATGTCGAATCGGTCGTATAAATCTGCAAATGATCGTCTGTTCCCACACAGACAAATTCACAATCAACTTCCACATAGGCTTTCTGCAAAATACGCTCACATTCATCCAATCCGACACGGATTCCAAAAATCTTCAGGAATCTTTTTTTGCGACCGGCAATATAGTAAAATCCGTCTTCATCGACTCTTGCCAAATCTCCGGTATGTAACACACCCTGGCGTTCATCGCCTTTACTCAGATCCGCACGGCATTCTGCCATGCCAAGCGTTACGTTTGGTCCCTCATAGATCAGTTCTCCGACACCAGTTGCCGGATCAACATCCTCCAAATGGAAGGTTCCTCCCGGAATCGCAATGCCGATACTTCCGATTTTTTCCAGACAATGGTCTGCCGGAAGATAACTCATACGTGCAGTCGCTTCGGTCTGACCGTACATGACTACAAATTTAATGTCATGCTCTTTTGCCCATGTTCCAACTTTCTGCTGCAATGGTTCCGGCAGTCTGCCGCCCGCCTGCGTCATATAGCGAAGATGCTGATACCACGGTTGTTCTCCCGGTTTCTGTGTCCGGTCATCAAACAGATGCAGACGTCGGAACAGTTCATACGTATATGGAACGCCCACCAGACTGGTTCCTTCTGCGGATTTGAAATAATCCCAAAATTGCTGCTGTACCACGCTGCTGGTGGTCAGAAGCACACAGGCTCCCGCTTGAAAATGACTGTTCATCACTGATAATCCATAGGTGTACTGCATCGGCAGACAAGTAATCGCACGTTCTGACTCTGTCAGTTTCAGATATTCCATAATGGATAACGCATTGCTCTCCAGATTTTGCCGTGACAGTCGCACCAGCTTCGGACTTCCGGTACTTCCGGAAGTTGCCAGCAGCAATGCCAGCTCCGGATGCAGTTCACATTTTGGTGCTTCGGTCTGATATAAGACATACTCTGCTTTTTCATATCCGATCGTGCAGTTTTTTTCATCACTTTTATTGATATTTTCGTCTGCTTTGTTCTGTTTTTCTGATAAATTGCATGGTTTCCATGTCTCTGCATGTTTCTTCGGCATCCATACATATTCCGGTTGATACCGCTCATACATTTCCTGCAGCAGCGTTTCATCCAGCTCAGCGTTTAGCAGCAACGGTACTGCTCCTGCATTTAAGCATCCCAGATATCCGATCACTGCGCCCGGTGTATTTTCACATAATAAAAAAACAAAGCTGCGCTGGCGGACTGCATGTCTGAATTCTGCAATCTGCTCACGCAGCTCACCGTATGTAATGCAAATGCCTGTATCCGTCTGCAATGCAGGGCGGTCTGCAGGTTTTAATTCCATATCAAAATACATTGTCATACCTTCTTTTTTCAATAATCCTTCTTAAAGAATACCTTTTATTCTCATGACGTGTTCTCTCAAAAGATACTTTCGTAAGAGATTTTACGAAAAATCTCTTATTTACTCATATCCACGCCAAGTTTTTCCAGAATCTCGATTCCTTTGCTGTAGGTGCTGAAAGATGTGATATCCAGTGTTTCAAAGAACACACCAAATGCTTCTTCCAGATCTGCTACCATGTCTACATGACGAACAGATTCCCATCTTTTAAATCTATTATACACAAGCACATCATCGTTCAGATCTTCGTCAGTTGCCTGTAAATTTCTTTTTAAAATTTTGTTATATTTTTCAAGATTTGTCATTGTCTTATCCTCATATATTTTATGCTATTCTGATTTTGCCTTCATTGCCAGTGTGATCACACCGACTGCTGCACGTCCCGCATCTGTTTTCGCCGTCACTCTGCAGTCATACATACCATTTCCTGCGTCTGAGATTAACTGTGCACTCAGATACAATCGCGCTCCCGGATACACCGGATGGTAAAACCGCATCTGGCTTACCTGAAAAAATAATGGCAGTTTTCCACGGTTCTGTTCCGAAAGCAATAACAAGATATCTGCTGTCTGTGCCATACTTTCCATAATATAGATGCCCGGCAAGATTGGTTGTTCCGGGAAATGCCCCTGAAAGATCTGCCAGTCTTTCTGTATGTCCACTTCTGCTTCGATCCGATCCGGCAATTGAAGCTCCGTCACGCGATCTACCAAAAGTAACGGTTCTCTGTGTGGCAAAATTTTCTTGATTTCTTCTTTTTCCATCATCTTGCATTCCGTCCCAGCGTACAGATTATTGCTTATTTCTTTTTGCGTCCCATCTGCTTACAGATCATTTTTATCTTTTTCTCATGCAATCTGCCTGCAGAAAATCTCTATTTTTTTGCTTCTTTTCTCTGGCGCATGATCTGTCTTGCCTGTGCGATCAGGTCATCACTGACACCTGTCACCAGCACAACATCTTTCAGTTCCGGAAACGCTTCTTTTAACTCTGTGTTGACCAGATTTTCCAACGTCAGTTCTGCAGAAGGACATCCGCTGCACTGTCCATGCATTCTCACATGAAGGACTCCGTCCTCCAGTTTTTCAATCTCGATATCGCCTCCATGCTGAGCCAGATTCGGGCGCACCCGTTCATCCAAAACCTTTTCAATTTTGCTGATTTCTAATTCCCCCATGGTGGTTCCTCCTCAAAAATACAATTCTGCCCTTAAATTAATTTAAGATACTTTACGGATTATTCCGTACATTTTATTTTTTAATTATATACCTGCATCTGTCTCTGTGTAAATCGGAAACAAATGCAGGTATTAAAATTTTCTACCGATGGCAACGTAACTCATACGCGCCTTTCAGTCGAACCTATATTATCATAGAAAGGATGTATTCAAGAATGCTCCGGCATTCTTGTTGCGAGGTGCGCGTCATGCAA
>NZ_JRFU01000231.1 GCF_003122485.1 Eubacterium ramulus
ATAGATGTTAATCCTTCTGGAGGATTATTTATATATTTTTTGCGTAATTGGGCTTGGAGATTTTTTTCTGGAAAATCTGCAGGGATTAACTACTCTGAAAATCTATCAGGCAGACCAGCAGAAAGCGGAGGACGATGCCTGCCGTATGGAACATATCGTCAGTGATGATTCGATCATGTGCTTAAACTCTTTTTTGCGCAATGACGGAAGGTATCAGCGTGCAATCACCGGATATAATCCGCATAGCCGTTATGCGGTGGGAACGTATCCCGGAATTATGGGAATTTATCAGATATCGGAGGAAACCTGTCCGAGACGACTGGCAGAGGAATTTTATGATTACAAGCGCGACATTCTGTTAAATGTGGAACTTGGAAAATCACATTTTGTGTTACAGAAAAAAGAAGAAAATGAGGCAGTCAGAAAGTTTTGCCGGAGCTTGAAAAAGGAAAACGGTCAATTGACATCATCAGTTGTCTGGAGCAGGGGCGTTACGAGGTAAGGATTGCACTGTTTCAGGTATATCAGATGGGAGATGACTCCCACCTCTATAGGTGGTGAGAAACAA
>NZ_JRFU01000232.1 GCF_003122485.1 Eubacterium ramulus
TAAAAAAGTGTCTTCGACACTTCAACTCCCCTGCCCCTCACTCATGAGGGGTAAGGGGTTTCTTTTTTATTAATAATCATTCATAATAGTCTCATGAGTAATGTATTACAGGATATTTTCAAAGACCATTATGAAGAAATGCTTTATATTTTACATCCACGCAAATCCGTCATCGAAAATGTTGACCGCATGATTAATTGCGGTGATCCTTCTTTTGGTGGTGCAATGTATGGTTGTTCTAAATGTGGTACTTTCAAATTCGTTCCTTTCCGATGCCATAGTCGTTTCTGTCCTATCTGTGGAACCAAGTACTCCATTGACCGCACTACCTCTATGTCTTTTAAGATAATCAATGCACAACACCGGCACTGTGTTTTCACCATTGATTCTGAACTCAGACATTTCTTTTTAGAAAACCGAAAACTCCTCGGTCTTCTTTTTGATGCTGTTCAAAGTGTTATTTTCCGGGCTTTCTATAAAGATAATAAGTCTGAATGTTTTACTCCCGGATTTATTCTTGTTCTCCACACTTTTGGTCGTGACTTAAAATGGAATCCTCACATCCATTGTCTTGTCTCTGAAGGTGGTATTGGCAACTCCGGTCTCTGGCGCTCCAAAAAGCATTTCAACTATACCTTTCTTCGTAATGCATTTCGTACCGCACTTCTTGATCTTATGGAAAAGGAACTTGGTGTTTCCTTCAAGAAAGTGAAAGCGCGTTGTTACCAGGAACACAAACATGGCTTCTATGTCTATGCCAAACCAAACAAATGCAACCCTAAAATCGTCACCAAATACATTGGCCGTTATCTTGGTCGTCCAGTCATCGCAACCTCACGTATAGATCATTACGATGGCGAAACTGTCACCTTTCACTATAACCGGCACGAAGACAACCGGCTTATTACCGAATCTGTTCCTGTTATGCAATTCATTCAGCGGTTGATCCAACACATCCCTGAAAAACATTTCAAGCAGATCCGATACTATGGTCTATATGCTGGAAATCATAAAAATGATTCCAAACTAAATCTTGCCATTGCAAAAGAAAAACGAAAGATATTTCTTTCCTTCAACCGCTGGCGCGACTGTATTTTACATTCCTTCGGATATGATCCTCTTAAATGTCCATGCTGCGGTGAGACCATGACTTTTCTTGACCTTTATTATAATCATCAGCATATTTCTCTGAATGAAATGTACGAAAGGACAATGCACAGATTTCATGCACACTCATCTGCCTGACCACTGTTCATGTTTCTCCGTCTGTGATAGAATAATTTAAAGATCGGAGGTACAAAACTATGTCAAAACATTCAGATGAAATCAGAAATAAATATATAAAAAATCCACCAGAAGGCATGACCGCTGATGACATCCGTCACATGGGTGAGGATGATTTGCTTGATATGGATTACTTTTTAAACGAAGACGATGTGTTTGATGAAGATTTTCCCGGTGCTGAAGGTTTTTATATCTTCTAAAAACTTATCGTTTATTTGCTATGCCCGCCTCTGTGCGGGCTACTTTTATATCAAGAGTTCTCCAAAGGAGAACTTTCCTATAAAG
>NZ_JRFU01000233.1 GCF_003122485.1 Eubacterium ramulus
GCGCTGACCAGAATCACGCACCAAGTCTCACGTGCGTTCGACTTGAACTGATAGATTGGCATATAGAATCTGAATGTAATGATAATTTTGTGAAAAGGGAGGGATGGAAAAGATGAAAGTTTTGATCGTGAGTGATACGCATGGAAGACATGCAGGAATTGAGGAAGCTATTGAGCGGGAATATCCATTTCAGAAGCTGATCCATCTTGGGGATGCGGAAGGATACGAAGAATATATTGCAGAATTGGCTGAATGTCCGATTGAAATCGTTGCGGGAAACAATGATTTCTTTTCTGACCTTCCAGATGAGAAAATTATCTTCATCGAGGATTTTTGCGCTCTGATCACACATGGACATGCCTATGGGGTGTCTATGGGCTACCAGAATATCAGAAATGAGGGCAGAGTGCGTGGCGTGGATGCAGTCATGTTTGGTCATACACATCGACCGTTATTGGAAGAAGATGATGATCTGATTCTGCTGAATCCGGGAAGTCTATCCTATCCACGTCAGAGAGGACGTCAGCGTTCTTATATTGTGATGGAAAAAGAGCGTGGGAAAAAGCCGACATTTGAAATTCGTTATCTGGATGATTAAGAAATCGTATCTTGTTTTTTCTATTTATGGAAGAAGAGATAGGAAAAGCTAACTTGAATTTTATAAAAAATTTTTGAAAATATTTGGATATTCCAATGTATGAAATGCCTGCGAAGCCGCAAAAATAAAGGGTTTGCGGGCATTAGAAAAGTTTTTGAAAAAAGTTTTAAAAAGTTGTTGACAAAATGCGTGGGTTGCCATATAATAATTCTTGCGTCGCGGGTAAGACAACAGCGATGCGACAGAAAAATACGGGGTGTGGCTCAGCTTGGCTAGAGCGCCTGGTTTGGGACCAGGAGGTCGCAGGTTCGAATCCTGTCACCCCGATTATATGCGGGTGTAGTTCAATGGTAGAACACCAGCCTTCCAAGCTGGATACGTGGGTTCGATTCCCATCACCCGCTTTGTTATGAAAGGTTCTCATAACAGTTGTGTGTTCGTAGCTCAGCTGGATAGAGCAACGGCCTTCTAAGCCGTGGGTCGGGGGTTCGAATCCCTTCGAGCACATTGTCAGGAGTTTCGCCTGATACCCAAAGAAATTTGGACATGGTGGGTATAGCGCAGTTGGTTAGCGCGCCAGATTGTGGCTCTGGAGGCCAAGGGTTCGAATCCCTTTATCCACCTTAAATCACTCCTGCTTGGTTGTAAATAATGGGCTATCGCCAAGCGGTAAGGCACAGCACTTTGACTGCTGCATTCGCTGGTTCGAATCCAGCTAGCCCAGCTCAATAATTTCATATGGGTGTGTAGCTCAGTTGGTAGAGCACTTGACTTTTAATCAAGTTGTCCCGGGTTCGAACCCCGGCACGCTCACTATAAAGAACACGAAAGTGTTCTTTTTTTTGTGCCGTGGTTTGAACAAAGGTTCGGTCTCCGCTCCGCTTCGGTCGGCGCTAAACAGACGTCCACCGGACGTCTAGCGCCCCGGCACGCTCACTTTAAAGAACGCGTAAGCGTTCTTTTTTTGCTTTATAGGAAAGTTCGATTTTTGCCGACCTCTTGAACGA
>NZ_JRFU01000234.1 GCF_003122485.1 Eubacterium ramulus
GCAGAAGTCAACACATTTCGGGCGGATTTGTCGAAGTAGGTCATCTTGCAGTTTTTACCGCTATTGTGTGAATTGTGCCAATTATTTGTGCAATTCTCATTTTCGTGGCTTGTGGTGAAAATTTGGAATATGGAAAGCGTCACCAGTTATTTGTCTTTCCGGCTAACAATCGCTCGGCAAGAAAAATAACTGGTGACGCATTTACGTTATGGTTCCGTAAATTTTCACTCCACAATGCCACTTCATTCAATTGCGTGCCGCATGCACATATAACTATAGGATACAACATACTTTTACGCTGTGCATGCAAAACTCAGTCGTTTACTGAACCGCTTGCCCCAGAAGGAGCCTCCGATTTCTTCATTTACATAGTGATAGTCATTCACAAGAACATTTCACATTAACTACTTTCCTTATTCAAGAATGCTCCGGCATTCTTGTTGCGTGGTGCGCGTCATGCAATTGCATGACATACTTCAACTGCGCACCTCTGTA
>NZ_JRFU01000235.1 GCF_003122485.1 Eubacterium ramulus
TTGCATGACGCGCACCTCGCAACAAGAATGCCGGAGCATTCTTGAATTGAAAAAAATGTTAGTAAAAATTGTTAGGTAGAAATAAATTATATTTTTACATGAAAAGGGAGGTGTTTGGGTGTGAAACGAGTGAAACTTGTGGTTGCCTATGACGGGACTAATTATTGCGGATGGCAGGTGCAGCCAAACGGAATTACGATAGAAGGTGTCCTGAACCGGGAACTGAGCAAATTATTGAAGGAAGATATCGTGGTCATCGGCGCGAGTCGTACGGATTCCGGAGTACATTCTTATGGAAACGTGGCAGTGTTTGACACAAATGCACGGATGCCGGCGGAAAAGATTTCCTATGCGCTGAACCAGCGTTTGCCGGATGATATTGTGGTGCAGAATTCCAGTGAAATTCCGTTAGACTGGCATCCGCGTCACTGCAACAGTCGCAAGACCTATGAATATCGTATTTTAAACCGTGAATTTCCGATGCCGCAGAGACGTCTGGATACCTGGTTTGTTTACCGAAAACTGAATATTCCGGCGATGTGTGAGGCGGCAGAACAGTTCGAGGGAACACATGATTTTAAAAGTTTCTGTTCAGTAAATACTGCAGTGGAGGATACGACCCGCACGATTTATTCCTGTGAGTTAAAACAGGATGGTGAATTATTAACGATTCGGATTACCGGAAGTGGCTTCCTCTATAATATGGTGCGGATCATTGCGGGAACGCTTTTTGATGTGGGAATCGGTAAGATCGCACCGGAGGATATTCCGGTGATATTAGAAAAAAAGGATCGGAAAGCGGCAGGACCGACGGCTCCGGCGCATGGGCTGACGATGATTGGGATTGAGTACGAGATTCCGCCGGAAAGCCTGATGGAGGTTCAAGTCGAACGCACGTGAGACTTGGTGCGTGATTCTGGTCAGCGTAAGCTGACATCATCTTTTCAGAATCACTGCACTCTACACTCCGTTCCGGTCGGCGCAAAACCATT
>NZ_JRFU01000236.1 GCF_003122485.1 Eubacterium ramulus
CTGACCAGAATCACGCACCAAGTCTCACGTGCGTTCGACTTGAATTTTTAGTCATCCAGCAGCATATGATAAAAATCCAGATAATTCGTATCGTGATTTTTCGTTGCGGCAATAGCAGTTCTTGGATGCTGATCTGTCAGACCGGTCAGCAGATAAGGGATATTGTATCCCCATACCGTTCCGTCTTCGATGAGTTTTAACATATGTTTTTCAATAAAAGAAAGTACCGGTGCAATCTCATACTTCGGATTTTTCAAAAATCCAAGCAGTCCTTCCAGTGAACAGTTTCCTGCGCCACGTCCCATTCCCATGACAGTTCCATCCAGCATACTTGCACCAACCGCCAGTGATTGAACGGTATTTGCAAAAGCACACTGCTGATTGTTATGCGCATGAATACCAACCATTTTTCCGCTCTCTGCCAGCGCATCCAGATAAATGGAGGTGATCTCACAGATCTGCATCGGATACAGAGAACCATAACTGTCTACCACATAAACACCATTTACCGAAGATTTTACAAGCATCTCCAGCGCCATCTGAATATCACGCTCCTGACATTTGGAAATTGCCATAATATTGCAGGTTGTCTCATAACCCTTTGCGGCAGCATCTTCAATCATGGCAATTGCTTCCGGCATCGTATTGATATAAGTAGCCACACGAACCAGATCCACCGGACTGTCTACGCGGTCCCTGATACTGTGTTTGTAATCACAGCGGCCCACATCTGCCATAATGGAGATTTTCATATCGGTATCATTGTCACCGACAATCTCACGAATTGCTTCATCTTCCGCGAATTTCCATTTTCCGAATTTGTTCACATCAAACTGCTTTTTATCTGCCCGGTAGCCGAACTCCATATAATCTACACCGGCTTCCAAATTCGTTTTATATAAATCGCGTACAAAGTCATCGGTAAAGTAAAAATCATTTACCAGACCACCGTCACGCAGCGTTGCATCCAAAACCACGACATCTTCCCTTACAGACATCATATTTCCTTTTCCGTAGTAATTCATCACTGTTTTCTCCTTTGTCTCAACTCATTTCTGTCATTTTATCTTACTTTATTCCAAAAATCAACAAAAATATTTTATCACTTTAAAGCGTTGATTCAAACTTTTTACAAACAAATCACAGTTTTTTCAATTTTTTTGTGAAATATCTCTGGATTTTGCCGGGCAAGGTGCTATAATGGAAACAGGCTATGTGGACGCATGACGTTATCAACAGAGCACAATAATTATTATCATGTAATTAATAGGAGGGAAAGAAATGGCTAAAACAAAAGTTATTTCTGCTAAAGAAGCTGCCGCACTGATCAAAGATGGCGATACAGTATTAGTCGGTGGATTCATGACAAACGGAACAGCAAAATCTATCGTAAACGAAGTAACAGCAAAAGACCTTACAGTTGTATGTAACGACGCAGGTTTCGAAAATGAAGGAACAGGTCGTTTACTTCACAACGGATTAATTAAAAGATTAATCGCTACACACGTAGGTCTGAACAAAGAAGTTGCAGCAAAATTCAATGCTGGTGAGATCGAATTAAAACTTCAGCCACAGGGTACACTTGCTGAGCAAGTACGTGCAGGCGGAGCTGGTCTTGCAGGATTCCTTACACCAACAGGTATCGGTACTATCGTTGCTGACAGCACTTCACCGACAACTCTTGAAGGCAAACAGGTTATCGAATTAGATGGTAAAGAGTACCTTCTTGAGAAAGCAATCCGTGGTAACGTTGCAATCATTCAGGGATATATTGCTGATGAATCCGGAAATATCCGTTACAAAGGATCTACTCGTAACTTCAACCCGATGATGGCTTCCGCAGCTGATATCGTTATCGCTGAAGTTGAGAAAATCGTTCCGGCTGGTGAGATTGGTCCAAACTATGTGGAAACTCCACACATTTATGTTGATTATTTAGTAGTAAAGGAGGAAGCATAAGATGGAAAGAAGCGAAATCAAACCATATATCGCGAAACGTGTCGCTAAAGAATTACATGATGGTGATGTTGTAAACCTTGGTATCGGACTTCCTACTATGGTTCCGGATTACCTTGATCCATCTGTTAAACTTACATTACAGTCTGAGAACGGATTCATCGGTCTTGCAGCTGTTGATCCGGAAGATCCGGATGCTGCATACATCGTAAATGCAGGTGGACAGCCGGCTGGTATCGAGAAAGACGGTATGTTCTTTGACAGTGCTACATCTTTCTCCATCATCCGTGGTGGACATGTAGATGCTACGATCCTTGGTTCTCTTCAGGTAGATGAGAAAGGAAATATCGCAAACTGGATCATTCCTGGAAAAATGGTTCCTGGAATGGGTGGAGCTATGGACCTTGTAGTAGGTGCTAAACGAGTTATCGTTGCTATGGAGCACACACAGAAAGGTGCACCGAAGATCTTAAAACAGTGTACATTACCTCTGACAGCAGAAGCTCAGGTAAACCTGATTGTTACTGAGATGGGTGTTATGGAAGTAACTCCGGAAGGAATCGTATTAAAAGAGTACAATCCGGAATTCACTGTTGAAGAGATTCAGGCAGCTACAGAAGCAAAACTGATCATCGCTGACGATCTGAAACCAATTGAGGCTTAAGATTCGATTACAGTTTAACAAATGAATACATTGAAGCAGGTAAAGAGAATGTACCCATTCCCCTGACTTTGAGTAATAAAAAAGGTGTGCTTTCCTGGAAGGCACACCTTTTTATACGTTTTCAATTGACTGTCTCAGATCCAGCATTCGCTGATCCATATTTCTTACATCAATGGCACAGGAAAACAGCTCCTTTTTCAATTGTTTTCCTTTTTTATGATGCTTTTTATACTGCAGCTGATATTCCAGTACCGACCAGAAATCCATTCCAATGGTTCTCAACTGAATTTCAACCTTTTTTCCATTAGCAAATTGTACGATCATATGCAGGCTTTGATAGCCACTGTTTTTCGGTTTTTTCACAAAATCTTTCTCTTTCACAATTGTAATTCCGGGAAGTTCACGGACAAAATCTCTCACCCGGTAGATATCATCCAGAAACAGACAGATCACACGAATTCCTGCCAGATCATTTATGTAAATAAACACATTCTCCTCTGTCAACTCCCGTTTCTTGCGCTCCATCTTTGCCAGAATACTCTCTCTTGTTTTTAAACGATATTTTGTATGACTGATAATGCTGCGTCCCAGTTCTTCTTCCTGCGCAAATCCAAAATCTGTAATCTGTGTCAGCAGATATCTCATACAATCCAGATATTCTTTTCGTAATTTCGGATCATCCAGAAATATCAGATTATCCCCTGTTTTCTCCGGAAACACATCGGCAGGTTCTTCTGTTTCACGCATTGTCACGTCCCCTGTTTTTATCTCTTTTTCTTTTTTGGTATCAATTCTCTTTTCTTTTTCTTCTTTCAAATATACATCTCTCCTTTCTTAGCCCACTCTATACTATATGCGTGGATTTCTGATTTATGACTTATTTTTTCTGATTAACTTTCCAGAAAAAATATTTCTCAGATTTGCAACATTTTCAGCTTATGACCACCGGGTAAAATCCAGAACCAGATTTCTGTAAATTGCAGGTAAAATTCCCAAATGCCATCATCATTTTTATCACAACATGCACATTGTGTAACACATGACATAATTCTTCTGCACATGTCTCCAATTCTGCCGGAAACCAAACCAACAAGGAGAACAAATCTACTTTGATTCAAGTCGAACGCACGTGAGACTTGGTGCGTGATTCTGATCAGCGCAAGCTGACATCTTCTTTTCAGAATCACTGCACTCTACACTTCGTTTCGGTCGGCGCAAAACCATTGTCTCCCAGACAATGTGCGCCCTCGCGGAGCATTTATCTCAGTCGGAGATTGAA
>NZ_JRFU01000237.1 GCF_003122485.1 Eubacterium ramulus
TTTCTCACCACCTATAGAGGTGGGAGTCATCTCCCATCTGATATACAATATTGACCAGCTCGACAGTCATGTGCTCATTCACGACCAGCTCGTATTTTGTGTTTCACCGGAACACCCGCTGGCTGATCATACCTCTATCACAGCTGCTGATCTGGATCATCAGGATGTCATTTTGTTTAATAAAGATTCCGTGCAGAATGCCATTTTACGCACCCGCTTTGACTCGGGAAATATAAAAAGCTTTCTATATAGAAACGATCAGATTCAACTGACACTTCTATATAGAAAGCTTTTTTCTTAACTATTTGTTTTTCCTATTTCACTTTGACTGTGAAAATTTTTTTCAAAGAACTTCGATGTCCTTAGTTACCCGGATAAGTAATGACAGACTCTACATCGTAACCTTTCAGTTTCTCACGACCGTTTAAACCAGCCAGCTCCATCAGGAATAATACTTTGACAACTTCTCCACCAAGGCTCTCGATCAGTTTGATAGCAGCCTCGATGGTTCCGCCTGTTGCGATCAGGTCGTCTACTACAACAACTTTCTGACCCGGTTTGATGGAATCTTTGTGCATCTCGATCTCTGCGGAACCGTACTCAAGGTCATATTTTGCAGAAACAGTCTCGCACGGCAGTTTTCCTTTTTTACGAACCGGTACAAAACCTTTACCAAATTCGTAAGCCAGCGGTGCGCCAAAGATAAATCCTCTGGATTCTGCTCCAACTACCACGTCAAAATCAACGCCATCCAGACGCTCTTTTAATCCGTCAATGGCAAGTTTCAGTCCGTCCGGATCCTGCAGAACAGTTGTTATATCGCGAAAAATAATGCCCGGTTCCGGAAAATCAGGGATACTTCTAACGTAATCTTCTACTTTTTTCATAATATGTATAGTTCCTCCTGTATTTTGGATTATCACTCAACCTTGTTATTATACATGAAAACTTCCGGGAGATAAAGAGATTTTTCCCAGTTCTTCAAATTTTGCGATTCCATCCGGACGCAGTTCGCAGGAAATCTGAAATTTTTGCAGGGCAGTTTTTGTTTTTGAACCAAACACGCCATCTACAGAAACGGGATAGCCTGCCTCACAAAGCTCCCATTGCAGCCAGCGAACGCCTTCTCCGTGAGTGATCTTTTTTACAGCCGGATGCTGTGCTGCTTCTTCTGGCTGCATAATCCATACATATGGACGTAAATATGGATTTTCACCTTTTCGTGTAATACTGAATTTTTCTGTCATGGTATCCGACCTGCAATTCTCCATATCGTAACTTACCCACGGAAAAAGCAGACCATATTGCCAGTCATTGTCGGTTACATTTGAGCAGATGGTTCCATAATTGATTCCTTTTGCTTCCACACAACGATACGCGCCATCACATTTACCAAGAAAAACACCCACATGTCCTGGTTTCCAGAGTACGGTTCCTACAGGGAGCCATGCATACGTTTCATACACAATTCGTTGATCTGCCACCGCATACATTTGCGCTGAGCTCAACTCCACGCCCAGATAAGCCCCGATCAGTCCGGAACAATCGGTATTCACTTTTCCAACCTGTCCCTGCTGTCTTGCCCGTTCCACATAATCATCCGTTACCAGATCCGGGAGTTTTTCGTGTAGTTCCTGCACAAATTCTTCTGTCAAAATTCCATGAGAGATTTTCGCTCCGTAAAAATATGGCGTTCCGATTCTGCCTTCTGCGAAATCTGCTAATCCCTGTCCCGTCAGATTACTTTGCAGATTCATCATGGTCATTTTCCATCCCTTTTCATTCTCTATCTATTAATTAGTATGAAACTATCTGTAAAAGTTGATCATATAACACACAACCTGCTATTTCTTAGGCAAAAACATTCACACATATACGGACTTGTTATTACTCCCCACTTATAGAGCGGAAGTCTTCTCGACCGTGAAAAAAATATGGTTGATCCAGCTTTCACTAAATCAACCATATTTTCGTTTCATAAGTTTTTGTTATTTGACTTTTCCGTTAACAACGTGATACCGCACACCATTCTGTGTTACATATCCATTATAGGAAAAATCAACTTTTCCGTTTCTGATGTACCAGCGACCATTTTCGTTGCTTGCAATTCCATTAAAATTGAAATTAACTTTTCCACCTTCAATACGCCACCAGCCATTTTCATTCTTTGCTACTGTGTTGGCGCTAAAGTCTACTTTTCCATTGCGGATCAACCACCAGCCGTTTTCGTTCTTTGCTACTGTGTTGGCACTAAAATCTACC
>NZ_JRFU01000238.1 GCF_003122485.1 Eubacterium ramulus
CTTGTTTCTCACCACCTATAGAGGTGGGAGTCATCTCCCATCTGATATAGTTTCTTTACTTTTCAAACTTCTGAATCCGTTATCCACAATTCAGTTTTTCTTTCTTCAAACTTCCGAATCCATAATTTACAGTCCAGTTTTCGACATGCTCATTTGTTTTTATCCGTCAAATAGCTGTATAATTCTCCTGATAACAGGCAAACTATACAGCTATCCCCATCTTTATTACAGCATATATTTTTTTAATGCTGTTGTAATTTCTTCAATTCTCTGCTCTGCGATCTCGCGCACAGTCATTCCTTTTAAGCTCTCGATGTAGCCAAGCTCCTGACGATACAACCAGTTTTTCTGTGCATCATTTAATTTCTGGTAATGGTTTGCTTCTACCCAGTCATCGTATGACAAAGGAGCCGGATAACCAAGTTTCTCATCCAGCAGTTCTTTCAGGTCGATCTGATCTGCACGCTCCAGCATACCATTCCAAAATTCCAGAACTTCCTCTACGTGCTCGTGAATCTCGTAACGACGTGCACCACCATCGTAGATGATACATTTTTCAAATAACGGATTGCACATAGACAGCGTCTGGCGTCTGAATTCCGGTGCAATGATACCGCCTTTCCAGTAGAAGTCTACATCCGGAAGGTTGATACCGGATACACCTTTATCCTGATAAGTTGCAAAAACACCTTCGTAAAATACTGTGATAAAGCCTTCAAAATCCGGCCAATACTCGCGGATTTCTTCCGTCAGGCGTTCTAAGATTTCAATACCTTTTGTACCACCAATGGTAAACACGATAATGTTGCGGAGTTTTGCACCGTGCTCACGATAAAAATCAGTTACATAGCGTAAGCAGTGGATCAGTGTCTCGCCAGTTGCAATGATATCACCGATCAGCAAGGTACTTCCCGGAACCATGGTCAGCTTGCTGTATTTGATTTCCAGACCAGCGATCTCATCCTCATGGAACACACGCTCACTGGACAGGAAACTGATATCATGCACTCGGATATGCTCACGATAACAGCTCTCCTCCAACGGATAATTCAATGCCCCACGTAAAATAGACAGAATGTTGGCAGTTGTTACCTTTTTCTGTTCTTTAAAATAATACAACATCTGAGAAGTGGACGGAATCAGACAATAATATGTCTCATATCCGACGATTTCCGGATTGTTTAATAATTTCCGTGTCTCCGCTTCTGATACAATATAATATTCATTTTTAAAATCTCCGTCCTCCAGTTGATAGCAGGATACCCCCTGATCTACAAATGTTGGGACGATCTGTACATTATTCCAGTTCATCCTTCGTCTCTCCTATTTTTTACATATAGATTTATTATACAATGGTTCGACAAATCCTGCCATGAAATTTTTTATAAAATCTCGGCTTTATTCATATACAAAATGCACAACGAAGCCTCACTTTGTTTTTTTTCCAACGGTAGTCTTTCGCTGTGCATTCTGTTTTCCTCATGGAAAATCCTGTTTAAATCACTTCATTTTTCACTTTCAAATGATAAAAATTTATCTTGCTAATTTACAGAAACAGTTCTTAGATTTTATCAATAATTTTTACCGGAACAGACCTGCAATTTTATCAATAATTTTACTGGAACAGTCCTTTGATCTTGTCAAAAATTGTCTGTTTCTGTTCAACCGCCGTAGCTTCCTCTGCTTCCTTTACTTTGATGTCATCGGTACGGATTGCGAACTGTACCAGACCGATGTCTGTGTTTTCATCAGAAGTGAAGGATACCGGTTCATAATCGCTGCCGGAGAGTTTTTCTACCATTTCGTCAATGGCATCATCAATCTGTGTGTCGATGTCAGATGTCTCATCTTTGAACTCCTGTGTACCATCTTTTAATTCAGTTGCGCCATCGTTCAGTTCTTTCATGCCACTGCTGAACTCACCGGTTCCGGACTGAAGGGTATTTGCGCCCTGCTGCAGCGCATCCACACCGGCTGCTGCACTGCTGATACCTGTCTGTAAGCTGTTGATTCCCTGCTGTTGGATTGCCGCATCTTCCTGTGGCATTGTGATAGAAATGTCCTGATTTGCTGCCGCCGCATCTACCTTTGTATCTGCAATTGCATTTTTCAGAGTAGAAGCCTCATCAGAAGTCAGTTTTCCTTCATCTCAGTCTGAGTTGAGACTCCCCCTTCTGCAAGTGGTGAGTAGTAACAAGTATTTCTCAGTGGGAGTTCAAT
>NZ_JRFU01000239.1 GCF_003122485.1 Eubacterium ramulus
GAAAGACTTGTTATTACTCACCACTTGCAGAAGTGGGAGTCTTCTCGACTGAGGTAAAACGCTGTATCCGGAACAGTATCTGGATACAGCGTTTTCACGTTTGCCAATATAGCGATTTTGAGATAGTTTAAACTACATCTTCTTCAGATACCATTTCTCCAACCACACAATCAGCTGGTACAATCCCATAGCAATCAGACAGAGTATCACAATCCCGAGAATTACCCAGTCCAGCTTCATGATCTGACTGCCATAAATGATCATATATCCCAAACCGCGACGGGAAGAGATAAATTCACCGATGACAACACCGACCAGACAAAGTCCGATATCCACTTTCATAATGGAAAACAGATTTGGAATGTTGGACGGAAATACGACTTTTGTTAAAACAGCTTGCCGGTTTCCGCCCAATGTCTCAATCAGTTTCATCTGATTGGGATCAACGGTTAAAAATCCCTGATAAAGACTTAAAATCGAACCAAAAATTGCTACAGACATTCCAGTGACGATGATGGTTTTATAATTGCCACCTAACCATACGATCAGCAGTGGTGCAAGGGCAGATTTTGGCAGACTGTTCAGCACAACCATATATGGTTCCGACACATCGGAGACCGATTTTTTTGCCCAGAGCAAAACTGCAATCAGAATGGTAAAAAGAATGACCAGCACAAAACTGATCATGGTTTCCAACAGTGTGATGCTGACATGCTGCCAGATGGTTCCTTCCATCAGCATTTGAATAAAACAGGTGACAAGACGTTTCGGGGAACTGAAAATAAAGTCATTGATCCAGGACAGATCTGCTGCCAGCTCCCAGAGAACGAGAAACAGTACAAAAATAAAAATGCGTAAAAAGTGTATTTTTCGTTTGTATTGCTGTTGTTGATACAGGAAGGTTTCCTGCGTGGTTTCAGGACGTTTCATGGTGCAGCTCCTTCCAGATAAGATTGAAATAGGTTTTAAAATCATCATGATCCCGGCGTTCCATCGGTGTCAGATCCGTAGGAAATGCGACAGATACGATCCTTTGGATGCGTCCGGGACGGGCAGTAAGGATGATGACGCGATCCGCCATACTGACAGCTTCTGCCAGATCATGTGTGACCAGAATGGCAGTCTTTTTCTCCTTGCGGATAATGGAACCAATATCGTTGCTGACCGACAGGCGTGTCTGATAATCCAGTGCGGAAAACGGTTCGTCTAAAAGCAGTAATTCCGGTTTTAATACAAGGGTGCGAACCAGAGCAGCGCGTTGCCGCATACCGCCGGAGAGCTGGCTTGGTTTCGACTGGGAGAATTTTTCCAGACCATATTGTTTCAGAAGCTGCTTTGCATAAGCACGGCTTTCTTCGGTCAGTTCATGGCGGATTTCCAGACCAAGCAGTACATTTTTCCAGATGCTGCGCCATTCCAGCAGATAATCCTGCTGCAGCATATATCCGATGTGGCGCCGGCTGTCCGCGGTCAGCGGCGTACCATTCAAAAGCAATGTGCCGGATTCTGGTGTGAGCATGCCTGCCAGCAGATTTAAAAGTGTGGATTTGCCACATCCGCTGGGACCGACGATGGCAACAAAATCACCGGAATTGACGGTAAACGTAATATCAGATAAAGCAGGGGTTTCCCCCTGCATCGTATGATATGCATAAGACAGATGTTGAATTTCAAACAACGAATGCATGAGAGTCCTCCTTATCAGTTTTAATGAGCCTATATCAGATGGGAGATGACTCCCACCTCTATGGGTGGTGAGAAACAAGCTAGTATCAGTGGTGGGAGCCAATCCCCCATCT
>NZ_JRFU01000024.1 GCF_003122485.1 Eubacterium ramulus
CTCGGCTGTTAACCGAGTTGTTGTAGGTTCGAGCCCTACTCGGGGAGTTATGGCTCCATGGTCAAGCGGTTAAGACATCGCCCTTTCACGGCGGTAACACGGGTTCGATTCCCGTTGGAGTCACTTATATGTTAGCAGAATTGCTCAAAAAAGTAGCAGAGGTCTGTTGGCTGATAAACATTAGACTCAGGAAACAAATTTGTTTCTGTATGTTTATGCCGATGTGGCTCAATTGGCAGAGCAGCTGATTTGTAATCAGCAGGTTATCGGTTCGAGTCCGATCATCGGCTTTTTATGGACCTTTAGCTCAGTTGGTTAGAGCAACCGGCTCATAACCGGTCGGTCCTGGGTTCAAGTCCCCGAAGGTCCATTTTGCAAAACATATAATTAACGATCTGGCCTAGTGGCTCAGTTGGTTAGAGCGCCGCCCTGTCACGGCGGAGGTCACGGGTTCGAGTCCCGTCTGGGTCGTTTATGGGATCTTAGCTCAGCTGGGAGAGCATCTGCCTTACAAGCAGAGGGTCACAGGTTCGAGCCCTGTAGGTCCCATCGATGCTAAAGCATCATGCCGGCGTGGCGGAACTGGCAGACGCGCAGGACTTAAAATCCTGTGGTGGCGACATCGTACCGGTTCGATTCCGGTCGCCGGCATTAACTTCTTAAAGAAGTTAATTGAATATGTGTGTGTAGCTCAGCTGGATAGAGCACTTGGCTACGGACCAAGGTGTCGGGGGTTCGAATCCTCTCACGCACGTCCTAAGAAGTATCGCAAGCCTTTGATTTACAAGGGTTTGCGGTATTTTTTTGCGTTACAAGGGTCATGTTTTGTTCTTTTGTTCCAAGTTGTTCCATTTCTAAATTTGCAGAGAGAAAATTATTTAACTAGGTGATATATTATTGGAGAAGGGACTTAACTTAGACGATAATTTATGGTACAATAGATGTCTTATAGATGACGGCTGTAGTTTGAAAAAAGTATGTTTCGTAAAATGCACAAATTTAGAAAATTAAAGATCGTTTAGAAATATTAAAAGAGAGCTGCGAGGTGTTGAACGAGTCATAAATAATAGCTATAGAAGTTTTTATAAAATATTTAAGATAAGAGAAGGAGAATTGTAATGTTAACAGTTGGGAGTTATCAAGAAATGGATCAAAACAAATATGAAGAAAATTGGTTGATTGTGCGTAAGCCAGATGATCTGCCTGATTTTGTGAAACATATACCAGCGCTCAGTCCGTCGCCAGATCTGTTCCAGAAATATCGTGAAGCATGTCAGGAAAAAACGTTTAATCAGAAATTTTTTTATGAAGTGTATGTGCCACAGTTTGTGAAGGAATTATCTGAGAATGCAGAGGCACTTACTTTGCTAGAAAATTTGACAGATATGAGTAAAACAAAAAATATTATGCTTGGCTGCTATTGCGAAACGGAAGCAATGTGTCATAGGAGTATCATTGCGGGGATTTTGCTTGGCATGGGTGCAGAAATTAACACAAGGCAAGAGTATTTGAATTATTATAAATTGTACCAGATGATGAAAAAACGGGTAAAAGTGGACAACTGGTTGTAAACATAAAAGCAGCTGAAATTGGAAAATGAAGGAGAACATATAGCTAGATGAGTATTTTAAATGTAGAACACCTGACGCATGGTTTTGGTGATCGTGCGATTTTTGAAGATGTATCTTTTCGTTTGCTGAAGGGCGAGCATATCGGTTTGATTGGTGCAAATGGTGAGGGAAAATCCACATTTATGAGTATTGTAACCGGACGTTTGATGCCGGATGAAGGAAAAGTAGAATGGGCAAAAAATGTCCGGGCGGGATATCTGGATCAGCATGCAGTGCTGGAAGAAGGAATGACCATCGGTGATGTGCTGCGTTCCGCATTTTCCTGGCTGTTTGATATGGAAACAGAGATGAATCAGATGTTTGAACAGATGGCAGATGCGACACCAGAGGAAATGGAACGTCTGCTTGAGGAGACAGGTACTTATCAGGAGCTGTTGGAACAGCATGATTTCTATATGATTGATGCAAAAGTGGACGAGGTTGCCCGCGCATTAGGTTTGATGGATCTGGGGCTTGACCGCGATGTCACAGACCTGAGTGGTGGTCAGAGAACAAAAGTTTTACTGGCAAAATTATTGCTTGAAAAACCGGATATTTTATTGCTGGATGAGCCGACAAACTATCTGGATGAGGAGCATATTGCATGGCTGAAACGTTATCTGCTGGATTATGAAAATGCATTTATTCTGATTTCCCATGATATTCCATTCCTGAATGAAGTGGTAAATATTATTTATCATATGGAAAACCAGGAACTGAACCGATATGTAGGGGATTATGAGCATTTCCAGGAAGTGTATGCTATGAAAAAAGCGCAGCTTGAGGCTGCGTATCGCAGACAGCAGCAGGAAATCAGTGAATTAAAAGACTTTGTAGCAAGAAATAAGGCCAGAGTTTCTACTAGAAACATGGCGATGTCCCGTCAGAAAAAACTGGACAAAATGGATGTTATCGAACTGGCGGCAGAGCGTCCAAAGCCGGAATTTCATTTTCAGTATGGACAGACACCGGGAAAAATGCTGTTTGAGACACATGATCTGGTGATCGGTTACGACGAACCTCTGTCCAAACCATTAAATTTCTCTATGGAGCGTGGTCAGAAGATTGCGTTGGTTGGTACTAACGGAATCGGAAAAACAACGTTGCTGAAGAGTATTCTTGGTTTGATTCCATCTATTTCCGGTGAATGCGAATTGGGTGAAAAACTACAGCTTGGCTATTTTGAGCAGGAAGTAAGCCCAGATAATCGAAACAGCTGTATCGAAGAAATCTGGGAGGAGTTTCCATCATTTTCTCAGTATGAAGTTCGTTCCGCTCTGGCAAAATGTGGATTGACGACAAAACATATTGAAAGCCAGGTGCGTGTATTAAGCGGTGGCGAGCAGGCAAAAGTACGTCTGTGTAAGCTGCTGAATCGTGATACAAATTTCCTGCTTCTGGACGAGCCGACTAACCATTTGGATGTAGATGCAAAGGATGCATTAAAGACTGCATTGCAGGAATACCGCGGAAGTATTCTGCTGATCTGTCATGAGCCGGAGTTTTATCAGGATGTGGTAGATGAGATCTGGAATATGAGCCAGTGGACGACGAAATTATAAAAGCAGGATATTATTAAAGATGTTTGCCTGGAAAATGCATAAATGTATATCAGACATTTTTTAATTGGAAAATTGAAACAGAATATATAAGAGCATTTACCCAGTGATCTCAAAAATTGAATTTTATGAGAAAAATACATCAATAATATAGTAGCATATGCTAACTAAAACGATTGACAGAGTACCCCATAGGGGTATACAATAATGCTGGTTTCAGAATATCTTTTTATGATTGAATGGAAGAAAATGTCAGCTGATGCTACCTGGAATTATGCACCGGGTATCAACTGTGTTCGACTTGAAATATCATAATGAATCTGAAAAGTAAATTGAAAAATGATCATTTAAGAAAGAAGGAATCAGTATGGTAAAGACTGTATTAAAAATTGATGGTATGTCATGCAGCATGTGTGAAGCTCATATGAATGAAGTCATCCGCAACAATTTTAAAGTAAATAAAGTGTCTTCTTCTGCAAGTGCCGGAGAGACCGTTATCATCAGTGATGCGGAACTTGATATTCCATGGGTGAAAAAACAGGTAAAGGATATCGGATATAAAGTATTATCTTATGAAGCTGAGCCTTATGAGAAAAAAGAAAAGAAAGGTTTCTTCCATTTTGGAAAGAAATAATATGCAGTAAAATGCCGACAACTACTATAGAGGAAATTTTGTAGTAGCTGCCGGTTTTTTTATTACATTTTGAGTGCAAGAAAAAATTTAACTTACATTATCTGAAGAATCTTATCAGAATCACTGCACTCTACACTCCGTTCCGGTCGGCGCAAAACCATTG
>NZ_JRFU01000240.1 GCF_003122485.1 Eubacterium ramulus
CTGACCAGAATCACGCACCAAGTCTCACGTGCGTTCGACTTGAATATTTCAATGCATCCTCTACTGCTTTCAGAATCTCATCACACTGGCAGTTCTCTTTGAACAGCTCCAGTCTCTTTCCTGCAAATGCAGCCTGAACCATCTCATGAACGTCTGGCTCTTCGCTTGCTGCAAATACTGCAATGCGGATAAATGTTGTATTGATACCAGCTACTCTTGCTGCCTGTAAGTTACCACCACAGGAGAATACCCGACGACCAAATACTGTTTTTGCAAGTACGAAAGAACATACTGCAATTACAATGATAAAGAATACTGCCAGCATCGGAATTTTTCCGAATAACATTAAAGATGTAACTTTTTTGTATCCTTCTGAAATACCAGTGATCGGTTTTCCGTTTGAGGTTAACAGTGCAAGTCCTCGAACCGCTGTCATCGTACCAAGTGTCATGATGAATGGTGGTAAGTTTCCGACTGCTACACCGACACCATTTACAATTCCTACACCAAGTCCTGCCCGGCAGGCTACGATGAATGGAACGATCAGTGGAAGATTTCCCTGTCCTAACATCGCTGCCAGAATACCGGTAAATGCGATGATTGATCCGACTGACATATCAAATCCGCCGCAGATGATAACGAACATCATACCAAATGAAAGGATTCCGACAATGGATGTCTGTTTCAAAATGTTTACGATATTGCCACCGGATAAGAAATTGTGATTTAATAATCCAAGTACTACAACCAGTGCAATGAAAAATGATAACGATAAAATATTCACTTATATTGTGCTGTTTTGCTATTGATTTCTGCTTCATTGTTCCGCCTTCCATCAGTTCGCTTCGTCCGGCTCCTACCAGACCTGCGATTCCAAGAATCTCACCGGATCTTACGGAAATGCTGATATCTTTTACTTTCTTGTCGCGCACGATGTGTTTTGCTTCGAACATTACATCACCGATCTTGGCTTCCAGTTTCAGGAACACATCTGTGGTCTCTCGTCCAACCATCATTTTGATCAGCTGTGGCTCGTCCAGATCTTTTACTTCGCCGCATCCGATATACTGCCCATCTCGGAAAACGCTGATTCTGTCACAGATGGTAAAAATCTCATCCATTCGGTGGGAGATATAAATGATCGCTACTCCCTTCGCTTTTAATCGATTGATATGGTCAAATAAAATATGTACTCCCTTATCTATAATAGAAGTTGTCGGCTCATCCATAACGATTACTTTCGCATTTACGGAAATCGCTTTGATGATCTCTATCAGCTGACACTGTGCTACGGTCAGATTTCTGAGCAGTGCCTTCGGTGATACGTGAAGTCCACAATCTTCAATCAGTTTCTGGAATGCCTCAATCTCTGCTTTCTTGTCTACCAGACCGTTCTTGGTGATCTCACGTCCTACAAAATTCAAGAATGCTCCGGCATTCTTGTTGCGAGGTGCGCGTCAT
>NZ_JRFU01000241.1 GCF_003122485.1 Eubacterium ramulus
TAAAAAAGTGTCTTCGACACGTCAACTCCCCTGCCCCTCAATCATGAGGGGTTAGGGCTTTCTTTTTCTTCCATTTTCCTTCATAATAGTTTTATGAATATACTTCAAAAGATTTTTACCGACTATTATGAAGAAATTAAATATACTCTTCATCCCAGAAATTCTGAGATGGAAAATATCGATAAGATGATTAACTGTGGCAATCCCGCTTTCGGCGGTGCCATGTACGGCTGCCCTCATTGTGGAAATCTTAAATTTGTACCTTTCCGATGTCACAGCCGGTTTTGTCCTACTTGCGGGAACAAATATTCCATGGAACGCTCTACCAGTATGTCCTTCAAACTGATTAACGTTCAACATCGCCACTGCGTTTTCACTATTGATGAAAACCTTCGAGATTTCTTTCTCAAAGACCGTTCTCTTCTTAACTGTCTTTTTCATTCTGTTACCAGTGTTGTTTCCCGGATGTTTTTCAAATTGAATAAGTCTAAAAATTTTACCCCCGGGTTCCTTATGGTTTTACATACATTTGGCCGTGATCTTAAATGGAATCCTCACATCCACTGCCTGATCTCCGAAGGTGGATACAGTGATGACGGATTCTGGCGTAATGTCAAACATTTCAACTACACTTATCTTCGTAATGCATTCCGCACTGCATTGCTTAATGAATTAGAATCCTGCTTAGGGTCTTCTTTTAAAAAGATAAAAGCAAAGTGCTATTCCAATCATAAGAGTGGTTTCTATGTCTATGCAAAACCTAACAAATGTGATCCTAAAAATGTAATCAAATATATCGGTCGTTATCTCGGACGTCCTGTTATTGCCACTTCCAGAATTGATAAATACGATGGTGAACTCGTTACCTTTCATTACAACCGGCATGAAGACGAAAAATATGTGGTAGAAACTATACCTGCCATGGACTTCATCAAACGGCTTATCCGCCACATACCAGAAAAACACTTCAAAATGATTCGATATGGCGGTCTCTACGCAAGACATCGGTCAATAGATTCAAAACTTCACAGAACAATACATAAATCAAAGCATCACTTCTATCGAAGCTTTAACCAATGGCGAACAGCTATCCTTTCTTCCTTTGGTTACGATCCTTTGCTGTGTTCTGAATGCAGCCATCAGATGGAGTTTCTGGAACTCTATTACAATCATCAACGCGTATCCCTTGAAGAACTTTACGAGAAAGCCATGTCCAAATCTCGTGGAAAGCGTTCTTCTGCATAATTCTTTTTTCTATTATCTGTGTTATAATCCTCCTGAAGGAGGGACACTGTCATGAAATCTAACATTGAGGAATTACGCAAAAAATATATAAATAATCCTCCAGAAGGATTAACATCTAT
>NZ_JRFU01000242.1 GCF_003122485.1 Eubacterium ramulus
AACTCCCACTGAGAAATACTTGTTACTACTCACCACTTGCAGAAGTGGGAGTCTCAACTCAGACTGAGATAATTTTTCCATCTCATACGGACAATTATCGCCACAGTAAACACATTATTTTCGCCTATACGATACTTATTATAGCGTTTTCTGTAAAAAAATCCAGAGAATTCTTATGTTTCCGATTGTTATTATGTCGGAATTGGAGTAAAATATAAGAAATTACGCTTTTACACATTAAAAAGCTAAACTAATATACTTTCCCGTATTTTGGAGGAATTACTTTATGGAATTTAACAGACTGATCAGCAACGTGGAGCCGTCCAAATCCGTCACTTTGCTGGCAAAAACAAAAGAATTACAGAAAACTGATCCTGAGATATTAAACCTGACTGGCGGAGAACCGGATTTTCCGACTCCGAAAGCCGTCTGTGATACCGTTGTGACAGAACTTGCCGCCGGACATACACACTACTCTGACAGCCGCGGAGACGCTGACCTTCGTGCCCGCATTGCCCGCAAACTGCAGGAAGAAAATCACGCACCGTATCAAGCAGAGAATATTCTGATCACTCCTGGGGCAAAATATGCTGTGTACCTGACCATTCGTGCCCTGATCAATCCGGGGGATGAAGCGATCTGGCTCACACCGGGGTGGGTATCCTATCCGTCCATCGTAGAAGCCAGTGGTGGCAAACCCGTTGCTGTTCATTTAAAATATGAAGAAAACTACCGCATCACAGAAGAAGCTCTGGAAGCTGCAGCATCCGATAAAACAAAACTTCTGATCATCAACTATCCGAACAACCCAACCGGACAGATTCTAACAGAAAGTGATATTCAGGCTCTCACCGCCTTTTTGCGTAACCATCCTGATGTTTATGTTTTATCTGATGAAATTTACGAAAAAATTGTTTATGACCAGAACAAAATCGTAAGTCTGGCTTCCATTCCGGAATTTTTTGAACGTGTGGTCATCGTCAACGGTTTTTCAAAATGCAGTGCCATGACCGGATGGCGTCTGGGCTATCTTGCCTGCACCCCTGCGCTTTATCAGGTAGTGTTGAAATTATTCCAGCACTCCATCAGCTGTACCAGCGGATTTTTACAGCGCGGTGCTCTGACTGCGCTTGATTGTGTGGAAGAAACCGAACAGATGCGTCAGGCATACGAAAAACGCAAAAACCTTCTGTTTGAAGGAATCCGTGAGATTCCGGGTGTGGAACTTCTGACACCTGCCGGAGCTTTTTATGCATGGGTTAAATTTGACACTGATATGGACAGTGAAACACTCTGCAATGACCTGTTGGATAAAGCAAAAATTGCCGGTGTTCCAGGTATCGCTTACGGAGAAGAAGACTGCGTCTGCATTCGTTTTTCCTTTGCTGCTTCAGAAGATGTGTTAAGAACCATGTTAGAACGTTTAAAAACTTACCAGGAAAGCCATACTAAATAAGTCAGAACAGCACTGCTAACAATACTTTTTTGACAATTCAAGTCGAACGCACGTGAGACTTGGTGCGTGATTCTGGTCAGC
>NZ_JRFU01000243.1 GCF_003122485.1 Eubacterium ramulus
CTACTCACCACTTGCAGAAGTGGGAGTCTCAACTCAGACTGAGATAAATTTTACACAATTATCAATTCCAACTTTATAGCTGTTCAGCACCAGATCATAGTTCATCGGATCTCTCCACTCACCGCCGTAGGTGTAATGGTTATAATACTCACTGCGATATTTATTTGTCTTTTTGTACATCTGCAGCGCACGCTGTTCCGATACGTTTGTCCGCTCCATGATCGTATGAATGCAGGCGCTCTGCGGTGCTTCGATAAAGACGTTGATGACATTTCCATATGGTCGCAACACGAAATCTGCACATTTTCCGATGACGATAAAGGATTCGCTTCGTGCCATGGTCTGAAGAATATCTGCCTGAATGTTAAACAGGTTATTGTCGGAAGTAAAGTCTTTTTCTCTTGGTTCCAGCACTGTGGAGAATGGCATGGATGCCAGTTTTTTTGCCAGAAAACCGCCGTTCAGACGTTCATCCATATCGACAAACAGCTTTTCATCGATGCCGCTTTTTTCGGAAGCCATCGTCAGAATCTGGCGCTCATAGCACGGAATACCAAGTTTTTTGGACAATGCCAGTCCGACACTTTTTCCACCTGCACCGAAATTTCGGGCAATGGTAATTACATAATTTGTTCGCATTTTCTCACCTCACTCACACGTTCAATTGTAAAATGCTATTCTACTTGTAGTTTTTATTCTGTTTTTCCATGTGAGATAGTAAAATACTGTCACAGATTATCTTTTCCATCCCACATAGTTTTTTCTTACATATTTTTCTGAAAAACTTGTATTCGTTTGTATTAATCTTCTTTATCGCATTTCAGAACCGCATTTAATAATACAGAAGCGCCCATGGTACACTGTTTTGTGGATGTAAACTCCGGTTCGCAGTGGGAATGACCATCTTTGGAAGGAACAAATACCATGGTTGTCGGGAGCATATAGGATGCAAACTGTGCATCATGTCCGGCGCCAGAGTTGATTCTCTGGTTGGAGTAACCAAGTTCGTCAACAGCTTCCTGTACATAGCCAGCTAATGTCTTGTCGTAGTAAACGGTATCGCGCGTCCATGCTACTTCATAATCCACTTTACATTTTGCAACTTCTTTCGGCATATTTTCAATGATGCTGACTACCTGAGCGATAACTTTCGGAATTTCCACGGCACTGTCTAATTTGCTTCTCCGACAGGCACTCATGCACACCGGATTGCTGCAATCCATGCATGAAACATTTCCGACTTTTTCGGCAGCTCCCATATGATTTTCAAACCGGAAGGAGCGTATGATGTCGCTGACCGGAAGATGTGAGGTGCACGCATGACTGCAGGGAGCGTTTTCACATAACAGACAACGACTGGTCTGGGTTTCCAGAAATAATTCCCGATTAAACATGTTGCTCCTCCTTTCTAAGCTAACGTGTGCCAGACTGCGATTCAGTACCATTTCAAGAATGCTCCGGCATTCTTGTTGCGAGGTGCGCGTCATGCAA
>NZ_JRFU01000244.1 GCF_003122485.1 Eubacterium ramulus
GCATGACGCGCACCTCGCAACAAGAATGCCGGAGCATTCTTGAAATGAATAAAGCCAGAGTGGTTTTAGGATAAAAGCTTTTTAAGGAGGAAAAAAATGAAAAAAAGATTATTGGGAATGGTTTTGGCAGTAGCTATGGCAAGTTCACTTGCATTAACCGGTTGTGGAAGCGGCGGTGATTCCGGACAGTCAAATGGTACTCAGGGAACAGGGGGATCCTCTGAGCAGGAGAATACATCTTCTTCAGGTGGTCAGTCCGGTGACCTTTCAAATCTTGGTTACACATTTGCAACAAATGACTTTGGCCAGGGTGAATACTCACTGGATATCAACGCGTGGATCATTGATTCTGTCGCACAGCATGTAGGCTCTACAGTAGACGTTGTAGATAACCAGTTTACAGTTGATAACATTGTTACGCAGCTTCGTTCACAGCTTTCCAAAGGACCGGACGGTGTTTGTATGATCGGTATTGCAGAGACTGTATTCCCGGCTATTTCACAGGCTTGCCAGGAAGCAAATGTACCTTATTCATTCTTTGCAACTCCGCCGGTTGATGCAGATGTAGAAACAATGGAAGAAGATCCGTTGTATGCAGGTACTGTATTATTCGATCCGGAAGCTGAGGCAGCTTATCTTGCAGAGAAAGCTTATGAAGCAGGTGGAAGAAAAGCCGTTATCCTTGCAGGTGCTCAGGGTGACTACAACCACGATCATCGAATCACTGGTTTCACAAAGAAATTTGAGGAATTAGGTGGCAAAGTTCTTGATGTAGCACGTTGCGATAACCCGGGACAGGGCGATGAGAAAGGTTCTAACCTTCTTTCTGCAAACAAAGATGCAGACGTTGCAATCGGAGCAGGTGCTGGATATATCACATCTCTGGAAGGTGTCAGAGAAAAAATGGGCCTTGATTACAAGATTTACGGCTGTGATACAACTCCAAATCTGATTCAGGATGTTATCGATGGCAAAGTAGAGATCATCTCTGCCGGTGCTAATACAGGTGCCGGATTTGCTGAAATCCTTCTGATCAACAAACTGCTCGGACATCCGATTCTTGATGCAGATGGCAAAGCTCCGTATACAAAAGACCTTACATTATTCTACTGTGATTCTTCCAACTGTGAGAAATTCCAGAAATTCTGGGATGAGTGCCAGAAGAACCCTCTGACACAGGAAGAAGTTATGAACCTGATCGGTGAAGATGTAACATATGATGATTTTATTACTGCACTGAAGAACTATGCTGATGACAGCTATGCAAAAATTGACAAATATTAATCAGTTAAAATAATTTATAGTGATTTCAAGTCGAACGCACGTGAGACTTGGTGCGTGATTCTGGTCAGCGA
>NZ_JRFU01000245.1 GCF_003122485.1 Eubacterium ramulus
ATTACTCACCACTTGCAGAAGTGGGAGTCTTCTCGACTGAGATAAAATAGATTTTTTGCGATGTTATTGTACTTATTTTAATACAAAAAAATGATGTTTGTAAAGATAGTTTCTGATATGGATACGGAAGTCGGAGAAATCGGCGGTAAACTTTCCGGTGGCGAACGCCAGAGAATTGCCATTGCAAGAACGATCATGAAAAATCCGGATGTATTATATGGAAAGAAGAATAACGATTACGGACAGGGCTTTTACTGCTCAGAATCTGCGGAACTTGCCAGGGAATGGGCTTGTCCTCGGGAAAAAGATGGTATTTTGAACCGTTATTGTCTGGAGATGGATGGAATGCGTGTGTTTCATTTAAAAGGAGAAATGGAGGAAGCACTGCTAATCTGGATCAGTGTGTTGTTGTCGAACAGAAAATTGAATCTGGATACAGAGGAAGCCAGAACAGGTGCTCATTTTTTACAGAGCCGCTATCTGATGAGCCTGGAGACTGCGGATCTGGTGATCGGATATCGTGCAGATGATTCTTATTTCTCCTTTGTGAAGGATTTTTTGAATAATAGGATTTCGCTGGCGCAGTTACAGCAGGCACTGAAGCTGGGAACCGTGGGAGAACAGATTGTGATCAAAAGCCAGCGGGCAGCTTTCGCCCTGGAATTTCAGGGATATGAGGTTGTAGATTGGAAAGAATATTATATGAAGCGGCTGCAGCGGGATCAAGCATTGCGGAATATGTATCAGGAACTGCGGCAGAAGCCGGATGTTTCAGGAAGATATATGAGGGACATTGTGCGTGAGCGAAATAATAGCGGAAAATAAAGGATTGAGAAAATTTTAGTATTGGTTGTTAATGATATTGTGATAGAAGTAGGAACAGCAATTCAGATAAAAGGAATTACTGTGTTTGATCTGGGAAAAATATGGGAGGAAAAGAAAACGTGAGAGAACAGAATGCTTATAGCGAACTGTATATAGAAGACGCTATGTGCAATATGGCAAATCTGGTGGATTATGTAGTAAATGATCTGCATCGGGATCCGGATGAGTTTTTCAAGCTGTTTGAAGCCAGTGGCATTGCCCGGGAGTTCAGTCATGGAAATCCAAAGTATGTGTCGGCTATACCGGAAAGCATTTTTTATTTGAGATGTATAAATAAGAGATACAGTTTGAGTGAAAAAGTATCAAAAAACATGTTTTATAAGAGGAAAAACGGATATCAACCAGGTGTAGAGTGCAAAAAAGAAGCCAATATGATATATTTATGGCAGTCAAAAAAGCAAATTTGATTTTTTTACTTATAGCAGTTTGTCTGTTTGTGTTTGCTGCCGTTGTAGCAAACATTCATCGGGAAGAATGGCAGGAAGAGAAAGAAGCAGAAAACAGAAATGAATAAAGGACGGTGCATGTATGACTTCTGAAATGGATCGTGGTCATATTTATTTGGCAATTGACCTGAAATCGTTTTATGCTTCCGTGGAATGTCGGGAGCGTGGGTTAAATCCAATGACAACCAATTTAGTAGTGGCAGATAAGAGCCGGACAGAGAAAACCATCTGTCTGGCTGTTTCGCCTTCTCTGAAAAAATATGAAATCCCGGGGAGAGCCCGGTTATTTGAGGTTGTGCAGCGTGTGCGGGAAATCAATGCGGGACGAAAACGCCGGGCAACGGGGCATCGTTTTATCGGTCAGTCCTGGGATGACGGTCAATTACAGAAAAATCCAGATTTGGCGTTGGATTATCTGGTGGCACCGCCGCGCATGGCTTTATATATGGAATACAGCACAAGGATCTACCAGATTTATATGCAGTATATTGCGCCGGAAGATATGCATGTCTATTCCATTGACGAGGTGTTTTTTGATATTACCCATTATCTGCATGTATACAAAAAGACACCGCGGGAGCTGGCAGCAGAAATGATTCAGAGTGTGTACGAACAGACTGGGATTACAGCGACGGCGGGAATCGGAACGAATCTGTATCTGTGTAAGATTGCTATGGATATTGGCGCAAAGCATACCGAACCGGATGCAAATGGTGTGCGAATCGCAGAACTGGACGAGCAGTCTTATCGGAATCAGTTGTGGAATCATCGCCCTCTGACGGATTTCTGGCGCGTGGGAAGAGGATATGCGAAAAAGCTGGAAGCAGCAGGACTGTATACAATGGGCGATATTGCCAAGTGTTCCGTTGGCGCATTCACAGATATTTATAATGAAGATTTTTTGTATCAGATGTTTGGAATTAATGCGGAGCTTTTGATCGATCATGCATGGGGATATGAGCCTTGCACCATGGAAGACATTAAAAAGTATCAGCCGGAAAATAATAGTCTTGGTTCCGGACAGGTATTGGCGTGTTCTTATAATGCAGCAAAAGCGAAAGTGGTTGTGACAGAAATGGCAGATGCGCTGGCTTTAGATTTATTGGATAAACGTCTGGTGACAGATCAGCTTGTATTGACGGTAGGATATGACCGGGAGAATCTGGCAAACTACCGGGGAGAATTGATGATGGATCGATATGGAAGGGCTATTCCAAAGCATGCACATGGAACCATTAATCTCAAACAGCAGACATCTTCTTCCAAACAGATGACAGAGGCTGTGTTGGAACTGTATGATCGGATCGTAAATCCAAAACTGATGGTGCGCAGATTAAATCTGGTGGCAAATCATGTGGTCAGCGAGCAACTGGCACAGCAGAAAGTGACTTTTGAGCAGATGGATCTTTTTACTGATTACAAAGCAGTTCAGAAACAGCAGGAAGAGGAGCAGCGTGAGCTGAACCGGGAGAAAAAGATGCAGCAGGCGATGCTGGATATCAAGAAAAAGTTTGGAAAAAATGCTATCCTGAAGGGCATTAATATGGAAGAAGGAGCCACCGGACAGGAACGGAATAAGCAGATCGGAGGGCATAAGGCGTGACAGATCAGTATTTGGATGGAAGCAGACAGGAAAATGGGAACGAAATAAACCTTTGTAAAAATCAGAATATAAAATTTGATCCGTATGCAGACATTCGTTATTTATCACATCATGAATCAAAAACACATCCACGAATGCCGCGGGCAAATCGTGCAGCTCAGTTTATGCCTTTTTCGGCATTAAGTGGATATGAAGAGGCGGTGCAGGAAACCGCCCGTCAGACAGAACAGTTCCGGGAACTGGATGAGGACAGCAGACGCCGATTGGATGAAACGCTGCAGGTCATTCAGCAGAACCTTGGAAAACATCTGGAAGTACCTGTTATAATTACCTGCTTTGTACCGGATAAATTCAAAGATGGTGGCAGTTATCAGGAATATTCCGGTTTAGTGAAACGTGTGGATGCGTATCGCAGACGGATTTTATTGTTAGATGGCACAGCGCTTCCGATTGATCATATTACTGATATTCAGATGAGAGAAAGAGAATAACGAATCATTGACGGACGGATTGGAACGAAGATAATATCCTTACATTGACTGTAAGTGTTTTTCGCAGATTTCCTGTGCTATAGTTTTAGTCAGAGAGAAAGAAAACGTTTCGCGGACGAATTTTCAATCAGAACAAATAGGAGGAAATCTGATGGAACCGATTTTAACAAATTATAGCAAGAATTCTCCTTCCTCTACAGGTGGGAGATGAATTGCAAAAATAAATATAAAAAGCAAAACAGAACACTTGTTCCGCAATGAGAAATATGGTATAATACAATCAGTCGAAAAGCCAGAAGGGACTGATTGTATGGATAAAATGGATCATAATGCACATTCAGTATATCTGATGTATTATCATTTGATCATGGTTGTAAAATAGTAGAAGAAAAGTAATAGATGATCCAATTTCAGAACGGGCAAAAGA
>NZ_JRFU01000246.1 GCF_003122485.1 Eubacterium ramulus
TTGCATGACGCGCACCTCGCAACAAGAATGCCGGAGCATTCTTGAATTTCCCAGATTTTT
Organism: Eubacterium ramulus; assembly: GCF_003122485.1. GTDB lineage: Bacteria > Bacillota > Clostridia > Lachnospirales > Lachnospiraceae > Eubacterium_I > Eubacterium_I ramulus_A. The sequence goes on from NZ_JRFU01000246.1 coordinate 61, forward strand.
ACACCGGAGGAAAGCCTTGGTATGGAGATTCAGACGATTCAGTCAGCAGTAGCGGGAATTCATAGAATCAATGAATTTTTTGCCCTGGATGAAAAGCAGATATCTTCTAGGATGAAAAATGGTGAATTCTTATTAGATAAATCTGTATCAGATCATGTGGTTTCAAATGAAAAAACGTCAGATGTGATAGAAGATTTCGAGAAAGATGCTTTGAATCAGAATACAGATCTAAATATGCAGAATGTAGCAGAGTTGCCATTTGTAGAATTTCGAAATGTAACCTTTGGATATGATGAACATGTAGTACTGGATCATCTGAATTTTCAGGTAAAAACAGGAGAACAGGTGACTTTATCCGGCCGTACCGGTGCAGGAAAAAGTACGATCATGAAACTGCTTCTGGGGCTGTATGAACCACAGAGTGGAGAAATTCTGCTTCGGGGAGTTCCTGTGACACAGATTCAGGAAGAAGATCGAAGAAACATATACGGTTATGTGGAGCAGACATTTCACATGGTTCCGGGAACGGTGCGGGATCAGATTACATTATATGATCCGAGGATCTCAGACCAGCAGGTGAAAGCAGTAACAGAACCGGAATTATTGCTGCTGGATGAGATTACGGCAAATCTGGATGCGGAAACAGAACTTGAAATTTTACAGGCGTTAAAACGGGTATCTCAAAATCGTACCGTTATCTCTATTTCACACAGAACATCAGCGGAGATGGGACGCATTATTGAAATATAATGAGTGCAAGAGTGTCAACGTGCTGGCATGATATAATACCAGATGTCGATTTTATGCGGAAAGTCACGTTTTTGCATGAATTGGATAGAATATGTATTGAAAAAGGCAAATTTTATCTGTTCTTTTCACTTTTTTTGTATTATAATTGTACGGAAAAAGGCGGAAGTTGAGTATGAAGCAAAAATATAATAGTAATAGAATGCAAAAACTGATCTGTCTTTTCTTGCTTGTGCCACTGATTCTGGGGATTACAATCAGTGGAATGCGTGCTTCGACTCAGGCATTGTACCGTGCATGGAATCTAAAGGCCTACAGCATGGAAGATGTGGCATGGGAATGTGAAGTACTGGATGAAAAAGAAGAACGGAATGAAAAGGATAGAGGCAATCTGGCGGCAAGTCAGGTGCAGAATATCCGCCATACATACGGATTTGAAAATATGGAGGATACAACATCCTTTTCACAGCAGGAGAGAGCAGAACATAAAAACATAGATGTTACACGGCAGATCGCGCGGGATCGGGCATTGCTTGGCATGCCGGAGATGGAATTAAATCATGTGATCTGTCTGGATGATGAGGACATGGATGCGTGTCTGCCCCGGGCGGACGAGTATCAGGTCTGGTATGCAGAAGCGGATATCGGGCAGAATAAAATGGTTCGTATTTCGGACACCGAAAATGTGACGATGCTACACACCGGTTACATTATAAATAAGAATATGAAAAAAGGATATCCGTTGAAGGAAAATCTGGAACCTTCCGGAGACCATATAAGCAGATACAATGACAATTTTTATCTGATATAAGAGATTCATTTGGGGATGAGTGGCAAAACTGCCGATCGATATCAGATAGGATGGGGGATTGACTGATTAAATTGTGATGAATTAGATTTTAAAGATATGACTGGAGGTATCACAAATGGACTTAGGCAATTCAATTTCATTGTTATTTTGCATTCCATTTCTTGGAATGCTGCTTAGTATCGCGGTTTTCCCGCTGGTAAAACCGGCTTGGTGGGAGAGAAATCAGAAGTATGCGGTTATCGCATGGTCACTGCTGTTTCTGATCCCGTTTGCAATCCGTTACGGTTTTGGCGTAATGGGTGAGCAGTTACTGGAAGTAATTGTAGGTGATTATTTCACCTTTATCGTATTGTTATTTGGACTTTTCTGCGTAGCAGGAAATATCACCATAGAAGGTGAACTCAGCGGATCACCGAAGGTAAATGTGATCATGCTTCTGATCGGTACGTTGTTATCTAGCTGGATCGGTACCACAGGTGCCAGCATGGTTATGATTCGTCCTCTGATCCGTGCAAACAAATGGCGTTCCAGAAAGACACAGGTTGTAGTGTTCTTTATTTTTCTGGTATCCAATATCGGTGGATGTCTGACACCGGTAGGAGATCCGCCATTGCTGATGGGCTTTATGCGTAACGTTCCGTTCTTCTGGAGCCTGCGCCTGATCCCGATCATGATTTTAAATGTTGCAATTTTACTTGTGATCTTTTACATTCTGGATTCCAGAGCATATCGTAAAGATCTGGCAGATGGTATCACACCGGAAGTTCAGAGCGGCGATAAAGCAGCAATCCGTGTCGTAGGAGCACACAATATTATTTTCCTTGCAGCAATCGTAGTAGCAGTTATTTTGAGTGGTGTACTTCCGTCCACAAAGGCATTCAGCGGCGGAATCCACATTTATGGAGAGGTAGAGCTTACCTATGCAGCTCTGATCGAGGTTATCATTATTCTGGTGGCAGCGTTCCTTTCCTTCAAGACAACAAATAAAAGCGTACGTGAAGACAACCATTTTTCCTGGGGAGCCATTCAGGAAGTTGCAGTGCTTTTCATTGGTATCTTTATTACTATGATTCCGGCGCTTCTGATCCTGAAAGCAAAAGGTGCAGAGCTTGGATTAACCCAGCCGTGGCAGATGTTCTGGGTAACCGGTGCAATGTCCAGTTTCCTGGATAACACACCGACCTATCTGGTATTCCTTACCACTGCAGGAACTCTGGGAGCGACCGCAGGTCTGCAGACCAGTGTCGGTATCGTACCGCAGGTTATGCTGGAGGCAATCTCCTGTGGAGCGGTATTCATGGGGGCAAATACGTACATCGGTAACGCACCGAACTTTATGGTAAAATCCATTGCGGAAGAGAATGGTATCCGTATGCCGTCCTTCTTTGGATATATGACCTGGTCGTTGCGATTTTTGATCCCGGTATTTGTGGTTGATATGTTAATATTCTTCCTGTAAAAATTAAATGTCCTGTATGTTATAGATTCTGATAAGTTTTTGAAAAAGAATCTGAGAACATGCAGGACATATTTTTTGACGAAAATCTTAAAGGTTGATTGTGATTACAGAGTGAAAAAGTAGGAATTGATTTTCGGAAAAGTGTTGACATCACTACAGTAAAGTGCTACTATAACAAAAAATAAATGACATGAACGAAAATCAATGAACAAAAGGAGTACCTTTATGGCACTGCTTTACAGAGAGCCGGTGGTGGTGAGATTCCGGCAGGTAAGTATAAAGGGAATGGATTTGTGAGATGCAAAGCGAAAGCAAATAGTAAGTGTGCAAGTAGCGGATGCCGTGTCCTCACGTTACAGAGGAAAGATATCGAAGAGATTCCGTATCGGATTGAGGTTGTGTAGCAATAGAATCGTTGCAGAAAAGCACAATGAATAAAGGGTGGCACCACGAAACGTATATTCGTCCCTGACTGTGAAAGTTCACGGTCAGGGATTTTTTATTTGATAGGAAATTACAAGGATTTCCTATCAAATAAAAGCAC
>NZ_JRFU01000247.1 GCF_003122485.1 Eubacterium ramulus
ACTCACCACTTGCAGAAGTGGGAGTCTCAACTCAGACTGAGATGAAACAGGATGAGTCTGTTATTGTACGATATAGATGAAATATGCTGAATAAGAAATAATTTAAGAAAATAAGGGTAATATTGGAGAGAACATGAGAGAAACAACGAGAAATTATACATATATCTTAAAATGCGGGGATGGAAGTCTCTACACTGGATGGACGAATGATATTGCAGCACGCCTGGAACAGCATCGCAGCGGAAAGGGTGCCAAATATACACGGGGACGCGGACCATTGCAGCTGGTGTATCTGGAAGTGTATGACACAAAATCAGAAGCGATGAGTCGTGAGGCAAGGATCAAACGCTTTACAAAAAGTGAAAAGTTGAAACTTCTTGCCGCAGAAGAATGGCGTTCGGAACTGACTGTGGAGGAACAGGAGTTGCTTATTTACAGAGATTAAAAAATGAGCTGCCTAATATTCCAGGTAGCTCATTTTGATCGACGTTGATAAATACGCTATGGATGTTATCTTGAGATAATCATCTTACAGATCGGATTTCCCATGGAGGAAAATTTCTGTTCATATTCAGTCATAACATTTCCCTGGTTCAGTGTTTCGTCATGATGCAGATCCCAGGTAAATGCATCTAAATGCCATCCTGCAGGCTCTACCTGCTCTAGGGAGAACTGGAACAGATCTTTGTTGTCGGTCTTGAATTCCACATGTCCTTCCGGTTTCAAAATTTTATCATATCTGCCGAGGAAGGTCTGGGAAGTCAGACGGCGTTTTGCGTGGCGGTCCTTTGGCCATGGATCGGAGAAATTCAGGTAAATACCATCCACTTCATGTTTTGCAAACATATTACAGATGTTTTCTGCATCCATACGGATAAAACGCAGATTTTCCGGCTGTGTCTCCATAGCATCTGTTTTTTCCAGAGCGCGGACAAGCACGCTGGAGTATTTCTCAATACCGATGTAGTTAATATTCGGATTCTGCTGAGCCAGAGTGGTGATAAACTGTCCTTTTCCCATGCCTACTTCAATGCGGATCGGGTTGTCATTTCCAAATATTGTATGCCAGTTTCCGGCCTGTGGGTCTTCTTCCAGAAAACACAGCGGATGATCAGCGATGGTTTCCCGGGAGCCCGGTACATTTCTTAATCTCATAAAAATAATTCCTTTCATCGTTAAAAATACTTTTGTTTTGTAAAATTTCCATTATAAAAACAATGGAATTGTGATAATTATAGTAAAAAATCAGACACAAACGGTGTCCACTATTGTATTTATGTACTTACGATATTTGGTAGTTTTCTTATAGAAAACGTCTTAGGTTTGTACTTAGTAATTTTTTATAGAAAATTTTGTGTCTGCTTGGTATTTTACTATAAGTTTCATGGAGCGACAAGAGAAATACCGCTGTTTTGCAGAGAAATACGGGTGAATTTTATTAAGATATCCTGAATTTTTCGCTGTAATGCCTGTTTCTTAACACTTGAGAGGTGTTTCTACTGGACGGAATATGTGAATTTTGCTATGATAATTGTTGTGTGAATTTTTATTTATCTCAGTCTGAGTTGAGACTCCCACTTCTGCAAGTGGTGAGTA
>NZ_JRFU01000248.1 GCF_003122485.1 Eubacterium ramulus
TTATTACTCACCACTTGCAGAAGTGGGAGTCTTCTCGACTGAGATAAAAGCTATCCAAAAAGCAGCAGTTGAACTGTAAAGATAAAAGCTATAAAAATAACAACAGTTGAGCTATAAAAATAAAGTTGTGAAAAGTGAGGACAAAACATGAAATTAAACGTAGCAGGAGAAAACAAAGAATACAAAGAGGGACTGACTGTCAAAGAACTGATCGCACTGGAAAACGTAGAGACACCAGAGTATGTAACAGTTTCTCTGAACGATGAATTTGTAGATCAGGGCGCTTTTGAGTCTACTACATTAAAAGATGGCGATGTTGTTGAGTTCATCTACTTCATGGGAGGTGGAAAATAATGGCATTCAGTAACGAGCAGCTTGAGCGTTACTCCCGTCATATCATTTTGAAGGAAGTAGGCGCCAAAGGACAGAAAAAACTGTTGAACGCAAAGGTTCTGATCATCGGAGCCGGCGGACTTGGTGCACCTTGTGCCATGTATCTGGCAGCAGCCGGTGTGGGAACCATCGGTATCGCAGATGCGGATGAGGTAGATCTCTCCAACCTGCAGAGACAGATCATCCACAGTACCGATGATCTGGGAAAAGCAAAAGTACAGTCTGCAAAAGAGACTATGAATCATCTGAACCCGGATGTAAACGTGATTACTTATCGTACTTTTGTTACTTCTGAGAACATTATGGATCTGATCAAGGATTATGATTTTATCATTGACGGAACAGATAACTTCCCGGCAAAATTCCTGATCAATGATGCCTGTGTTATGGCGAAAAAACCATTTTGCCATGCAGGAATCATCCGTTTCAAAGGTCAGCTTATGACCTATGTACCGGGAGAAGGTCCGTGTTACCGTTGTGTATTCAAAAATCCACCGCCAAAGGATGCTGTTCCGACCTGTAAACAGGCAGGTGTCATCGGAGCCATGGGCGGTGTCATCGGAAGCCTGCAGGCTATGGAAGCCATCAAGTACATTCTGGGACAGGGCAAACTCCTGACCGGAAGTCTTCTGACTTACGATGCGTTGGATATGGAATTCCGCAAGATAAAATTACCGAAAAATACATGCAACTGTCCGGTTTGCGGTGATCATCCGACCATCACAAAATTAATTGATTACGAACAGGCAGAATGTGAGGGAATTTAAATGCAGATCAAATTAGCACAGAGTGATTTTGATACGATGGTGGACTGGGCAAAAGAACATCTGCCGGAGGAGAGCTGTGGACTGCTGGGCGGTACAAAAGACGGTGATGTCCGTACCGTAAAAAAAGTGTACTATCTGACAAATATTGATCACACCAACGAGCATTTTTCCATGGATCCGAAGGAACAGTTGAAAGCCATCAAGGACATGCGTGTCAACGGACTGACACCGCTTGGGAACTGGCATTCTCATCCGGAGACACCGGCGCGTCCGTCTCAGGAAGATATCCGTCTGGCTTATGACAGTACAGCGTCTTACCTGATCTTGTCTCTGATGGATGCTGAGCATCCGGTGTTACATGCGTTTACAATTGTGGACGGCACACCGACAAAGGACGAGATCGTATACGAAGCATAATTTTATAGTTACAGTTCACTCATCACATGTATTCAGGTAATGATCATGCTTGCATG
>NZ_JRFU01000249.1 GCF_003122485.1 Eubacterium ramulus
CGCTGACCAGAATCACGCACCAAGTCTCACGTGCGTTCGACTTGAACAACGTTGTAAATTTCCTTTCTTTTGCACAAAAGCAGACGGCTTCTTTTTATGCAAATACAATCCGTTTTCGCCTGTATTTATGCACATAAGAAACTGTCTGCTTTCATATATATTAGTAATCTCATGTCCGAAGGAGAACCTATGAAAAAAGAAAAACGCTTCTCCCTTCTGCTGCCGGTGGTAGTCTGCAGCATCCTTGCCATAACTATTTATTTTCAGATGACAACCGGAGTGATTTCCGTCAGCAATACTGTAAACGGCAAAGAGCTTCCGATTTATTGTGTGGATACCAAAGAACCCAAAATTGCGATTTCGTTTGACGCCGCCTGGGGCAATGATGATACTGCGCGGATTCTGGAAATTCTTGCAAAACATAATGTTCATGCGACGTTTTTCATGACGGGTGGATGGGTAGATTCTTACCCTGATGATGTGAAGGCAATTTATGAAGGTGGACACGATCTTGGCAATCACAGTCAGAATCATAAAAATATGAGTCAGCTGTCCGATACGGAAATCCGGAATGAGATCATGTCTGTGCATGAAAAAGTGAAAGCGTTGACCGGATATGATATGTTTCTTTTCCGACCGCCTTACGGAGATTATGATAATGAGGTCATCACGGGCGTGCTGTCCTGTGGATATTATCCGATTCAGTGGTCTATTGATAGTCTCGATTGGAAGGATTACGGTGTGGATGATATTATTACCCGGATCTGCGACAATAAGCAGCTGACCGGTGGGGCTATTATCTTGTGTCATAATGGGGCTAAATATACAGCGGATGCGCTGGATACGCTGCTGACGCAGCTGGAAGAAAAGGGGTTTCAGTTTGTGCCGATTTCAGAATTAATTTATCGGGATAATTATCATTTAGATGTGACCGGAAAGCAGATTTTAGATTAAATGGTAGGGAAAATTTAGGTTATTGAAATAATACGAAATCGGAGAATCTTTTAGGATATCTCGACGTAAATAGCGCCCAAATTGATTTTTTCTTTATGAGCGATTATTAGCCAGAAAGACAAAATCAATTTGGGCGCTTTCATTAAGTCAAAGGATATTCGCAATCCGCCTTCGCTACTTGCTCATAACCAAATAGCTGCTTCGCAGCTTATCAGAAGGGGCTTGCACCCCTCCTGATACAAGCAAGT
>NZ_JRFU01000025.1 GCF_003122485.1 Eubacterium ramulus
CATGCAAGCATGATCATTACCTGAATACATGTGATGAGTGAACTGTAACCCGTAACATAAACAAACGGAAACTTTCTCTGAAAATCTGCATATTTTTCCAAAGGAACGTTCTTTTGCAGGCATACTCATCATCCTATTTTCACTTCCCCGGAAAAAATTTCTTCTGCCGGTCCGGTCAGATACAAATGCCTGCTTCTGGTTCCATAAGTCACCCGCAGTTCTCCACCCGGAAGTACCACAACAACTGACATTGCACATTTTCGCATCCTCATTGCCGCGGCTGCCACTGCACAGGCCCCGGTTCCGCAGGCTTTTGTTTCCCCGCATCCACGCTCCCAGACACGCACAAAAATATGTCCTGCATCCTGTATCCATGCAAATTCCACATTTGTTCCATTTGAAAATGCCGGATGATGCTCCATTTCCGTTCCATACACTTCCATTGGAATCTGATCCAGTTCCTCTTTCTTATTCAAAAAAATGACACAATGCGGATTTCCCATAGAAACACCGGTATAAGAAAAACGGGCAGATATGTGCTCTGGCACAAATTCAGGTGTGCCCATATCCACCCGAACTGCTGTTACAGCCACTCTGTCCGTTCCTTTATCTAAACGCAACTGACGCACACCGGCGTCCGTTTCGATTCTAAGATTCTCCTGTTCTGTTTTTCCATGGTCAGATACATATTTTCCGATACATCGAATACCATTTCCGCACATCTGCGCCCGGCTTCCATCCGCATTACAGATCAGCATCCGAAAATCTGCCACCTTTGATGGCAGCACACAGATCACTCCATCCGCTCCGATCCCATAATGACGGTCACAAAGCTTCTGTACCCGTTCTGCATTCAGCCATACTGGAGCGTGTTCACTGTCCCCATTTTCAAGACAATCAAAAATCAGAAAATCATTTCCAAGACCATGCATTTTAACAAATTTCATAGAACCTCTCCCGGAATACATGCCTGTATGCCAATGATCAAAGTACATACAGGCTCTTTCTCTCAACTATATGTTATTCTGCGAAAAAGGTTCCTGATCACTCCCCGCCTATCGCACCGGGAGTCTTCTCATCTCTATATGTATTATCACTTTTTTACGCCATCAAAGCTGTTACTGATCCAGCATACCAAGAATCATCTGTGCCGTTTCTGTAAAACTGGTTCCATTATCCATACTGGTCTTTTGCAGGTAACGATGTGCTTCGTCTTCCGTCATTTGATTTCGTTCCATCAGAATCGCCTTTGCCCGATCCACCAGTTCCTGTTCTTCTTTCGTTCGTTTTCGTGGAGCCTGACGGCGCTTCCGCCGTTTCCGTTCCAGATTGTACGAAACCATTTCTACCGTAGATAACAGTTCGTGGATTTTCAACGGAACTGCCAGCCCAACAATTCCCGGTGTCCCGTTTTCCACCCACTGATCCTTCGTGGAGATCACGATCGTATCAAATCCCGGTGGCAGACATTCCACCAGTTCCTGATAGATCATATCGGAAAGCTTGTAAGTACAGACGACAATGCCATCCTGCAGACCATTTGCTTCCTGGATCACCTGCGCACCATTCGTACAGACACACACAACCTGATAACCGTTTCTGACCAGTACATTCTTAATGTTTTTTCCGTTTTCTGCTTTCGGAAATGCAACAATTATCCTTGTCAAAACTCAACCATCCACCTTTTAGAATTTGTCCAGATACTCATCTACTTCCCACTGTGTCACAGCTCTGCAATACCGATCCCACTCATCTTTCTTGGAATTGATATATACGTTACTGATATGTTCTCCAAGCACATCCTGAATAAATGCATCCTGTTCCATCGCCTCTACTGCATCACTCAGATTTGTCGGCAGTGATTTGATATTTCTCTCTGCTTTTTCTTCCTCAGACATGCTAAAAATATTCTTCTGAATATTCTCCGGCGGAGTAATTTTATTCTTCATTCCGTCCAGACCTGCTGCCAGACACAGCGCAATCGTCAGATACGGATTTGCCGCACAGTCCGGGCTTCGAAGCTCAATACGTGTGCCGCCGCCCACTGCAGACGGAATACGGATCAGCGGACTTCTGTTTCTCACAGACCAGGTAATATGAAGCGGAGCCTCAAATCCGGAAACCAGACGTTTGTAAGAATTTACCAGCGGATTTGTGATCGCTGTCATTTCATAAACATGTTTCATCAGACCACCAATAAAATAATAAGCGTCCTGGCTCAGTCCAAATTTATCATTCTCATCAGCAAAAATATTTTTGCCGTCTTTTCTCAGAGACATATTGATATGCATTCCGGAACCGCTGACACCACTCTTTGGCTTTGGCATAAATGTTGCATGCATACCATGACGTTTCGCAATGGTTTTGACTGCCAGCTTAAATGTCATAATGTTATCTGCCGCATGCATCGCCGGCTCATATCTGAAATCAATCTCATGCTGTCCCGGAGATGCCTCATGGTGGGATGCCTCAATCTCAAATCCCATATCTTCCAGCGTCAGAACCATATCACGTCTGGCATTTTCGCCATGATCGTTTGGTCCCATCTCAAAATAACCTGCTTTTTCTGTTGTGTCTGTTGTCGGACAGCCGTTATCGTCCGTATTAAACAGGAAAAATTCACATTCCGGTCCCACATCAAACACATAT
>NZ_JRFU01000250.1 GCF_003122485.1 Eubacterium ramulus
TTGAAGTATGTCATGCAATTGCATGACGCGCACCTCGCAACAAGAATGCTGGAGCATTCTTGAACAGGATAAACAATGGCATCTGTCTATGGCAGATCAGGGATTTGAATCGCTGGCGGTATTGATCCGGCGAACCAGAGGAAACTGGTTAGAACTGACCATTCGTGAAATGCGCGCACATTCCAGAATTGATGGAAGAATGATGCAGGGACATTTGTCTTCCTTAAAATATGAAAATGATGGAATGCTGCGAAAAGCAGAAGTGAAGGATGGAAAAGTGCGGATTCCGCTGGAAGCATGCGTGTTTTATCAGAATGTGCGTGGCAAGATCCGCGGAAGCATACCGGTGACACTGGCGTGCAGCGTCGGTCAGGTACACATGCCGGAGAGTACGGCGTTATTAAAATTCTGGCTATAAAATTTACAGTATTGAGTCCCTGTATTTTTTTATGCTATAATCAAATATTATATTATACAAAAGAGCATGGAAAACATGGATGCCATTTTTATTAAAAGATACAGGTAAAAGGTGACTTATGACGGAGAAAAATCAGAATGCAGAATCAGATCAGCCAAGTGTTGGTACGATAGAAAACGAAAAATATCTGAATCAGCCAAGTGGTGGAATGATAGAAAATGAAAAATATCTGGATCGGGCATTGCTGGAATATTGTAATTCGGATGCGTATCCGTTTCATATGCCGGGGCACAAGCGCCAGACGATGGGAAACTGGAATTGTGAAGCGATTGACATTACAGAGATCACCGGGTTTGACAACCTGCACCACGCGGAAGGAATTTTGCTGAAAGCACAGCAGCGGGCAGCGCAGACTTTTGGAGCGGATGAAAGTTTTTTCCTGGTCAACGGAAGTACCGCGGGATTGCTTGCGGCAGTTTGTGGAACGGTAAAAAAAGGCGGACGGCTTTTGATGGCGCGAAATTGTCACAAAGCGGTGTACCATGCGGTATATTTGATGGAATTGCAGACAGAATATCTGTATCCAGAGCAGACGGAGTTTGGTATTCAGGGCAGCATTGCTCCGGAGGAGGTGCAGCGGATGCTGGAGCAGTATCCGGATACGCAGGCGGTTTTGCTGACATCTCCGACCTATGACGGTGTGGTGTCCGACATTGCGGCGATCGCGGAGATCGTACATGCACATCAGATTCCGTTGATCGTGGATGAGGCACACGGCGCGCATTTTGGTTTTTCAGAAAGATTTCCGAAAAAGGCGATTTCTTATGGTGCGGATCTGTGTATTGAAAGTGTGCACAAGACGTTACCGGCATACACACAGACGGCATTGCTGCATTATCGGAAAAATCCGTGGGTGGATCTGGAACGGGTAAAACGTTATCTTGGCATTTATCAGTCCAGTTCTCCGTCTTATGTTTTGATGGCGGGAATTGACCGCTGTACCCGCATTTTACGCGAACAGGGAACCACACTTTTTGCGGCATTTGAGCAGCAGTTGCATGATTTTTACCAATCCTGTGAAAACTTACAGTATATAAGCGTTTTTCCGGAAAACGGGAACGATGACGGTATCTGGGATAGAGACAGTTCCAAAATTCTGATCTGTGCAGAGGCGGTTGGTCTGCATGGACAGGATCTGGCAGATCTGCTGACACAAAAATATCATCTGGAGCTGGAAATGGCGTCAGGACATTATGCCACGGCACTGACTTCCATTATGGATACCAAGGAAGGTTTTGACCGGTTGTTTGCAGCATTGGAGGAAATTGATCAGAGCTTTCATGATGGCTCTGACGATTTGGAAAAAGAAAACGGACAGCAGATTTTTACCACGGATGCGATTTATCGTCCGGCGAAGAAGGTAATGAAGATTTCAGAGGCGATGGATGCCCCAAAGGAAAAAGTAAAACTTCTGGAATCTGCCGGAAGCGTGTCCGGGGAATTTGTGTATCTGTATCCGCCGGGGATCCCGATTCTTGCACCGGGAGAACTGGTGACACCGGAAATTCTGGATGCTCTGGCAACCTGTCAGAAGCGAAATATGGAAGTGCAGGGAATGAAGGATTTCAGCGGTATCTGGTTAGAAATATGCCAGGATAATGTATCGTGATCTTGAGAGAAATATGTCAGTTTATGTAGAACAAAATCATACATCAAGTTTTGCATATGTTTGATCTCAGTCTGAGTTGAGACTCCCACTTCTGCAAGTGGTGAGTA
>NZ_JRFU01000251.1 GCF_003122485.1 Eubacterium ramulus
CGCTGACCAGAATCACGCACCAAGTCTCACGTGCGTTCGACTTGAATGAGAGGAAAAAATATGATATTAGATAAAATCGTGGAAGACAAAAAAGTACGTCTGGTGGAGCACAAATCCCGTATTTCACCGGCGGAGATGCGAAAGCTGGCAGAAGCCTGCGAGGCGCATCCGGCAAGTTTTTACGAAGGGCTTGCAAAACCGGGAATTTCCATTATCGGAGAATTCAAAAAAGCTTCTCCAAGCCTTGGAAACATCACCAGTCAGATCGACCTGACAAAGCGAATTGATGAATACAATGCATCGGTAGATTGCATTTCCTGCCTGACAGAAGAAGATCATTTTCTTGGAAATGTGCATTATCTGAAAGAAATCCGGGAGATTTCACCACTTCCGATTTTACGGAAAGACTTCATGATCGATGAATATCAGTTTTATGAGGCAAAAGTGATCGGAGCAAATGCAATCCTTCTGATCACCGGAATTTTAGATGATGTTCAGATGCGTGATTTTTATCAGTTGACTACAGAACTGGGACTGGATGCATTGTTTGAAGCTCACACTGAGGAGCAGATGGATCGGGCACTAAACTGTGGAGCAAAAATCGTAGGTGTCAACAATCGTGATCTCAGAGATTTTTCAATTAAACTGGACACCACAAAACGCCTGAGCAAGCTGGTTCCGGATGACCGCATTTTTGTGGCAGAGAGCGGAATTGTATCAGATGAAGACGTAAAATTCCTGAAAGAATGCCGCGTGGATGCCTTCCTGATCGGACGGGCATTTATGGAATCTGCCAATCCACAGGAACTGGCAAAACACTGGAAAGCACTGTAAGGAACAGAAGAATTCAAGTCGAACGCACGTGAGACTTGGTGCGTGATTCTGGT
>NZ_JRFU01000252.1 GCF_003122485.1 Eubacterium ramulus
ACCTTCTCCTTAGAAGACAGCCGTTCGGATTTGGCTGTCTTTTTATTTTACAATTTTTCAGAACACAAAGAATCCTTTTTACAGTTATTGAAAAAGACTTCAGTAAAGCGGTCATTCACTGCTTGCTCATGAACGCCGTCACTTTACTTATTCTGTATTTATCTTTTGCGAATGTACATATCTTCTAATTTCCCCGCAAACGGCTCAACGCCTGATATACTTCCAGCACTCCATACCCATATACCGGATTGGGATACGTCCGGTCCTCATCCCGCACCGCTCCGCGGATCAGCAGATTTTTCAGATCTGTCGTATTCAGATACAACATATTATTTTCCACAATTCCCCATTGAAAAAGCTGAGCGCAGGCACCGGCAGTCAGCGCAGCACTGATACTTGTACCGCTGCGAAGTTCATAGCGGTCCCGAAGCACAGGTCCCAGTACATTTACTCCCGGCGCGACAATATCTGGTTTCACCGCATCCAGACTGGAAAATCCTCTGCCGGAATCCGGGTCAATGCTTCCTCCGATTGCCTGATACGCTCCGGTGGTGATCGCCACCCGCGACATTCCCGGCATAGTGACCGTCGTGTTCGGATCAGATCTCAGGAAAAATACTTCTCCACTCAACAGTTGCGACAACGGAAGCCAGCAGAATATATTTCCACTCAGCACAAAATCTGCCTGCAATTCCACCGTCCAGATTCCACTGAGCGGTTGTTCAAACCGCAGCATGATCTGCTGCATGCTGTTTCTGGTTCCCACAATGGCATATTCTGCCGTTAATTTTGTTTTTTCAAACAAAAATACATATTCCTGCCGTTCTCCCGGACGTACCACAGTCTTCGGGAACCGTTCTCCGGTAGGCGATACGATCGACAGTTCATAAATCTCCGGAACCATCGTCCAGATTTCCATCTGAAATCCTGCAAGATTACTGCCAACGGACAGTTCAATACTCTCAACCGCGCCCTCTTCCATTCCCCTTTTTTGATAATGCCGCCGCTGATTTGCCGCATTTCCTGCTGCCACAACAACTGCCCGCTGCCGTCTTCGTCCAAACTCATCACACTGGATCGCCAGCGGTTCATCCCCGACATGATTTCCAAGTCCGCTCCCCATGCCAATACATAATACCAACGGCATTCGCCGCTCATATGCAAAACGGTTCAGCCAGCTGATTCCCATCATCAGATCATTTTCCTGATAACATTCCTGTCCCTGTGGAATAAAATAATAATCCCGCAGATATGGTTTCGCCTGTTTGCATTTTACAACTGCAATCTGAGCCAGCGGTGCTGCTCCCGAAAAATCTGCCGTGCCATCTGTGCTTCCACATGCTACCCCCGCCAGAAATGTACCATGTCCGTTTTCGTCCTGTTCCGGCACAATCTCCCGCGGTCGTTCTGACCGGAGTGCTTCATTAATCTGTTCCTCTCCATAAAATGCCCCGTAAACCATCCCATTCGGCGGTGTTCCATCTTCCGCCGTCTGATCCCAGATACCGACAATCCGTGTGGTCCCATCCTCATTTTGGAAAGCCGGATGTTCATACGTAATTCCCGTATCAACAAATCCGATCAAAACGCCCTGTCCCTGCAGATCCAGTGCTGATGGATTCTGTAAACGCAAAATCCCGCTGACTTCCAGCGCTGTCATATCCATCGGCACCAGACAATGCGGGATCGTCAGATACGGATAATCTACCAGATTCAACTCCGGTGCCCGCTCCCTGCTGTAAAATCCAATGTCATACGTATTGTCCACCTGTAAGATGCATTCCGGATTTCCCAGTGGATACCCACCGATATAATCAATGATCAGGTCGTAATAATCATTCGAATAAATCACTTTTTTGCAGATATTATCGTCCATATTTTTCTCAGAAAGCTTTTATCTATAAGTTATGCGAAGAAAAACCTTTTTGTTTCTTCTAAACACCTCTGTCATCTGCCCAAGAATATATCCCCCACTGACTATGATTGTTGTACAAGTCAAGCGGATATTCGCAATCCGCTTCGCTACTTGCTCATAACCGAAT
>NZ_JRFU01000253.1 GCF_003122485.1 Eubacterium ramulus
GTCGGAGATTGAACTCCCACTGAGAAATACTTGTTACTACTCACCACTTACAGAAGTGGGAGTCTCAACTCAGACTGAGATCAAATCCACGTACTGATCTATTTCTCAACTATACATATCCGCGCTTATTAATATATTTACACATCATAATTCTTCCCTTTGCGACTGCTGGTTTCAATATACGTTGTATCCACATCCTGTTCGTACTTGCGCATTGCCACCTGAATCGGCGTCGGATCATCCGTGATCTTCTTATGTCCCACATGGTTATAAAAGACCATAATTCCAATCGCCAGCCCGATACAAAAACAGATTTCCAGTGCACCAACACCTGTGTACGTCTGCCCGGTCACCCTTGTATGCAATGCGGCAAATACCTTTGAAACCGAAACGTCTTCGATAAATGTCATGATTGTAAATGCCGATCCGAAAAACAGGATCACACACACGATCGCTGTTTTGAAATACTGCACCGCTTTCTTTTCCGGATCCGGCACATAGCGGATGACAAAATCCGGCTCACCAATGTTTTCAATTTCCAGAGTTGGATATTTTTCATGAATTTTCTGGATAATATATAAAATAGAAAAAACCTGCACGAAGCTGCTCTTTTCATTTCCGTGGAAATGATAAATCTGCTCCTGCAGCACCTGACGGCGGATACCCACATCGGTGCACTCCACCGATGCGATATCCTGCAGTTTTACACTGCGCTCATACACAATACAATTTTGTTCAATCTTCAGATATAATGTCTGTCCCGAAGCACCCATATGATTCCTTTCCAGCAAAACAGATTCACATAACCTGGCATCCATTCACTGCTTATTATTTTTCACACTTATAGCAGCATCGCTCTTAACCTGGCCCAAAATACCTGTGCTCTGATTCATTCATTACTTTTTATTCTTCTGCCGCGTCTTCAAAAACCGCCTGCGCGGATTCTTTCATCTCAGACATATCCTCTTTGATTTCATTAGCGGCATGACGCACCGCCTCTCCCGCATGTTTCCAGCTGTCCTTCATTTCATCCGCGGAATATTCTGCCGCAAATTTCAGTTCTTTTGCGATGTCTTCTCCCTGCTCTTTCATACATCCGCACGCCTGTTTTACTTTTTTCTTTTTGTCCTGCATCTTTTTTCCAAAACTGCCTTCTTCGTACATATCGTCACCTTTTAACCCACATAAAAAATAAAAAACCGCTCCCGCGATCATGGCGATCACTACTAAACAGCAACACTTTTTCATCAATTTACAACACATGTAAATTTCCTCCTTCCAGACTATAAACATTCGGTTTATATGACTTTGTTTTGCTGTTAGTATGGAGCGATTTTTTCAAATTATTCAATTTTTAATTTTTCCAATTTTTAAATTTTCCAATTTTCAGACTGTAACTGTGCCTGGATCAATGATTCATTTTCCACAGCCTCGTTGGACATATTTTCCAGAGAATCCTGATATTCTTTCATTTTGCGCTGCATTTCTTTTCCCATCATGGAACTCATCACCAGAAAAGCGCCCACAACCGGAAGTAAGCTGAGCAGCCCCAGCCGCCAGTCAAATACAAGCAGCATGATCAGCAACGCAACTGGCGTCACGATCGCTCCGGCTTTGTCCGGCAGCTGGTGCGCCAGATAAGATGGTTTCTTCTCTTTTTTCACCAAACTCCCTCCTTCTATCTTTTCATTTTTTATTGATAGTAAATTGTCATTAGTAAAAGCTAACCCACCTGTAAAAAAACAGGATTTACAAATTTATTCTCACTGTTTCTGTAATCTATTAATCTGTAAATCCAAATATTTTCATCCAGCCAGCGGTTTCAAGTCGAACGCACGTGAGACTTGGTGCGTGATTCTGGTCAGCGAA
>NZ_JRFU01000254.1 GCF_003122485.1 Eubacterium ramulus
CTTTCTCAGTGGGAGTACAATCTCCGACTGAGATAAACGCTCCGCGGGGATATGATGTCACCGTGGGGAAAATGGGGGATAAAGAAGTAGATTTTGTTTGTAGCAGACAAAGTGAAAAGTTGTATGTTCAGGTTACTTATCTGCTAGCCACAGAAGAAACAATTCAGCGTGAATTTGGTGTGTATGATAATATACGGGATAATTTTCCGAAGTATGTAGTATCTTTGGACGAATTAGATCTGAGTCGTAACGGGATCAAGCATTATAATATACGTGATTTTTTGTTACTTAATTCGTGGAATTAAATTTTATGATCAAACACAACGTAAATGCGCCCAAAATTTATTTTTCCTTGATGAGCAATTGTTAGCCAGCAAGGTAAAATAAATT
The DNA here is from genome assembly GCF_003122485.1 of Eubacterium ramulus. GTDB lineage: Bacteria > Bacillota > Clostridia > Lachnospirales > Lachnospiraceae > Eubacterium_I > Eubacterium_I ramulus_A. The sequence continues at coordinate 391 of NZ_JRFU01000254.1, forward strand.
TTGGGCGCTTTCATTACCGAAAATTTTAAGCCATCCCAAGCAAGATCTACTGTGTTACTACCGGCTGCTGATCCGTTGCCGGCTGTGTCTGTGCCTGATCTGCTCCCTGATCGGTACTCTGGGTAGCCGCATCGGATTGTTGATTTGCATCCGTTGCATTTGCATCAGCGGAATTTGGATCTGCCTGTTGCTGACCATCTGTCGGCTGCGCAGCATCTGTTGCAGTACCGTCTGTTGCAGCATCTGTCGTATTTTCTTCATCAGAAGCAATATATTCTGTAATATTTGCATGGGAGAGTGTTTTATTCTCTGTCAGATAAATAGCGGCACTGAGTACTGTCTTGGAAGTCGGAATTTCCACTTTCTGCGTATCAGCTTCACCATGTGTTGTGTAAACGGTAATTGCCTGATAGTTATCGGAAATCTTATACAAAATATCAGATTTTGCAAGTTCATTTTCAGAAGAATCCGTGATCACACAACGAAGTTCTTTGTTGCCCGGAAGTGTGCATGCTTCCAGATTTCCGTTTTCATCTGTCGTCCCCTGGAATAACTGGTCATTACCGTCATAAACAGTGACTGTGGCGCCGGCAAGTCTGGAACCGTCTGCATTGTACCAACGGGTATGGAGCTGTACATTTCCATCTGTCAGGATTTCCTGCTCTGCGGAAAGCTCTGCACCGGTGCTTATTTTTGTTTCTTCGCCCGGAAGTGCAAGACTGCATCCGTTTAATACAAAAGCACTGCTAAGTGTCAGTGCGGCGATCAGTGCGATATATTTTTTCTTTTTCATTTGATAATTCCTCTTTTCCTTTCCTGAAATTCTTATTGTAATCTCTACCCTATAGAATGATACAAAAATGTGAACATTTCAAGAAATTTTTATGAAAAAATGAAAAATGTTGCGTTCGGTTGACATTTGAGAAACCCGTCCTTATAATAAGGGGGATTGATGAAAAAAATAGTAATCAACAGTGGAGGATCTATGAAAATTAAGAAAATAAACATGAAAAAAGCGGCAGTTTCCTGCGCAGCAATCTGTCTTGCAGGTGCATTATGCTGGAATGGAAGCAGTATCACAGCATGGGCAGCGCCGACATCCGGAACTGCTATTAATGACAATACAAGGGTCAGAAGTGCTATCGGTGGCAGCCCGATCGGTTCCCTGAAAGCAAATCAGGAGGTAACCATCAAAGGAGAGCAGACTTCTGGTGATGGTTATACCTGGTATGAAATCACCTTTGACTGGAATGGAGCAGAGACTGACGGATGGGTGCGAAGTGATATGATCTCATCCGGAAACGGAACAGCAGCAAAAGATGACACATCAGATCAGGCAGATTCCTCTGATACATCAGATCAAAATACAGAAGCACAGGACGGAACATTCCAGATTTCTGGAAAAACTTATGAAATCGCAGATAAATTTCCGACAGCTGAGATTCCGACAGGGTTTGAGGCAACGACTATTACCTACGCAGGTGAAGACGTTTCCGCAGCAAAAATGGAACAGGGCGATGTGACCTTACTTTATTTGCAGAACACAGAAGATAGCAGTGAGAAACATGTATTTGTATATGATACGGAACGTGATGAGGCGGTGCCGTTTGTAAGCATTGATGTGCAGGATTCCTTTGTTGTAGTGACAAATGTGCCGGAAGATGTGGCAGCAGAGATTTCTGATTATTATCAGGAGACAGAATGTGCATTTTCAGAAGGAAGCATCATGGCATATCAGGGAAAAACGGACGGAGATCTGACAGATTCAGATGCGTCAATTTCTGATTTTTACTATGTATATGGTACAAACAGTCGGGGAGAAAGTGGCTGGTATACATATGATTCCGCAGATCAGACAATTCAGAGAAGCATTGTCAATATGCAGTATCAGGAGAATGCTGACAATGCAGAAGCAACGGATCAGGCAGACAATAATTCTGTGTTTGAACTGGACAGCATGACAAGAATGCTGACAGCAGGACTTGGCATTGTGGCATTACTGCTGCTGATCCTGTTTATTGTTACATCCGTTCGTTATCATCGTCTGCGGAAATATCTGGATACAGAAGAATTCCCGGAGGATGAAGATGAGACAGAGGACGATGATCTGTTTGATGATGATACGACCATTGGTGTAGATATCGTTGGAAGCACCGTGGATATTGTTGATTTTGATGGAGATGCAGATCATTCTGTTAAGAATAAGAAAAAGGCAAAGAAAGCGGAGAAGGAGAAAAAAGCTGAGGCAGCGGTGAAAGAAGCATCTGCCCCGGAAGCTCCAGTAGAGGAAGTTCCGGAAAAACCGGCAAAAGATGTATCAGCGAAAGAACTTTTTGCAGAGGACGATGATCCATCGGAGAAAGTAGTCAGTGAGGAGACAGAAAAACTGGTTGCGGATCTGAAAAAAATGATTCAGGAAGTGGAGACCACGATGAAACCTGATGATGAAGAAGATGAGTTCTATGATGAGGAAGATCCGGAAGAACCGGAACAGACAGAGAAGAAAAAGAAAGGTTCCAAATCCGGTAAAGGCGGTTCCTGGGATGATATTGAATTTTTATAATTTTATAAGTTAAAAGGAAGTTTGAAAACTGTGAGGCGTATCGTAAGTATGATCGCTTCACAGTTTTTTATTTGATAGGAAATTACAAGGATTTCCTATCAAATAAAAGCACTTCGTGCAGACGATGCACACTCACACGAGAAGAAATCATTGTTTCGCAATCGTGTTCGGCGCGGGCAAGAAAGATGTGCTATTAATAATGTTATTCGCGTAAGTGTGTGATAGCACACTTTCTTGATTGGTAGAAAACGGTACAGAGCGATCTATAAAAAATGAAAAGAATGATTATGTGAAAGTGATGCAGATTTGCATATATCAATGTAGCGTAATAAAAAGTAGTTGGTACTGCTTGACAGGCAGAGGTGCTTGTTATATCATCGATATAACAGTCTGAAGAAAAAGGGAGAAGAGGTACATATGACAATCGAAATAGATTTTAACAGTGATGAGGCGCTGTACATTCAGCTTCGCAATCAGATCATATATGGGATTGCGACACGACAGTTCCATGAAGGAGATGCGCTGCCATCTGTGCGACAGCTTGCAGAGGAGATCGGCATTAATATGCATACTGTAAATAAAGCGTATTCAGTTCTTCGACAGGAAGGACTGCTCCGCCTAGACCGCCGCCGCGGAACGGTTATCGCGCTGGATATTGACCGGTTGAAAGCGGAGGAAGAAATGCGGGACAGTCTGCGCGTTGTTCTGGCACGCGGATTTTGCAAAGGCATTAACCGTGCAGAAGTGCATGAACTTGTGGACGAGATATTTGATGAGTATGAGTAATTTTTGGAGGAACATATATGCAGTATAGAGGATTTACCAGACAGGCACGAAAAGTTATGCGGATCGCGGAACGTCTGGCAGAGAAAGAACAGCAGCTGAGGATGGGAAGTGAATATATTCTGGCAGGTCTGCTGCAGGAAAACGATGGCGTGGCAGGACAGATCCTGCAGCAGCTTTCTGTAAACTGTGAGGAGATACTGACATTGATTCACGAGATTTCTCTGCCAAAGACAGAGGAACAGGTGGCAGACGGGGATTTCCTGACACCGGAGAGCCGCGCCATTGTGGAAGAAGCCTATGCAGTTGCAGAGCGGTTTGACAGCGAACTGGTTGGAACAGAGCATCTGCTTTTTTCTATTATTGAGCATCGAACCAGTGCGGCAGCACGCATGCTGCTTGCCATGAATATTAATCTTGGAAAAGTATATGCGGATATTCTGGCAGCGATGGGCAAAGAGAATCTGTTTTCCAAGGAAGAAGGGAAAGAATTTCGCACCGGAAAGAAAGCACCGGAAGCCAAAGGAACGCTGATGGAAAAATATACTGTGGATCTGACGGTACGGGCAGCGGAAGGGGAACTGGATCCGCTGATTGGACGAAGCGAAGAATTGCAGCGGATGGTTCAGATCCTGAGCCGCCGTGGCAAAAATAATCCGTGCCTGATCGGAGAACCGGGTGTTGGAAAGACCGCGATCGTAGAAGGTCTGGCAAGCCGTATCGCAACCGGGGCAGTTCCGGAACATTTGCAGGGAAAACGGATTCTGACGCTGGATATTTCCGGTATGGTGGCAGGCACAAAATACCGTGGTGAATTTGAGGAACGGATCAAAGGCATGATGCAGGAAGTGCAGGCAGCCGGAAACGTGATCCTGTTTATCGATGAGTTACATACGATCATTGGTGCAGGCGGCGCGGAAGGTGCGCTGGACGCTTCAAATATTATGAAACCGGCATTGTCCCGTGGACTGATCCAGATCATTGGAGCAACAACGATTGAAGAATACCGTAAGCATATTGAAAAAGATGCAGCGCTGGAGCGGCGTTTCCAACCGGTGACAGTGGAAGAACCGACGGTGGAGCAGACCGTGGAGATTTTACGTGGACTGCGCCCACGTTATGAAAAACATCATCATGTGCAGATCACAGAGGAGGGCATCCGGGCAGCAGCAGAACTGTCAGAGCGTTATATCAATGACCGTTTTCTGCCGGATAAAGCCATTGATCTGATGGATGAGGCAGCTTCGAAAGCACATGTGGGAAATATGGATAAACCGGTGCAGTTAGAGGCGTATAAGCAAGAACTGGAAGCACTGGATGCAGAGCTGGAGCAGGCACTGATCGATGGAGATTTAAGCCACGCAAAACAGATTCGTCAGGAAAAACAGCAAAAACAGCAGCAGAGTGAAGCTGTTTTGAAAAAATACAGACAGAGCCTTGCCCGGAAAAAAATTCAGGTGGGTGAAAATGAAGTGACAGATGTGGTATCTGACTGGACACATATCCCGGTAAAACGTCTGACGGAAGGGGAAGCAGCGCGCCTGCAGCATCTGGAAAAGACGTTACATAAGCGTGTGATTGCACAGGATGAGGCGATTTCAGCGGTGGCAAAAGCCGTTCGCCGTGGCAGAGTCGGACTGAAAGATCCGTCCAGACCGATTGGTTCTTTTCTGTTTCTTGGACCGACCGGTGTCGGCAAAACAGAGATTTCCAAAGCACTGGCGCAGGAAGTATTTGGCATGGAAGAGGCAATGATCCGTGTGGATATGTCTGAATATATGGAGAAACACAGTGTGTCAAAAATAATCGGTTCCCCGCCAGGATATGTGGGATACGATGAAGGCGGTCAGCTCAGCGAAAAAGTGCGCCGTCATCCGTATTCGGTTATTTTGTTTGATGAGATCGAGAAAGCTCACCCGGATGTGTTTAACATTTTACTTCAGGTGCTGGATGATGGTCATATCACAGACGCACAGGGTCGAAAAGTAGATTTTAAAAATACGATCATCATCATGACATCCAATGCCGGTGCACAGTCTATCATGGAACCGAAAAAACTGGGCTTTGCGGCAAAAGAAGATGAAAAAGCCGATTATAATCGAATGAAATCTAATGTAATGGAGGAAGTACGCCGTATTTTCAAACCGGAGTTTTTAAACCGAATCGACGAGATCATTGTGTTCCATTCTCTGACCAAGGAACATATGAAGAAAATCGTCGGCATTATGACAAAAGAGCTTCAGCACAGATGCAAAGAGCAGCTTGATCTGGAACTGAAACTTACCGATGCAGTAAAACAGTATATTGTGGATAAGGCATATGATCCGAAATATGGAGCACGTCCGCTTCGCCGTATGATCCAGACAAAACTGGAGGATGCGCTGGCAGATGAGCTGTTATCCGGCAATGTTCACAGAGGAGATACCGTTACAGTCCGTGTGAAAAAAGATGAGATTGTTTTTGAACATTAAGAGAAAACGGCAAAATATTGATTTTGTATGATGAATTTATATCGTTAAAATGAAGGATAGAAAACGGCAATTTTGAGAAAAAAGTATCAGAATTGCCGTATCAATAAATGAGGAGAAACATAAAAAACAGCGTATGGCAAAAGCAAAAAAAACAGTATTTTTCTGTCAGCAATGTGGGTATGAGTCTGCCAAGTGGATGGGACAGTGCCCGGGCTGCCGGGAATGGAATACATTTGTAGAAGAACCGGCAGAAGAAAAACGCAGTACACATAGCAGTGCTTCGCGTGTTGGACAGACGGTGGAACCACTTCCGTTGTCAAAAGTAGAGATGACGGATCAGGAGCGGTTTACCACAGGAATTGGAGAACTTGACCGGGTGCTTGGAGGCGGAATCGTTCCGGCGTCTTTGGTACTGGTCGGTGGAGATCCGGGAATCGGAAAATCTACCCTGTTGCTTCAGGTCTGCCGAAATCTGGCAGAAGCACATCATAGCGTGCTGTATATTTCCGGAGAGGAATCCATGCAGCAGATCAAGATCCGGGCAGAACGGATCGGTTCTTTTACGGATGATCTGGAATTGTTCTGCGAGACAAATTTATCAGATATTGCGTCGGTATTGCGCAAAAAGAAACCGAGGGTGGTAGTGATTGACTCCATCCAGACCATGTACAGCGAGGATGTCAATTCCGCACCGGGCAGCGTTTCCCAGGTGCGTCAGGCAACCGCACTTTTGCTGCAACTGGCAAAATCGCTTGGAATTACCATTTTTATTGTCGGTCATGTGACAAAAGAAGGCGTGGTAGCCGGACCGCGTGTGTTAGAACATATGGTGGATACCGTTTTATATTTTGAGGGAGATCGTCATGCTGCTTATCGAATTTTGCGTGGCGTTAAAAACCGTTTTGGTTCTACAAATGAAATCGGTGTGTTTGAAATGCAACAGGCAGGTCTGGTGGAAGTAAAAAATCCATCGGAATATATGTTGAACGGTCGTCCGGAAGGGGCTTCCGGTTCCATTGTAACTTGTTCCATTGAAGGAACCAGACCGATTTTGCTGGAAATCCAGGCACTTGTATGCAAAACCGGATTTGGACTGCCGCGCAGAACCGCAGCAGGAGCAGACTTGAATCGTGTCAATCTGCTGATGGCAGTTCTGGAAAAAAGAGCCGGAATGCCGTTATCCTCCTGTGATGCTTATGTCAATATTGCAGGTGGAATCCGGATGAATGAGCCGGCGATTGATCTTGGAATCGTTCTGGCAATTGTGTCCAGCTATCGGGAAATTGCGATTTCCGATAAGACGATCTGTTTTGGTGAAGTTGGTTTAAGTGGCGAAGTGCGTGCAGTCAATATGGCAAAACAGCGGGTACAGGAGGCAAAGAAACTTGGATTTGAAACCTGTATTCTGCCGAAAGTATCGTTGACTGATGAAGTGCGTACCGATGACATTCAACTGATCGGAGTATCCAATGTGCGGGAAGCGATTTCACGTATTTCCGGGTGATTTATTGGTGAAAATTTAATATTTTAAGACGAAAACGAAAAATCCTGTCATGACAGCTAGCCGTTCGACTACCTTCATTTCACTGCGGTTTCATCGCGCTCACTTCCAACTCCTATAAAAGCTGGTCGTTTCCCGTTCGCGCAAAACCTTGTGAAACTCAGTTGCTCACTGAAACGCTTGCCCTGACAGGATTCTTCGTTTTCGTCATTTACATAGTGAATACAATATTTGCAATCTATGCTATATCAGATGGGAGATGACTCCCACCTCTACTATAGGTGGTGAGAAACAAGCTAGTATCAGTAGTGGGAGCCAATCCCCCATCTGATATAGCCTCCGGCAGGATTACAGAGGTGCGC
>NZ_JRFU01000255.1 GCF_003122485.1 Eubacterium ramulus
ATTACTCACCACTTGCAGAAGTGGGAGTCTTCTCGACTGAGATAAATCATAATATTTTTCTGCTTATGTTATACAAAAGAATACAAGGCACTATCTCCTCCTCAATGTTTCTTTTTATTCCATTGACGTTATTTTTTGCATTACAGGAATATGTTCTGGTTAAAATTGCTTAACGATTTTTTTAATATTTCTATACGCTGTCCTGTTTTCTGTGATATGATAACGGTAGATTCGGGAACATACGGATTGTTTTTCTAACTCACAAGGATAAACTTCTATCCTTGAAATTATCTGATTCGTATCGTTCTGATTAAAAAATACTAAAAATAACATGGAGGAATTACTCTTATGAGATTAGGAACATACAAAGGCATTCACATGACACGTCCAAACACTGAAGTGACGGAGCACGAAGTCATGAATGTGTTAAAGAAGAAACAGAAAGAATACGCTGTTGCCACAAATATTGATGACCGCAGTGCACAGACTGGCGATCAGGCAATTCTTGATTTTGAAGGTCGCTACAACGGAAAGACCATTCCGCACGGAAATGGAGAAAACTTTGCATTGACCATCGGAGCAAAGGCTTTTTTACCGGAATTCGATAAAGCTCTGATTGGCAAAAATATCAGTGATACATTTGATATTGATGTTACTTTTCCGGCTAATTACCGCATCAGTGCCATGCAGAACCGTTCCGTTGTATTCCGTACAACCTTAAAAAAACTGCGTCTTGTAGACTATCAACCGATTGATGATGAGTTTGCAAAAGATTTTTCCGAATATGAAACTTTGGATGAATGGAAAGATGAGATTCTTGCAAATCTGCAGGAACGCCGGGAAACTTCCGTCCGGGAAAAATTTGCCCGGGAAGTTATGGCAAAAATTATTGCCGATTCTGATATTCCGATCGATGATGACCTGAAAGAAGAAATGACACAGATTTATTATGATGATTTTCTGGATGAACTGGAAATGAATCAGATTCCGCTGGAACTTTACTGCAAACGTTCCGGTCACAGCAAAGATGAGATTTACGCGGATAAAGAACAGGAAGCTGTGGAAGCAATTCAGGCACAGAGCGTACTGCATGCGGTTGCTGCGGCTGAAAAGATCAGCATTACACCGGAAGAGCTGGCTGAGGAGCTTCGGGCGATTGCGATAGAGGAGGATGAAGATCCGGAGGAATTCGTAGAGACTTTGGAAGAGGAAGATGTGGAGAATATCGCCGATCAGCTTACGATGGATAAAACGATGGTCTTCATATTGGACAGCGTAATTTACGATAAGTAGAGAGGAGAAGAACTCAGATGAGTGCTTTGGGCTAAGACGCCCTTCATCACTAATCTGAGTTCTTCTCCTTTTTACGTTATGAACACGCTGTCGATTACCCTGCTTTAGTATCGGATACACATTCCGTAAGGATAATATTCAAGTCGAACGCACGTGAGACTTGATGCGTGATTCTGGTCAGCGAAAGCTGACATATTCTTCCCAGAATCACTGCACTCTACACTCCGTTCCGGTCGGCGCAAAACCATTGT
>NZ_JRFU01000256.1 GCF_003122485.1 Eubacterium ramulus
TACTCACCACTTGCAGAAGTGGGAGTCTCAACTCAGACTGAGATGAAATATACAAATAAGAACTTTCTTGTGTCAAATTCAAGAAGCATTCCTCTCTTAACACTCAGTTAATCAAGATTATTATGTTTCATTACCTTAATTTCCTAGTTTGTTCCAGATTTATCTTCCAGCTCCGGTGTTCCACGCATCTGAATCAGTGGACCGCCTGTCTTTTCAATATATGCCTCTGTAATGGTAACAGCACCTATATTGTCATCTTTCGGAATCTCATACATGATATCCAGCATAAATTCCTCAATGATGGAACGCAGTGCACGAGCTCCCACGTTTTTCTCTTTGGCACATTTTGCAATGGCACGTAATGCACCATCGTCAAACTCCAGTTTTACTTCATCCATAGCCAGCAATTTCTGATACTGCTTAATGATCGCGTTTTTCGGCTCTTTCAGAATCTGTACCAGCATATTCTCAGACAATGCATCCAGTGAAAACAGAATCGGCAGACGTCCGATAAACTCCGGGATCATACCAAATTTACGGATATCCTCTGTGGTCACCTGACGAAGCAGATTTTCTTCTTTATCATATTTATCCTTCAGATCTGCCTGAAAACCGATGGACGCATGTTCATTCAAACGCTCTTTGATGATGTCCTCCAGTCCCGGGAACGCACCACCGCAGATAAATAAAATATTTGAGGTATCAATGGTTGTCATCGGAACCATGGCATTTTTACTGGTTGCTCCGATCGGCACTTCTACTTCCGCGCCTTCTAACAGTTTCAACATTCCCTGCTGTACGGATTCACCGCTGACATCACGCTGTGTCGCATTTTTCTTCTTGGCAAGTTTGTCAATTTCGTCGATAAACACGATGCCGCGCTCTGCTTTTTCCACGTCGTTATCTGCTGCTGTCAGTAGTTTGGACAGTACACTTTCAATATCATCGCCTATGTAACCAGCTTCTGTCAGGGAAGTTGCATCTGCGATAGCAAGCGGCACATCCAGAAGTTTTGCCAGTGTTTTTACCAGATAAGTCTTACCGCAACCGGTCGGTCCAACCATTAGCATGTTGGATTTTTCAATCTCGACACCATCTGCATTTGCTTCAGCACCTGCTGCCACACGTTTGTAATGATTGTAAACAGCTACTGACATCACTTTTTTCGCATAATCCTGACCAACTACATAATCATCCAGACTTGCTTTAATCTTGTGTGGTGCAGGAATTTTACGGATATCTAAAACCGGCTCTTCTTTCTTTTTCTCTTTCGTTTTTTTCTTCTTTACTTTCTGCTGATTGCCAAACGGCAGGTCAGACATATTTACAAACTGAATGTTCGGCATCTTTCCGCTGGAAAGCATATCTCCGATATTAATGTCACCCAGTCCCGGGATTCCCGGCATCTGTCCCATGGTATCAAAGGTCTTCTGCATACAATCCTGACAGATTGCCATATTCGGAGCCACATGGATCAGTTTGCCAGCTTTGCTTGCCGGACGTCTGCACATTGCACAGAACTCGTCAAAATCATCGGATTTTTCATGCTCCTCTGCGTGATCGTCTGTCACTACCTCACCGGTCTCTACCGGAGTCTCGGTTGTCTCGTTTTTCTCAGATACAGCCTCGTCTTTTTCGTCTGTATCTACTTCTCTGTAATCGTTATCTATCATAAAAATTTCTCCATTCGTCTGTATTTTCCTCAAAAATGCCGTTGAGACTTTTTTATCTTACCATAGATTGACGGTTATTTTCAACTGTACTTACCTCATTTAATAAAAGGTTTATGTTTCGGGTAATTGTGTGATTTATAATTTTAGTTAGTGAAGGCGCCAGTCATCACTCTTACCTCTGCCGCTAACAATCGCTTACAGAGGAAAGAGTGCCTGCCTGGCGCCATATACGTTTCGCTAAATTCACAAACTGAATTAAGACCTCCTGGAATTTTTCTCAAGGAGCGATTGTTAGCGACTGAGACAAAATTCCAGGAGGTCCTATCATAACCTAAATCAGTCAAGCGGATATTCGCAATCCGCTTCGCTACTTGCTCATAACCGAA
>NZ_JRFU01000257.1 GCF_003122485.1 Eubacterium ramulus
GCATGACGCGCACCTCGCAACAAGAATGCCGGAGCATTCTTGAATTATATAGAACCGTAGTAGCATGATGATTATCTGATATTAGTCGGAAAATATTCGTGTTACTGCGGTTTTTTGTTTATAAAAAATGACTGTTAATTTTTTACTAAAGCGAAGACACATTTTCTTGTTACGTAAATTGAGAACGCCTGTATTTTTTCTCAGAGAGCGATTGCTAGCGACCGAGACCAAATACAGGCGTTCGACTTAAAAACCTAAAAGATATAAAAATATAAAAACACTGGGGGCAATTTTAAAACTCTGTTTAAGACGCAATCCGGCGAACCGGTTTTGCAGTTCTGGAACCATGGGCGATCGGTTTCCATTCCACTTTCTTAAACATTGCAACAAATGCGATCGGAATATAAGTCAGCATATAAATCGGGAATGTGAACATATATCCGATTTTTTTATACCATGCCATATGCATGTGCTTCCATTCTGTCAGTGTTGTGTAGATACCAAGTACCAGCATAGCTGCGGATGTATTTACCGTAAACTTACCGACACAGAGCAGTGCTGAAACAGAATCCTGTGCTGTTAAAAGTGCCAGAATCGTCAATGTCAGTCCTGCAAAGGTGGCAACCATTGTCAGGATAAAGGCCGGAAGGTTGGACATCAGCATGTCGAAACAGGAGAAGCCGCCCTTTTTGCCAACTTTGGATAATAACTGTCTGCCGTATTTTTTGTATACCTGAAAATAACCTTTGACCCAGCGCATACGCTGATGCCAGGATACAGAAAATTTTGTCGGCTGTTCATCGAAAAACTCTGCGTGCTCACAGTAACCGATTTTTACACCATTTGCGATGCAGTCGGCGGTAAATTCAATATCCTCTGTTAAAAGGAAGAACTTCCAACCGTCATTTTTCTCAATCAGTTCACGGGAGATCATATAACCCGTTCCGGATACCATACAGCTGTTGCCAGTTCTCATTCTGCCACGGTTTAAAAATTGCGCTTCATGTAAGAACCAGAGACCATAACCGTGGGAAATCCAGTTGTCACCAAAGTTTTTGGAGTTACGGTAGCTTGTAACGGCGTCGTATCCATCGTTAAATGTCTTGTTCATTTCTGCTATGTAATTCTCATCCAGAAGATTATCTGCGTCAAAGATAAAGAATCCATCGTAATCTTCCAGATTGTCGCTGAGTGAAATCTGATCCAGTAAGTATTTTAAGGCATATCCTTTTCCAACCTGAATCCGGTTAAAACGTTCATATACATAAGCACCGTGTGCATAAGCAACTTCTGCAGTAGAATCCGTGCAGTTATCAGCAACAACGTAAATATCAACCAGTTCAGACGGATAATTCTGTGCGTGAATGCTGTCTAACAGTTCACCAAGGACATTTTCTTCATTTCTGGCTGCGATCAGTACTGCATAACGATGAAGCTGTAATGGTTTGTGGGGCTGCTCTTTCTTAATATAAGGTGCGATCAAGTAGATAATCTGATAAGCAAAACAGGCAATGAATGTAAATAAGATCGACCAGTTGATCACACGGGTGATTGTAACTAACATAATTGGTTCCTCCCTGTGCTTGTGTTTTCATTTTCGTTATACTCAATATATCAGCTAAATGTTAGGATTTACGGTGGCAATCATTAACAAATCCTTAAGAAACATGGTTGAAAAGATAAAGAAATGAATCGTTTCCATATTATATAAGTATAAGATTATATAAGGCGTGTGATAGAAGAATATCATTGATTCTTCAACCTAAATTTTGTTGTTAAAAATTCAAGAATGCTCCGGCATTCTTGTTGCGAGGTGCGCGTCATGCA
>NZ_JRFU01000258.1 GCF_003122485.1 Eubacterium ramulus
TCATGAGTGAGGGGCAGGGGAGTTGAAGTGTCGAAGACACTTTTTTATGCGTATATATATGCGCTTTAAACAGGTATTAATTATCGTAGACTAAAAAAGTTTCAGAGATAATTTCTATCGAATATTTACTTTAAAATCAAAAATGCACAATAAGCACTTAAAACTGCTGATGTAAAAGATAAGTGATTTGTGAGTGCTAATTTGTTTTTTGATGTGGATTAAATATAAAAAGCCAAGAAGTAGTTTACTATTTTTTCCTTTATTTCTCTTTAGATTTAAAGGAGAAAATATATGTTATATAAAATTGTAGTTGATGCAAAGAATGGGGATCAGGATGCAAAAATGAAACTAATCAATAAATTTATGCCTGTTATAAGAAAATGTTCAAGAAAATTGTATAGTGAAGATGCGGAAAATGAGATGATTCTTTTTATATTAGAACTAATTCCTAAAATTCCAGACAATTTACTTCGACCAGAAAATGATGGAAAAATCGTAAATTATATATCAATTTCGGTAAAAAATCATTATTCATATTGTATACGGAAGAAAATGCAGGAGAAAGATAAAATCCCATTTTCTGACTTATCAGAAGAACAATTGCATCTATTAGAAAATGAATTATCTACGAATGATGAAATGAACAAATTGATTCAGGATGATTTGGATATTAGTTTGAGTGAAAAGGAATATAAGGTAATAGTGATGTTTTATTTTGAACAGTATTCTATAGCTGAAATTGCCGAAGAATTTAATGTATCTCGGCAGGCGGTTAATCAGATGCGTTGTAGAGCTATAAATAAATTACGAAAAATTTATTAAATTCTTTTAAATACGAACTTTACATATCGTAATAAAAATTGTCTTTTAATTATAAATGATCGATCATTAAAAAGTAGTAGCAAAGGAGAAAAAATTATGTCAAATATGTTGTTGATTAACAAAAGTGGAAAAACAATGCCTGTTTATTCTACGGATGGTGGAAACACTGTAATTGGTCATATTTACGATCGAGAAGCGTATGTATATGATTCTGATGCAGGCGGCGATGGTGTATTTAATCATGTTAAATTCTTAGATGCATCAGGCAACTTTAGATGGGGATATTTAAATTTCCCACCAGATAAAGGATGTACATTTTGTACAACATGGCCGTATAAATATAATGTTACAATTTCCGGGAAAAAATATAGTACATATTTGTTACGGAAAGATTGTAAAGCATATTATCCAAGCGGAAAATACTGGAAAACCATTCCGGCAGGTCGTCAGGTGGCAACTAATAATGAGACTATGGGAGAGAACTATCCGTATTTAAAATCTATTGATTACTATCAGGGAGACACTGGATGGGAAAGAGTATGTGGAAATTACGGTTTTGTAGACACTGGCATCAGAAGTGGATCTCGATATAATAAAATCGCATTTTATGGTGGGTGGTAAGCACAAACCTTTTATAGAGATATGTGAATAATGTAAAAAATCTCCTAGTACCAGTTTGGTACTAGGAGATTTTTTATTGCGGAATAAAGGTTGCTTGATCAATGTTAATTGGAGAAAATGTGGTGGAATAATAGCCGGTAATATCAGAAGATTCAGAATCATCATCAATTTGGATGGAGAGACTGTAATTAATTCTGTGTAAACTCTAAAAGAGCTATATACCCT
>NZ_JRFU01000259.1 GCF_003122485.1 Eubacterium ramulus
ACTCACCACTTGCAGAAGTGGGAGTCTCAACTCAGACTGAGATGAATGAAAACGTTTTGAAATATCAGTTTGTCAGCTTAATCTGATCGGATTACAAATTGTATTATTGAAAAAAATGTTGATACAGTTATTGCAGATACTGATAGGTGAAAAACGTTTTTTAGTATGATTGAAAAACATCAATTCAATATTTTTTGTATTGCGTTATCCTTATTTTATACGCCAGGTTAATAAATGTCCAGAAAATGCATAATAAAATTCTTTTGATTTTTTCAGAAATGATTTATGATAGAAGTACTGAAAGATAAGAGAAGTTCAGACAGGAAATTTTAGTCAGAAAACGTGATATTACAAGATGATATAATTGAGAAAGAAAAGGGGGCAATACAATGGAGAATGTGAAAATCGCAAAACTGATCCGCAACGGTGAGACAGTACTTGGAATGGAATTTGGCTCTACCAGAATCAAAGCGGTTCTGATCGATGCGGCAGGAAATCCGCTGGCTTCAGGAAGTCATGGATGGGAGAACCGTCTGGAAAATCAGATCTGGACTTACAGCCTGACTGATATCAAGGAAGGCTTGCAGGATTGTTATGCAAAACTGAAACAGGATGTACAGGAAAAATACGGTGAGACGTTAAAGCGGGTAGCTGCCATGGGATTTAGCGGAATGATGCATGGTTATATGGCATTTGACGCGCAGGATCAGCTTCTGGTGCCGTTTCGTACCTGGAGAAATACGATGACAGAGCAGGCGGCAAAAGAACTTTCCGAGACATTTTCCTTTAATATACCGCAGCGTTGGAGCGTGGCACATCTGTATCAGGCAATTTTAAATGGGGAGTCTCATGTAAGCCAGATTAGCTTTGTGACGACGCTGGCAGGCTATATTCACTGGCAACTTACCGGCGAGAAAGTGGTTGGTGTCGGTGAAGCGGCAGGTATGTTTCCGATTGATTCCAATACAAACGATTACGATGCGGCAATGGCAGCAAAATTTGACACATTATTACTGGAAAAAGGTCTGAATTATCATCTGACCGATATTTTCCCGAAAGTACTGGCAGCCGGAGAAAAAGCAGGTGTACTTTCTGAAACAGGTGCAAAACTGTTAGATCCGGCAGGAGATCTGGAAGCAGGCATTTTACTTTGCCCGCCGGAGGGCGATGCCGGAACCGGTATGACAGCGACAAACAGTGTGGCAGTCCGTACCGGAAACGTATCCGCAGGAACCAGCGTGTTTGCCATGATTGTACTGGAGCAGGCACTTTCTAAATATTATGAAGAAATCGATATGGTAACCACTCCGGATGGTAAACCGGTGGCAATGGTACATTGCAACAACTGTACTTCAGATCTGAATGCATGGGTAGGCTTGTTCGGAGAAGCACTGGAGGCTTTTGGTGTGAAGCCGGACATGGATACATTGTATGGCACGTTGTACCGCAAGGCGCTGGAGGGCGATGCAGACTGTGGCGGTCTGCTGGCTTATAATTATTTTTCCGGCGAGAGTATTACCGGTTTTGAAGAAGGCAGACCACTGTTTGTGCGCAGACCGGACAGCAAATTTAATCTTGCAAACTTCATGCGTGTACATCTGCTGACCTCACTTGGCGCATTAAAAGCCGGTATGGATATTCTGGTAAAAGAAGAAAAAGTGCAGATTGACAAAATGCTTGGTCACGGTGGATTTTTCCTGACCAAAGGCGTAGGACAGCGTGTGATGGCAGCTGCAATGCAGACACCGGTCTTTGTCATGGAGACAGCCGGAGAAGGCGGAGCCTGGGGAATCGCACTTCTGGCAGCGTATATGATCGGAAAAGCAGAGGGACAGACGTTACCAGATTATCTGAATACTGTTATTTTCCACGGGGAAGAAGGTAGCGTAATGCAACCGGATGCCGCAGATGTGGAAGGTTTTGAGACATTTATGAAAGATTACAAAGCTGGTCTTGCCATTGAACGTGCAGCGGTAGAGCAGCTGCGCTAATCTGGAATTGTAATAGAAATAATAAATCATAACGGATATACATGGAAATTTTTTGTTATATTTTCCACGCGATGTTATATAAAGAAGATTTTCATCTCAGTCTAAGTTGAGACTCCCACTTCTGCAAGTGGTGAGTAGTAACAAGTATTTCTC
>NZ_JRFU01000026.1 GCF_003122485.1 Eubacterium ramulus
CTACTCACCACTTGCAGAAGTGGGAGTCTCAACTCAGACTGAGATGAACGCAGTCACTTTGCGCCCTGCGTTCAAATTGTCTTACTAAATGCAAGCACATCTTCAAACTTCATAGTTCCGCCAAAAAGATCCAGCGCACTTCCAATCGTATAATTCAGATGATGCTGTCCCCACTCTGCCAATTCTTCCAGATTTTGAAAACTTCCGATTCCCCCAGCGTATGTCACCGGGATCCGATTCCAGCTTCCAAGCAGTTCCACCAGTTCACGCTCAATACCGGATGCTTTTCCTTCCACATCCACCGCATGGATCAGAAACTCATCTGCATACTGATACAGGCGGTTCAGCAATTCCACCGTCACACGTTCTTCTGTAAATTTCTGCCAGCGGTCCGTTACGATATAATAAGCACCATCTTTTTTCCGGCAGCTTAAATCCAGCACCAGATGTTCTTTTCCAACAGCCTGCACCAGTTTTTCCAGACGCTCATAATCCACTTTTCCATCCCGGAACACATAAGACGTCACGATCACATGACTGGCTCCTGCCCGCAAAAACTCATGGGCATTTTCTGCTGTAATGCCGCCGCCCACCTGCATTCCGCCGGGATAAACCTGAAGCGCCGCCAGTGCCTGCAATTTGGTTGCCTCATAATGCGGGGAATCCTTTCCATTTAATAAGATAATATGTCCTCCACGGATTCCATAGGACTGATACAATTTTGCATAAAACGGTGCATCCTGCTCCGAAACAAAATTTTCTGCTGCCATATCTCCCTGATCCTTCAGCGTACCGCCTACGATTTGTTTTACCTTTCCATTATGAATGTCAATACATGGTCGAAATTCCATACAACTCTCCTTACTGTCTCTCTATTAATTGCCATCGGGTTGCAGGTAACAATATCTCATTTCAAGTCGAACGTACGTGAGACTTGGTGCGTGATTCTGGTCAGCGTATGCTGACATATTCTCCTCAGAATCACTGCACATCCTCGCGGAGCATTTTATCTCAGTCAGAAATTAGACTGAGATAAAAAAGACCGGTTGAGAAATTACCTTATTATATTTATTAACTCTGCTTATTTGTGCTTTGGTTGTTTCTCCTAACATTTTGCAAAGTATACACTTAAAATATCACAAACTGTAAAAAAAAGAAACCTTTGCCGAAAAGTCATTGACATTACAATTTTAAATTACTATAATATTTTCAAAATTAATTTATTTATTTTTAGAAATCAGAAAAACAGCAGTGTTTTTCTTTTTTTGCTCACAAAACAGATAAGGGAGGATACAAAATGGCAAAAATTATTGGTGAAGGTATTACTTTTGATGATGTGCTGCTCGTTCCGGCATACTCCGAGGTAACCCCGAACATGGTTGATCTTACGACAAAACTGACCAACAAAATCACACTGAACATTCCGATGATGAGTGCCGGCATGGATACAGTTACTGAACACCGCATGGCAATCGCAATGGCAAGACAGGGCGGTATCGGTATCATCCACAAAAATATGTCTATCGAAGCACAGGCTGAGGAAGTAGACAAAGTAAAACGTTCCGAAAACGGAGTTATCACAGATCCATTCTCCCTTTCCGCAGATCACACACTTCAGGACGCTGACGACCTGATGGCAAAATTCCGTATTTCCGGTGTGCCGATCGTCAAAGAAGATGGTACACTGATCGGTATCATCACAAACCGTGATCTTAAATTTGAGACTGATTTTTCCAAAAAAATCAGTGAGAGCATGACCAGTGAGGGACTGATCACTGCTCCGGAAGGCATCACTTTAGAGGAAGCCAAAGCAATCCTTGCAAAAGCAAGAAAAGAGAAACTTCCGATCGTTGACAAAGACTTCAAATTAAAAGGTCTGATCACAATCAAAGATATTGAAAAACAGATCAAATATCCGCTTTCTGCAAAAGATGAGCAGGGACGTCTGCTCTGTGGTGCTGCTGTTGGTATCACAGCAAATATGATGGATCGTATCGATGCTCTGGTAAAAGCACATGTAGATGTTATCGTTGTAGATTCCGCACACGGACATTCCTTAAACATCTTAAATGCAGTTCACAAGATCAAAGAAGCTTATCCGGATCTGCAGGTTATCGCAGGTAACGTTGCAACAGGCGCAGCTACCAAAGCACTGATCGAAGCTGGCGCTGACGCTGTTAAAGTAGGTATCGGACCTGGTTCTATCTGTACAACCCGTGTCGTTGCAGGTATCGGTGTTCCACAGATCACAGCTGTTATGGACTGCTACGAAGTTGCAAAAGAGTACAATATTCCGATCATCGCAGACGGTGGTATCAAATACTCCGGAGATATGACAAAAGCTCTGGCTGCCGGTGGTAGTGTATGTATGATGGGTTCCATGTTCGCAGGATGTGACGAAGCTCCGGGCGCTTTCGAATTATATCAGGGACGTAAATACAAAGTATATCGTGGTATGGGATCTCTTGCTGCTATGGAAAATGGAAGCAAAGACCGTTACTTCCAGCAGGATGCTAAAAAACTGGTTCCGGAAGGTGTGGAAGGACGTGTTGCTTACAAAGGCAGCGTAGAAGATATTATCTTCCAGCTTGTTGGTGGTATCCGCGCTGGTATGGGT
This sequence comes from Eubacterium ramulus, assembly GCF_003122485.1. Classification (GTDB taxonomy): domain Bacteria; phylum Bacillota; class Clostridia; order Lachnospirales; family Lachnospiraceae; genus Eubacterium_I; species Eubacterium_I ramulus_A. Next base: position 2,618 of record NZ_JRFU01000026.1, read on the forward strand.
TACTGTGGAGCTTCGACAATCAGAGATCTGACTGCTACCAGTCATTTTGTAAAAATCTCTGCTGCTTCACTGAAAGAGAGTCATCCGCATGATATTCATATCACAAAAGAGGCTCCGAACTACAGTATTGAGGAGTAATTAATTTCCGTATTTTTATAATGTAGTCTAAGAAAGGAGAAGAACTCAGATGAGTGCTTTGGGCTAAGACGCCCTGCATCACTAATCTGAGTTCTTCTCCTTATTTCAGTTTTGGCTATACTACAAAAGTTGCTCCGCCAGCTTATACCTATTCGCATTTTGCAGTATTCTATCAAAAATTGATGTGCAAACCTTTTTTCATAATTTTACTATTTCATTCTAGGGTAAAATTTTTCTTAGTTTTATTAATAACTCTATTTACTTTTATTCAATGTGTTTTTTCGATATTTTTATCTGCCACTGTTATTGTTTTCAGTTACGCCCGTATTGTTGTCTGTTCCGACTGTATTTTCGGTCGTATTTCCATTTGTGCCATCCTTATGATCTCTGTTGGTATCTGTGTCACCGGTGACACCATTTTTGATCGCCTCTCCGGTATCCTCAATCGACTCTTTCGCATTTTCTGCTGCGTCCCTCATATTTTCACCGGTTGTTCCATAATCTGTCTGATTGGTATCTGCTCTGTCATTGACGATTCCGTTATTGTCCGTCACAGTATTATCATCCACGACATTATTATCGTTGGTTCCATTTTTGTCAGTGCCGTTCTCTGTGACAGAATTATTGTTGCTCCCATCGTTCATATCCGTATTCTTCTTTCCACATGCTGCAAAGGTCGTCAAACTCAATGCCAGCATAAGTATAAATGCAATCTGTCTGAATTTTTTCATCTTGGTATCTCTCCTTCTCATAACTTTTTTCACTAATGAAAATGAATCGTTGATTTTCTGTCAGCAACTATCAGCAAACGATCATCAAGCATATTCATTTCTGTATCGTTAATATGGTTCATTTTGTATTTTTTATACCTGTCTGATAAAAATACTCTACGTTTTCTTCATTCCCCCTCATTGTTTTTGTGCGCATAGCAATAACCATAGCCTTCAAATCGAATGCATGTGAAACTTGGTACGTGATTCTGTTCAACGTATGCTGACATATTCTTCTCTTTGAATTTATTGAAAATCTATTTTGAGCTATTATTTCCGCATCTTGGAATTAAATATCAGAGATGCCAGATAGCCGAAAATTAATGCCGCTGATACACCTACCGCACAGGCAGTAAATCCACCGGTAAAAAGCCCCAGAAAACCACTTTCATCAACGGCAGTTTTCATCCCCTTCCAAAGCGTATTTCCAAAGCCAAGCAACGGCACATTTGCTCCTGCTCCCGCAAATTCAGAAAAAGGTTCATAAATTCCTACTGCTCCTAATACCGCTCCTGAGCAGACAAGAAGCACCATGACACGCCCCGGAAGTAATTTTGTTTTTTCCAGTAAAATCTGCACCAACGCACAGATCAGTCCACCTACCCAAAAGGCATTGACATAATCCATCGTTACACTTCCCTCCATTTTATAACTTTTACGTTTCATTTTTGCTTTATATATTTTTTTACTCTAAATAATGTGTATCACTTGCGTTTTGCAAAATACTTCACATTTATCCATACCACTTAACATAATCACCAAATATCATTTTTCTGCACTTCATTCTTTCGAATTTTTTTAACGATTTTCTAGTACTTCTAATACTACTGCATGTGCAATTCCCGGCACGTTTTCACCCTCATTAAAACTGATTTTGGACAGCAGGGCACCTGTCGGCACAAACAGTACACGTTTTAATTCCCCGCGCCGCATCATCGGCAAAAAATGTGCACTCATAGTTACTGCCGCACATCCGCAGCCACTTCCTCCACTTCCGGTTCCCTGCCGCTCATTATCAAAAATCTCCAGCCCACAATCTGTATGGCAGCTTCCGATATCAATATTTTTCTGCTGTAACAGTTCAATCAGGATTTCCCGTCCAACCGCCCCCAGATCACCGGTAATGATCTTGTCATAATAAGACGGGCTTCTGGAAAAATCCTCCAAATGTGCTGCAATACAAGCTGCTGCCGCCGGTGCCATAGCAGCTCCCATGTTCATGGAATCACGCACGCCATAATCTACGATTTTGCCCGGTGTGATGCCGGTGATGCAGACATCACAACACGCTTCCCCCTTGCATTCTTTTTGCTGTACTCCTTGTGTTTTTGTACACTCTTCTTTTTCTAGTCCGCTTTTACATCTATTTTCTGTTTTATACCTGTCTCTACCAAGTACAAAGGCACCGGCTCCCGTAACCGTCCAGGTAGTACATAAGGGCCTTTGATTGGCATATTCCAAGGGAAACCGAAACTGTTTCTCCGCACTGGCAAAATGACTGGATGTGACCGCTCCTGCCAGATTCGCATATCCGGCAGACACGGTCATTGCCGCCAGAGCCAGCGATTCTCCCGCTGTTGAGCAGGCACCGTACAATCCAAATAATGGCAGATCAAATTGCTGTAAGCCAAAAGATGTTGCCATGGACTGTCCAAGCAGATCCCCCGCAAACAGATAGCGAAGTTCCTCTGCTTTCAATCCCGCTTTTCCTAATGCAATTGTCAATGCCTCTTTTTGCAGTGTGCTTTCCGCTTCTTCCCAGATGTCACATCCAAAATTGTCATCTTCTCCCACCAGGTCAATTTCATGCCCGATCGGTCCTTCTGCTTCCTTAGTTCCTGCCACGCAGCCGCTGCTGATAATCCAGGGTGGTTTTTCAAAAGTGATGCTTTGTTTTCCTGTCTGTGTTGTCATCGCATTATTCTCCTCACACATATTCTCATGCAAAGTATCTGTAAATAATCAAAAAAAATGCATACTATAACAAAAAAAGAACATCTCACATGGTAATTTCTACCGCATGAAATGTTCTTTCTTAACTTTCTAATATGCTATTCCTGCATTTAAAATCTATGCTAATTCAGATCAGACAGATTTTAAATATATTTACGCCATTTCTCACATACTCCAATCGCAATCTTTCTGTTTATCCTAGAATAAAGGAGTCTTGTATACACCGTCCGCGATCAGTTTTGCAAAAGCATCTACAACAGTCTGACGATCTTCCTGATAGGTTACACCAAACCATTTATCCTGTGTCTCAAGAACTTTTACAGACACCTCACCTTTTGCAAGCATGTCGCCAATGATGGTCGGAAGCAGATACTCTGCTTTGATGTTGCCCGGCTCCACATTTGCCAGAAATTCTGCAAATCCTTTATCCAGTACATCTAAAAATTCCGGTGTAACACCCCACATATTCATAGATACGTGTGTTCCTGTCGGAATCTCATTGCCATTTTCGTCTTTGACAATACCATCCGTATCACGGGCAATACCGCTTGTCTCAACAATCTTCTGCAACATCTCCTGTTCATCTACCTGGCATACACCTCTGGTAACAGTTCCGTTATCGCTGAGTGTATTATCAAGAATAAACCCTGCCATGCAATATTTGTACTGGGAATCACCACAGCCAACCAGATAATCATGCACTTTTACAAATGCTTCTTTCCCATAATAATCATCCGCATTAATTACTGCAAACGGCTCATTTACAATACCTTTACAGCATCTTACCGCCTGACCGGTTCCCCAAGGTTTTGTACGGTCTGCCGGTTTCTCAAAGCCTTCCGGAAGATCATCCAGAGACTGGAACACATATTCCACATCACAAATTTTTTCAATACGGTCTCCGATTACCTCTCTAAAATCTTTCTCAATATCCTTACGGATAATAAATACAATTTTATTAAATCCTGCTTCCAACGCATCATGGATAGAATAATCAATAATAATTTCGCCGTTCGGTCCAACCGGTGTCAACTGTTTTACGCCACCACCAAAACGGGATCCGATTCCGGCTGCCATAATCACTAATGTAGTATTCATATACTTTTTCCTTCCTAAATTCTTAACTTGTATTTTTTCCTGTATTTAACAGAATTGTAACATTTTTTCTGCTCATAGTAAAGTAAAATGCACTTATTATTCAAATAAGTGCATTTTACACGCATATTCAACTATTGCATAAAAATATGCAGACGTTTTAGAGCTTTTTTAATTATTAAGCAGCTTTTGCCGAACCATTGACAACCTGATATAATTTTCCATCATATGTCACGGTACCATTATAGTTAAAATCTACTTTTCCATTGGAGAGATACCAGTCTCCGTTCTGGTTAGACGCAACACCGGTAAAATTAAAATTTACTTTTCCGTTTTCTATGCGCCACCAGCCATTGCTGTTTTTCGCTACAGTTGTATCATAAGTAACCTTGCTGCCAACCACATGCCACCAGCCATTCTCTCCGTCAACCGTTCCTTTTATGACATCATTTTTCTGGAATGTTACCTTTCCACCTTCCAGATACCACCAGCCATTACTGTTTGATGCGAATCCTTCAAAGCTGAAGTTTACTTTTCCATTTTCGATGCGCCACCAACCATTACTGTTCTTTTCTACTCCATTATGTGAAAAGTCTACCATTCCATTGCTGATATACCACCAACCATTACTGTTTTTCGCCACTGTTGTATCAAAGATTACCTTGCTTCCGACTACATGCCACCAGCCACTCTGAGCAGCAACGGCTCCTTTTATGACATCATTTTTTGTATAAGTAATCTGCCCATTTTCTACATATAAATAATCTGTACCGTTCTTATAGAATCCCGAATATGAAAAATCTACTTTTCCGCCATCAAGGTACCAGGTTCCATTTTTGTTAGATGCAATACCAGTAAAATTGAAATTTACTTTTCCTTCTTCTATGCGCCACCAGCCATTGCTGTTTTTCTCTACTCCATTATGTGAAAAGTCTACCATTCCATTGCTGATATACCACCAGCCGTTGATGTTTCTCGCCACTGTTGTATCAAAAGTAACTTTACTTCCGACTACATGCCACCAGCCATAGATCCCCTTTACGGTTCCTTTGATAACATCTGTTTTCTGGAAGGTTACTTTTCCAGATTCAATATACCACCAGCCATTACTATTGCTTGCAAATCCATTATAAGAAAAGTCAACTTTGCCACCTTTCAGGTACCACCAGCCGTTCTGGTTTTTCGCAACACCTTCATAATTAAAGTTTACTTTACCATTTTCGATCCGCCACCAGCCATTGGCATTCTTCTCAATACCAGTATGGCTATAGTCAATCACACCATTTACATAATAATACCAGTTACCATCAGATGCTTTGATCACACCATTCAGCCTTTTATCTGTCACGCCATTATTATTGCTTCCATCACCACTATTTACAACCGTTATATAAGAGGCACTTACATATGCATACATCTCTGTAAAATTGTATTTTCCTGAATTACTGTCAATACCTGTTCGTCCGCTTTTTAATACCGGATCACTTTGAATACGATAAAATCCATTTGTAGAGGTATTGCCATCTTTCAACAGAAATGCCACACCATACAGGTTTGCCGCATAATACAACCTGCTGGAAGAAGTACTGTTCCTATTCCGAATATTCAAGTTATTGGTAGGAGTTGTCTTCATGCAACTGATGGGATCTTTAATTCCAATTGTATAGCGATATTCATCCTTTGATGACAATTTTTCTCCAAGATAATACGCATAATTGGCCGCTTTCTCACCCCAGTACGGATCTGATGCATACTGCACATTGATTCCACTGGCTTTATTTCCCAGATAGGCACCACGATAGTTACTTCCATTTGGATTCAGATATTTTTTTGACATATAAGTCTCTGCAAAATCCTTAATACAAGCAGAAACACTACTGTAATAATTTGCACTCTGTGAAGGGGATGCATCTACAGCATTCAAGCCAAACAGGTTATTTTTATTTTTGGCTATGCTGCTATCTCCCCATCCACTCTCATTGATTGCAATGGAAGCCATCAGCAATGCATTCACACCATATGTATTCTGATTATTTACAAAATCATTTCCCAAATCCTTTAACTTGGATGTAGAGGATATTTTTCCATTAATTGTGCTGTTCAAATCTGATGCAGAATAAGAAGTTGTACTTCTTAACGGAAGATACTGGTAATAATTAAAATACGGATTATTCGAATTTACAGAATGTGCCCTGCTATCACTGGTATAATCCGAAATCATTGTTGTATAGTTGGTATAAAAATAATGTCCATCATAACTGAAATAGTTCGTTCCCTGTGATAAATAAGACGGAGCTTTTCCATATCTTAGGTTTGAAACATACTTTGACTGTGACAGATTTCCGGTAATTCGATGATATAATTTTTCACCAGATACATAATAATAACTGTAACTCTTTACATTAGAAAGAGCTACGAGCGTTACGTCACTGCTTTTTACCTTTCCAATTACACCTGACATCATAAATATGTAATAATTCCCAGTTGTTCCAAGATATGCAGCATCTGCGCCGTATGTACCATTGATATACCCACTTTTTCCTGTACTGTATTCCGTATAAGAAACGTATGTCGATGAATTATTTGTCTTATTAAAATTAACCAGATATTGTGCTGATGTACTTCTTGCTCCATCTAAAAAAAATGTTTCCACTTCATTTTCCTGATTTTGCAGATCATCATTTCCCTGCTGTAGATTTTCTTCTGATTCTGACTCTGCCAAATCAGATGTGTCATCTATAGACTCTGCGGTATCTTCTCTCTGGGAACTATCTTCTTCCAGATTTCCCTCTTTTTCAATTTTCTCCATATCATCATTGGATGATACTTCTTCCCCCATCGCAGTATTGTCCCCGTCTGAAAACTCTGCATCTGATTTCTCACCGCTCTGACTTTCTGAGTCCGACTGATTCATTTCTGAAGTTATCGTTGGTGTACCATTCCCATCTGCTTCAGCTGCCATAAAAGGTGTTGTCGTTATTACAGTACAAAGAATCACTGCTGTCACTATCGATGTTATCTTTTTCTTCATACACTCATCCTCATTTGAATATTCTACAGTCCGCTAACTTTTCCACCCTTAATTGCATACGTTTTTCCATCTACAACCAGTTTTCCGTTATATCCGAATTTTACTTTTCCACCTTCCAGATACCACCATCCATTGCTGTTCTGTGCAATTCCTTTATAAGAAAAGTCAACTTTTCCATTTGTAATCTTCCACCAACCATTGCTGTTTTTCTCTACTCCGTTATGTGTAAAATCTACCACTCCATTATGAATATACCACCAGCCATTACTGTTTTTCGCTACCGTTGTGTCTAAAATCACTTTGCTGCCAACTACGTGCCACCATCCATTGACACCATCTACTGTTCCTTTGATGACATCATTCTTTTTAAATGTCACTTTTCCGCCTTCCAGATACCACCAGCCATTACTGTTTGATGCAAATCCATAGTATCCGAAATCTACTTTTCCATTATTGATGTACCACCAACCGTTGCTGTTTTTCTCTACCCCGTTGTGTGTAAAATCAACCTTTCCATTATGAATATACCACCAGCCATTACTGTTTTTTGCTACCGTCGTGTCTAAAATCACTTTGCTTTCAACCACATGCCACCATGCATTGACACCTCCAGCAGTTCCTTTGATAACATCATTCTTCTTAAATGTCACTTTTCCGCCTTCCAGATACCACCATCCATTGCTGTTTGCCGCAAATCCATAGTATCCAAAATCTACTTTTCCATTATTGATGTACCACCAACCATTACTGCTTTTCGCTACCGTCGTATCTCTTGTCACTTTGCTGTTTACGACATGCCACCATGCATTGACACCATTAACGTTACCCTTGATCACATCATTTTTATTGTATGTAATCTGTCCATTTTCCACATACCACCAATTAGTATTATCATGTACAAATCCATTATATGTAAAATCTACTTTTCCATTTTTTAAATACCAGGTTCCATTTTCATTTTCCGCAATTCCTTCAAACTTAAAATTAACCCAGCCATTTTCAATACGCCACCAGCCATTGCTGTTTTTCGCCACACCGGTATAGCCCTCATCCATCACACCATTTACGGTATAATACCACTCGCCTGTTTTTGGATCTTTTACAACATCCGTTCCACCGGATTTATACCAGTAATCCAGATCCACACAAGTCTTAATACCATCGATTTTTGCCCTGCTGCTACACTGCCAGATATTTAATGTGCCATCATAGAATCTTCCTTTTTCTGAATCCACATAGGAATGAGTATTATATCTTGCCATCCACACCCCATAATTTTTGCTGAGTGTATCTGTGTCCATATCCTTTTCTAACCAACTGGAACTGGAATATACCATTGCCTGATATCCTGCGGTCTTTACCTTTTTACAAAAAGCATCGACACACGCTGTCTTCTGTGATTTTGATAAATTAGCATTGTTCAGTCTTTCCAGAGAATTTCCATTCTTATCGGTTGTTCCCGCATATTCATAGTCAATCACTACCGGAAGATCAAGCTGATACCCTTTGATTCTGTTCAGTGTCCATACCGCTTCTTCTTCTGCTTCCTGCACATTGATTGCCTGAGAGAAAAAGTAAACTCCAACCTTCAATCCTGCCGCTTTTGCGCCTTTAATATAGGTCTTAAACTTACTATCGCCTGTACTTGCAATCGTTCCACCGGCATATCCACGATATCCGACACGGATCAATGCATATTCCACACCAGATGCTTTTACTTTATTCCAGTCGATATTTCCATTATGATAAGACACATCAATTCCCATTGCAATACTTTTTCCAGAAGTATCCTTGCTGTTATGTGTATATGTATTGATTTTAGTACCTGTAATCTTTCCGGCACTGTTTAATATATAATTTTCCCATTTCGTTGTGATTCCACTGCTGCTGCGTGCTGATCCATCTTCCTCTAGTGAAAATGTCGCAATACTATCATTTTCTGCAACGTCATCAGCTGTCTGCTCGTCACCATACATTTGCTGAAAAGCTCTTGCATTTTCCGGATCATCCGCATCCCAGTCTGCTGGATACAGATCCTCATTTGCTGCTTTCGTATCCGTTTCCAAACTGCTTTCACCTGTACTATTTTCAATTTGAGGCTGATTTGCAGATTGAGCCAGAGCAGTCACACTACTATTCATTGACACTGCCAAAGAAGCAACCAAACAAATTACCGCAATTTTTTTCATTCGTAAACCTCATCTTTCTAAAAACAACTATATACTTTTTTAGTATAACTCAATACATAAACCGGAACAAGCTAAATATATCATTTTCTCTTGTGAAAAGCTCTCATCTTGAATTTATTAATAACTTTTAAATAAAGTAATGCCACAACACATCCACAAAGCGAAGTAATAATAAAACTATCTAATCCGTATGTTTTTTCTCCATAAAGAACTTTATAGTAGATACTCCATATATACATATGAATCAAATACATAATCGTACTCATCTTTCTTAATTTATGATATACAGGATGATCCATTAATTTCCAATTTAAAATTATTCCAAAAAAACTTACTGTCGTCAAAATCAATAAATATGACCTCAAAAAATAATTCTTTAAAATGCAATTTAGTAAAAAACTACTTATCATAATTAAAATATTCATATTATAGGATATTTTTTTGAAATTGAAGCACATACCTATAGGAATAAATATCATTCCTCTGAATATACGCCCGTTATAAACTGTATGTGCAATCATATTTTGCACTATTTCAACACTATATTTACTGCTTTCAATTCCTGCAATCCAGCTTATTCCAATTGAAATAACAGAAAAAATTATACTCACTATCAAGAAACTATTTTTTGAAGCATTCAATTTTAACAATAATATTACTATGCACAATGTATATACTGTTGATAGCAAATACCATAACGGCCAAGCATTATATTGTTCTCCAGTAAAAAATATCCCTTGTAAATATGTTGACATAGCTTTTTTAAGAGAAATGTTCTTATCAAAAACATGATAAATTGTTAACGGGGTATATAATACCATCCAAATAAAATACATTTTCAGTATTTTTCCTATATAATGTCCTAATATAGATATATCTGATGCTTTGTTCGAAAATGACATTCTCTCTGAAAGTAAAAAACCGGTTGTCAAAAAGAAAAATGGTACTGCCATGTTAACAATATTATTATATACAATTTGAACTATATCATTTTTACAATCAACCAACGGATTCGTATGTATTGCAACTACAGCAAAAGCCATAATGAATTTTATCAAGTCAATGTTATTATATTGCAACCGTTCAGTGCTAATCAGCTCACCTGTACTCATACTCATACTTAACCTTTCCATAAAAAATACTCCAACTATCATTTCTGTAGCTGGAGCATTTTTCACTTTGCATATTACTTTAAAATCAGCATATTTGGCTCTGGATAATCCACATTCTTTCACTATTACATTCTTATCCAACCGTTTGAAACCCAGTAATTATGACCATGATACCATACATTTCCGTTATATCCGAAATCTACTTTTCCTCCTCGGATATACCACCAACCATTACTGTTTTTTGCAATTCCATAATATCCAAAATTTACTTTTCCATTCTGAATATACCACCAGCCAAGTTCATTTTTCTCTACACTGTTGCAGCTAAAGTCTACTTTTCCATTGACGATTCGCCACCAACCATTGTTGTTTTTCGCTACTCCAGTATATGTAAAGTCTACTTTTCCTCCTCGAATATACCACCAGCCAAGTTCATTCTTTTCTACACTGTTGCAGCCAAAGTCTACTTTTCCATTGACGATTCGCCACCAGCCATTACTGTTTTTTGCTGCTCCAGTATAGGAAAAATCTACTTTTCCTCCTCGAATATACCACCAGCCAAGTTCATTCTTTTCTACACTGTTGCAGTTGAAGTCTACTTTTCCATTGGCAATCCGCCACCAGCCGTTGCTGTTTTTCTCAACAGAATCTACAAACTGAACCTGACTGTCTTTTACAAACCACCAGCCTTCTTTTCCATTTACAGTGCCTTTGATAACATCCTTTTTCTGGAAAGAAACTCTGCCTTTTTCAATATACCACCAGCTTCCCTCATTCTGTACAAAACCGGTATAGGAAAAATCTGCTTTTCCATTTCTCACATAAATCCACTGATCATTATCTTTATACAATCCCGTATAAGAAGTTCCTAATTCTGCTGAATAGTCCCATTCATCCAAAACAGTTACAGAAAGAGTAATCGTCTTACCCCCTGCAATCGCACTGACAGTTGCACCGGTGCCTTTCTGCAGTCCTTTCAATGTACCGGTTTCCGGATCATAGGAAATATTTCCAGTTGTACGATAGGTTATATTTTTTGCACCATATACCGGAGTTGTCACTCCTACCAGAGTTGCTGTATGATTTTGTCTCACATAAACCTGTGTTACACTTTTTCCATTTACATCTCTCCAGTCAACTGTTACATCTCCCTGGCCATGCTTTTGCATCATCTGATACATACCATCTGCAGCCATAATTCCATTTTCATTATGCCCAATCTGAGAATAGTGAATATCATAATGAACATCGGTGATCCTTGTCGGGACTTTACTGAATCCATCGCGAATCGGATAATCAAATTTACCATTATATTTTGAAAAATACTGACGTACACCGGCGTCACTTACCCATGCTTCGTTATCATTTGTCACTACATATACGTTATTTAATTTTGACGATGTACTTCCACCAATTCCATACTGCGCTGCTCGCGGTCCGGTCATAGCCAACTCATCCTCGGTCTCTTTCGATCCGACAGAAGAGCGAAGCATAATAATCCCACACTTTTCAATGGTTAACTGCTTTGTAATGTCACTGTACATAGTATAAAAATCGTCATAATAATCGAAAGCACTTCGATATCTGTCCGCAGTTTCGCCCTGAAGCCAATACATCAGTCGATGTCCTTCTGTGTAATGTCCGGATGCGATTTCTGCTTCATATACTTTCTGCGCCAGTTTGCTGAGTGTTATTGCTCTCTCATATACACTCTGTCTCGGAATCCAGCTTGCAATTGCAGTATCACTCCAGGCTACATTTACTGTCCATACTTTTTCGCCTGTCAGTCTGTTCCATTCATAAGCCAATGCACTATCTGGACCAGTCTTACCTTCCCCTTCTGAAGTCAACGTATTTAATGGATATTCCAGTGTTTTTCCTGACAAAGAACTGGCACTGTTCATTGAGCCAGCTATAAAATCTGCTGCATTTTCAGAATTACAAGTCTCTGAAAAATTAATACCTGAAATATTCTTTGACCAGCTCCATACAGTTGGTGCATAGGTTGAATACACGGTTCCAATTTCACAGGCTACAGACTTATTCAGCTGATATCCGGTATTAGCGGAACACATTCCTTCCATGTTGCTCTGTCCCATCAAATACATGATCGTCAGTGGTGCTGCTTCCACAGTCACATGAACATAAATTTTATCGTATGCTGCCTCACTATTTTCTTCCTTTGGAACCAAAACCAGAAGTGCTGTACCAACGCCACTTGCCCTCACATTACTGTCATCTGTCTGCGTAAGTACTTCATCTGATTCCTGCTCCTGTACTTCTCCCGTTTTCACTGGATGCGATTTGCTCTCTAAATTTGTTACATGATCAATTTTATAGTCATTATATTCTTCATGATCTTTATCCTTATAAATAGAATATCTGTCATCATATGACAACATTACCGGTTGCTCCTGCACTCTAATATTCTTGCCCAATAATTGTTCAGATATCACATTGTCCTGTTCTACTGCTGCTTGTTCAGACACATCCTTTTCATCCACATCACTCGGGTCTTCCATTCCTGTCTTTGTCGCATCTGTAATATCTGATGTATCAGCTAAATCTGCTGCATACACAGTACCTGTTGTCATTGTCAAAATCATAAGACCGCAGAGTAATGCAGAAATTCGTCTTTTCCAATTTTTCATTTCTTCACTTCTTGCCTTTCCTATTCATCTACTGTATTAAGTTTAAACTAAATTTTTATTATAACTCATATTTTTTTAATATTCAAGAGCACAAAAAATATGGATTTTAGATTTTCTATATCTAAAATCCACATTTTCTTCTTACATTTTTT
>NZ_JRFU01000260.1 GCF_003122485.1 Eubacterium ramulus
AAAAGGTTGAAATGAATCGGATTTCTGTGTGAAGTTTTGAAGGTATATACCTTTGATGGCCTAGTGGCTCAGTTGGTTAGAGCGCCGCCCTGTCACGGCGGAGGTCACGGGTTCGAGTCCCGTCTGGGTCGTTTTATATGGGATCTTAGCTCAGCTGGGAGAGCATCTGCCTTACAAGCAGAGGGTCACAGGTTCGAGCCCTGTAGGTCCCATTTAAAACTAATAAAATTGAATATGCCGATGTGGCTCAATTGGCAGAGCAGCTGATTTGTAATCAGCAGGTTATCGGTTCGAGTCCGATCATCGGCTTTACATTAGGCATAGAAATTTGATTTTTGTGAATAATGTTATGGGTGGATTCCCGAGTGGCCAAAGGGGACAGACTGTAAATCTGCTGGCGATGCCTTCGAAGGTTCGAATCCTTCTCCGCCCATTAGGAGTAAGAATTAGAAATCTGCTTTGAGAAACCAAAACGGTTCGAATCCTTCTCCGCCCATTAGCTTTTAAAACTAAATAAAAGCGCTAACTAATATCGCGGGATGGAGCAGTCTGGAAGCTCGTCGGGCTCATAACCCGAAGGTCGTAGGTTCAAATCCTACTCCCGCAACTCAATGCCCAGTTAGCTCAGTTGGTAGAGCAGAGGACTGAAAATCCTCGTGTCTCTGGTTCGATTCCGGAACTGGGCATTAAAGACAAAATTTCATATGGGTGTGTAGCTCAGTTGGTAGAGCACTTGACTTTTAATCAAGTTGTCCCGGGTTCGAACCCCGGCACGCTCACTGTAAGGAATGCGAAAGCATTCCTTTTTTTGCTTTATAGGAAAGTTCGATTTTTGCCGACCTCTTGAACGA
>NZ_JRFU01000261.1 GCF_003122485.1 Eubacterium ramulus
ATGTCAGCTTTCGCTGACCAGAATCACGCACCAAGTCTCACGTGCGTTCGACTTGAACAATTGAGATAGCTATGAAGCTGTCAAGGATGGTAGGAACAACGGTAAGCTATTGGTTAAATTTGCAGAATAAGAACAACCAATACCGTTGAGTAAAAACTGATGAGGAATTTGGGATATGGAAGAAAAAGACAGAGAAATATTAAGAGAGGCGGCTTCGGAGCAGGGATATACAAGTATTGCCATTAATAAAGATGGAAAACACGTGGGTGGATGTTTTATTCCGTGGAAGTTGACTTCTAGTGCGATCAATATGAAAACTCCGCGGGTAACATTGGCCGTGGAAGATTTGCAGGATGAAGCTATTATGGCAGATGTGAAAAAATGCAAAGTGCTTGGATGCTATATTATGATTCCGCTAGAAGATTACAGTTTTGTGCAGCAGTTTCATGAGCTTTGCGATTTGTTTATTTTGTATGGCAAAAATATCAGTGACTTATCTTTTGTTCAGGATATGCCGAACTTATTTCTGTTTTATCTGGAGGATGCAAAACTGACAGACATTCGTCCGTTGATTGATAATTGCAGACGGAGCAATTCGCTTCCAGGAAAAAGGTTTGGTTTTTATCATTGTGAGATTCAGGATACCAGCGCGATGAAGGATGCAGATTTTATGATTTCTGAATTACTGATCTGGCCGCCGGAAGGTCAGACGGACGAGAAAGAGCGCTGGTTAAATGGACGGCATATCAGTGGATTTAGGATTTATGATTAGAAACGATAGCATGAGTCCTTTTATCTCAGTCGAGAAGACTCCCACTTCTGCAAGTGGTGAGTAAAAACAAGTCTTTCTCAGTGGGAGTACAATCTCCGACTGAGATAAACGCTC
>NZ_JRFU01000262.1 GCF_003122485.1 Eubacterium ramulus
TTGTTACTACTCACCACTTGCAGAAGTGGGAGTCTCAACTCAGACTGAGCTGAAATATGTGTGGAAACCACTCAGAGTTTGAACGCAGGTTATGGAATGACTGCATTAAAACTTTGGGTGCTTTTTGTATGTAAAAAAATTTTTGCTTAATAAAAGAGATAGTGCTATGATAGGCAAGGAAAAAATCAAAGACATTACAATTTCTGAAAAGAAAGGCAAATACAATGAGAAAAAAAGTAACAAAAGATCAGTGGGAAGCTTTGATTCACTGGAATTTTGCTCTTGTGGGTGGATTTCTTGGAGCTTACGCGATTTTATTACATATGGGAAATTTTGGTTCGGCGCAGACCGGAAATATCATGGAAATGGCAGCATCTTTAGTATCAGGCGAGTGGTACGATGTGCTGTTAAGAGTGCTTGCATTACCGCTTTTTGGCGGCGGAGTGGTAGTTTCCTACCTGTTGACGAATTATACGAACATAAATATGCGTAAATTGGCGATTCTGGTGGATGCAGCAGGATTAGTGGCATCCTCATTACTGCCGTTAAAACCAGTGCTGGTTGGTCTGTATCCGATTTTTTTCTGTTCTGCATTTCAGTGGGGCGTATATTCATCGGCAAACGGCTACAACAGTGCGACCATCTTTTCCAGTAATAATTTCAAACAGGCCATGCTCGGCTGGACGCAGTATTTTTTGACAAAAGATCCGGAATTTAAGAAAAAAGGAATTTTGTATACCAATACAGTACTTTCCTTTTTTATCGGGGCATGCTATGGAGCGATAGCAGTCAATGCCTTTGCGGTGCGCGCGGCATATCTGGGATCTGTACCGTTGGCAACGGGCTGGATTCTGGTGGTAAAACACAGTATGGTACTTGAATCTGAGCGGCCGCAGGAAATTGCGAAAGAGGCGGAAACAGAACTGGAAGATGTAGAACTTCTGGAAACAGAACAAAAGTAAAAAAGTAATAGACAAAGAACGGCAGGTCTTACATATGTTTGACCTGTCGTTCTTTTGATGGTGATACTGTGTGCAACAGCACAAAAAAAATTGTGCACCGAGAAATTGAAATCGTTTTAGCGAATGCGTATAATCAACCGTAAATTAAGGAACAACCTTTTCACAGGAAACTTTAAAGCGGCAAAGAAGTCACAACAAAACTTCTCTGCCGCCTTTTTTATCCTGTGGCAGTCACAGGCAATACACGCAATTTTGCGGACGGATGTATTTACCCTTCCGCTCCCGACACGAATCGCGGTGATCATTCATGATAACTGATCCGCGATGCTGGTAAATATCAAGTCCACGGTGATGGTATCTGCCATCGGACTGATCGTCGGTTCCGTCATCGGTTATCTGGTAGCAGTTCTGGCAACCATGGCTCCGAAGTGGGGCGGTGCAGGATTACCGATCGTATCCGCATTTAATGCGATCCCTATCGTTGCGCTGGCACCGGTTATGACAAACTGGACAAAAGATGTCAGCAATCAGCCGGAAGTACGAAGCATGGTAGCAAAAATACTGGTAGTTATGATCGTCAGTATCGCGTCCATGAGCATCAATGCTTACCGCGGTTTAAATGAACTGAAACCATTTGCAAAAGATATGATGGCCTCTTACGCAGCTACAAAACGCCAGGTATTTTTCAAACTGCAAATGCCAAACAGCGTGCCATATATCAGATGGGAGATGACTCCCACCTCTATAGGGACGCCACTGAAA
>NZ_JRFU01000263.1 GCF_003122485.1 Eubacterium ramulus
TTACTCACCACTTGCAGAAGTGGGAGTCTTCTCGACTGAGATAAAATTTAAATAAAGTTATGTATAAAACTCTGTCTGTGAATCGGCGAAGCACCATATTTCTTCAATGCCGCAATATGAGCCGCAGATCCATAGCCTTTATTTGATGCAAAGCCATACTCCGGCATCACTTTATCGTATTCCACCATCAACCGGTCTCTGGTCACTTTTGCAATAATACTTGCTGCACCGATGGAGATACTTTTTGCATCACCTTTGATAATCGGAACCTGATAAATATCTACCTCAGGGATTGTCACCGCATCGTTCAAAAGCAAATCCGGCTGTGGATCTAATTTACTGATTGCCTCTCGCATTGCTTCATAGGTCGCCTGCAAAATATTAATCTCATCAATGCGCGCCGGAGATGCCATACCAATACCGGTAACCACTGCCTGTTCCATGATCACATCGTAGAGTTCTTCTCTCTTTTTCTCACTGAGTTTCTTGGAATCATTGATATACAAAATATTACAATCCTTTGGCAGAATCACTGCACCGGCTACCACCGGACCTGCCAGCGGTCCACGTCCAACCTCATCAACGCCGCAGATAAATGCATAATCTGCATATTTGCGCTCATAGATTTTCAGCGCATCAATACGCAACAATTCTTTTTCATATTTTTCCAGGCGTTTCTGTGCCTGATTTACAACTGTTTTTACACCAGCACGCTCATCTGTACTGTATTTCTGAATAAACTGCTGTAATTCTGTCTCCGTTGTTGCCTTTAATTCTTCTTTAATCTCACCGATTTTTCTGACTTCCATCTTAGTTCGCCTCCGGCAGTTCCAGTGTAATGCGTCCCAGACGTCCGGATCTGAAATCATCGATGACAAGTGCAGCTGCTTTGCTGTAATCAATCTCATTTCCACGCTGTACGCAGCCACGTTTCTGTGCGATCGCTTCCAGAATTTCCACCGGACGCTCCACATTTTCTTCTACCTCATAACGGGCAGTCAGTGTACCTGCATAATTTTCTTTCAAGTAAGAGATCAGTTCCAGAGAAAGTTCATCAATATTCAAAATTTCATCTTTAATAGAACCGATCAGTGCCAGACGGAGTCCAACCATCTGATCATCAAATTTCGGCCACAAAATACCCGGTGTATCCAGCAACTCCACATCTTTGTTCAGACGGATCCACTGTTTTCCTTTTGTCACACCTGGTTTATTTCCGGTCTTTGCACATGCTTTTCCGGCAAAGGTATTGATAAATGTAGATTTTCCCACGTTCGGGATTCCCACAACCATGGCACGAACCGGGCGGTTTTTGATTCCTCTGCGGCGGTCGCGCTCAATTTTTTCCTTACATGCTTCAAGAATGACGTTCTGGATTTCCTTCATGCTGTTTCTGCGTCGTGCATCCAGTTTTACCACATAAAATCCCTTTGCTTTAAAATAAGAAGCCCATGCCTCATTTTTTCTCTCATCGGACAGATCTGACTTGTTTAATAAAATCAGACGTGCTTTATTTTTTCCAAGATCATCAATATCCGGATTCCTGCTGCTGAGCGGAATTCTTGCATCCACCAGTTCGATCACCAGATCGATCAGCTTGATATCTTCCTGCATCTGGCGTTTTGCCTTCGTCATATGTCCCGGGTACCACTGAAAATTCATATTTTTTCTCCTTTTGCATCCACTAAAAACTACTAATTAATTTTTCCCATTTTATTAAAAGGTCTTGCCACAAACCAGGCTTTTCCTTGAATATATTCCTTTTTTATGTTTCCGATATTGGCATAACGACTATCCTCACTGCTGTTACGGTTATCACCAAGAACGAAATATTCATCTTCTCCAACCGTGATTTCATCCTCTGCCAGACCTGCATTTTTGATGGTTTCGGTGTCTTCCACATCATACAGTTCGCCATTGACATACAGCAGGCCATTTTTGATCTGTACTTTATCGCCGGGAACTCCGATCACTCTTTTAATATAGTAGTGACTCTTCTCATTTCCGTTTGGCAGAAAGACAATCACATCTCCTGCTTTCGGTTCTTTTATATTGTATACAAAGCGGTTAACTAGCACAACACTGCCATCGCTTAATGTCGATTCCATAGAATTTCCCACTACACTGACTCTCATACCGGCACAGTATACCAGCACAAAGGCAAGCAGAAGAACAATAAAAATCTCTACAATCCACAACAGAATTCCTTTTGCCGTCGATATTTTCATTTTTCTGCGTCTTCTTCGGAAATTCAATCCTCCTGTTCGAAACACTGTCATAATTAGATTATCTCCTTTCAGACCAATTTCAAGTCAAACATGTGCGAAACTCGCTATATGTTTCTACTCAATGTAAGTTCCTATCATCGTATATCTTTCTAAGAAGCATTACAATCTGCACATGCATTTTTATTGTAACAGAAAACATCTCTTTCAAACACCCTATAAATAGGAAAATACTGCAATAAAATCAAGGAAGTGTGCTATCACTCAAATAAAAAACTTTTCAATAGCACATTTCTTTATTATAAAAATCAAAAAATGTGCTTTTATATTCTCTCGCCATCGAACCTGTACCAGCACACCATTTATCCTGTAAATCGAAAAAATCCCCTGAAGATGCAAGGCATCATTCAGAGGATTATCATCATTCAGCATTCTAAAGCAGATTATTTTACTAACTCTTTAACTTTAGCTTTCTTACCTACACGGTCTCTTAAGTAGTAAAGTTTTGCACGTCTTACTTTACCGTAACGAACAACTTCAACTTTCTCTACGTTCGGGGAGTGTAATGGCCAAGTTTTCTCTACGCCAACACCGTTGGAGAATTTACGAACTGTAAATGTCTCACGGTTGCTTCCGCCCTGTTTCTTTAATACAGTACCCTCGAAAACCTGAATTCTTTCGCGGTTACCCTCTTTGATTTTTGCAGATACACGAACTGTATCTCCTACGGAAAACTCCGGTACTTCAGCTTTCAGCTGCTCAGCTTCGATGCTTTTGATAATTTCATTTGCGTTCATTCTTGTGACCTCCTGTTATTTGGATGTTCTTAATACGTTACGTAACAGAGGACCATCTCTTCTTTAATTCACAACGTATGATAGTTTACCATACTTATTTATAAAAAGCAACACAAATTGCTGCATTTCTATTGTATTTTTCGCAGTCCATGCATCAACTTTTTTGCAGGAACTGCTTTTATTCAAGTCGAACGCACGTGAGACTTGGTGCGTGATTCTGGTCAG
>NZ_JRFU01000264.1 GCF_003122485.1 Eubacterium ramulus
TTTTGTATATCAAAGATAAGACAAAGATTCGTCCGATTTCCTTTGGCGGAGATCAGCAGAAAGGCATGCGTTCCGGAACCATTAATGTGCCGGGAATTGCAGGACTTGGTGTGGCAGCGACAGAGGCTTATGACCATCTGGAGGAGAATGCAGAACATCTGTATGAACTGAAAGCATATTTTACAGAGAAGCTGCAGCAGCTTGAGGATGTGACCATCAACGGAAAGACAGACCGTGACAGTGCGCCACAGATCGTCAGCGCAAGTTTTGTAGGTGTGCGTTCCGAAGTGTTGCTTCATTCACTGGAGGACCGCAATATTTATGTGTCTGCGGGAAGCGCATGTTCTTCCAATCATCCGTCCCTGTCCAGCACATTGCTGAATATCGGACTGGATCATGCGCATCAGGAATCCACGCTGCGGTTCAGTTTCTGCCCGGAGACGACAAAAGAAGAATTAGATTATACTTACAGCGTTCTGGAAGAGTTACTTCCAATGCTGCGTAGATATAGAAGACACTAAAATATAACAACGAGATTTTCTGCAACGGATCAAATGTATAGGAGAATATGTTATTGCATAATGCATATTTCATCTCAGTCTGAGTTGAGACTCCCACTTCTGCAAGTGGTGAG
>NZ_JRFU01000265.1 GCF_003122485.1 Eubacterium ramulus
TTGTTTCTCACCACCTATAGAGGTGGGAGTCATCTCCCATCTGATATACTTCTCAATAGCATGTGCCACACCACATTCTTCATTCGTGAGGGTAATAACATCCGATATTGCTTTAATTTCCTTCGATGCATTTCCCATAGCAACGCCAAGTCCTGCTGCCATCAGCATTTCTGCATCGTTTCCACTGTCGCCCACTGCCATTGTTTCTTCTATAGAAATGCCAAGTTCTTTTGCAATGAAACGAAGTCCCAACCCCTTGTTGACATTTGCGGCTGTGAACTCAATATTGTGGAAACCACCGTCTACCACGCAGATATCCGGGCAGGCTGTCAACAGATTCCATATCTCGTCACGGTGTAAAAAGGTGCCGTCTGCTGCCGGGATAAAATTCAGTGTCACTTTCTGGATTTTGGCTTTTCCACTTTTTACATAGGAAAGTAAATCCGGTAATTCATGACGTCCTTCCAGGAAATGATTCACAATGTGCTCCGGAAGTCCCAGTCTCCACACATAATCGTACACCGAAACCGGGGTATAGTTATGTCCGTCGATAAACACTGTCATATAAACTTCTCTCTGAAGGATAAATTCAAAAATAGAAAGTAATTTTTCTGCCGGAAGACAATGCTCATCCAGACAGATTCTGTCTGCCGTACGATAAACAGCAGCTCCGTTTGTTGTGATCAGATATGGCATTGCCACTTCTTTTAACTGGTCGTGTGGTACACCGTCATAGTCTCTGCCGGAAGCGACCACTACGGTCACACCAGCTTCCTGTGCCTTTTGAATGGCACGGATATTTTTCTCCGGGATCTGTCCCGCATTGTCAAACAGCGTTCCATCTACGTCCAGTGCCAGAAGTTTGATTTTGTTATTTAATTTCATATACATATGCTCCGTATGGTTTTAATTCGATAGCATCCGCATACTGCTGCGGTGCATCGTCATAATTGGAGATGAGCAATGTTCCCTGTGTGGCTTCCACAAAATCGCCCACCGGATAATCGATGGTTTCTTTTGTAAAGTTACAGATCACCAGTAATGTCTCATCCTCATTTTTTCGTAGTCGTAGATAAGTATATACCTTTTCATTGTCCGCGTCCAGAAGTTTGTATACGCCGTCTGTGATCACCGGCACTTCGTGACGCAATTGCACTAACTTCTTATAATAGAAGAAAACCGATTCCGGATCTTTGACTGCAGCCTCTGCATTGATGGTTTTGTAGTTGTCATTTACGGCAATCCACGGCTCTCCATCCGTAAATCCGGCATTTTTTTCGGTGTTCCACTGCATCGGAGTTCTGGAATTGTCTCTGGGCTTCTGCTTTTTCAAGCTGGATCTTGAAGTATCCGATTGCTGCCGCAAAACCATTGTCTCCCAGACAATGTGCGCCCTCGCGGAGCATTTAT
>NZ_JRFU01000266.1 GCF_003122485.1 Eubacterium ramulus
ATTGCATGACGCGCACCTCGCAACAAGAATGCCGGAGCATTCTTGAATAGTTTGAACGCAGGTTGCAAAGCGACTATGTTCATGAGAAAGTAGCAAAATTGGATTGCGAATGTCCGCTTTACTGGCGGATTCTGTACGAAAACAGTTAATAGTGATTCATAAATGAAATTGTTGCGATAAGACAAAATGCCCTGTAGATTGTTCTATTCTATAGGGCATTTTAGTGATAAAATCAGAGCAGGAGAAAGGTGTCGGGGTTATGGAATATTTGAAAATGCTGGTTGAGGAATTTCATTCAACGACAGTGGCAACATTGGGTGAAGATGAACATCCGCAGACGCGTGTCATCGACATGATGCATTATGAGGATGATGGTGTTTATTTTTTAACCGCCCGCGGAAAAGCATTTTATCAACAGCTGATGGAACAAAAGTATATTGCGGTGTCTGCAACAAAGGATAAAAAAGCAATCTCATTGCGTGGTAAAGTGAAAAATATCGATTCGGAAAAATTAGATATTTTATTTGAAAAGAATCCATATATGAAACAGATTTATCTCAGTCTGAGTTGAGACTCCCACTTCTGCAAGTGGTGAG
>NZ_JRFU01000267.1 GCF_003122485.1 Eubacterium ramulus
AAGCCCCCACTTCAAAATCTGTGATTTAAGTGGTGGGAGCATGTCACAACACGGAGGAAAAAGTATGTTATTTGTAGAATATCCAAAATGCTCAACCTGTCAGAAAGCCAAAAAATGGTTAGACGAACATGGAATCGCATATGAAGACAGACACATTGTGGAGAATAATCCAACTTATGAAGAATTAAAAGACTGGTATGGCAGAAGTGGTCTGCCATTAAAGAAATTTTTCAATACCAGTGGAATGCTGTACAAAGAGATGAAACTCAAGGATAAACTTCCGACTATGAGTGAAGATGAGCAGTTGCAGCTTCTGGCTACCAATGGAATGCTGGTAAAACGTCCGGTGATCGTGGATGGCGATACGGTATTTACCGGATTTAAAGCAGCAGAATGGGAAGAAAAGCTGTTGTAAAAGAAGTAAATTTGTACATTTTATAAGTGAAGATAGAAAACAGAAAGTAAGAGGTGTCGAATGAACGGCATCTCTCATTTTGTTTAACCGAATCAAGTAAGTCCCCTGCTTCAATTGCGAAAAGCAATAA
>NZ_JRFU01000268.1 GCF_003122485.1 Eubacterium ramulus
CGCTGACCAGAATCACGCACCAAGTCTCACGTGCGTTCGACTTGAAATGTAAACATGCGGTTCTTGATTTGCTTACGGGACTTCGGTATAATAAGCATAACCACGAAAAAGTATCCGTACGCAAAAGACTAACAGTGTTAGTTGAAAATTTTGCACATGATGATTGGTGAGAATTTAGATTTTTAGAAAAATGTACAATAAAACCAGAAGGGAAAGAAATCAGAAAGGAACTTTATGGAGAACGAAACACAGACACCGCACAAGCGACGTGTGCGTTATAAAGGAAAATATCCAAAGAAATTTGAGGAAAAATACAAAGAATTACAACCGGAAAAATATCAGGATACCATTGAGCATGTCATCCGAAAGGGTAATACGCCTGCGGGCATGCACATTTCTATTATGGTAAAAGAGATACTGGATTTTCTGGAGATCAAACCGGGACAGGTTGGTTTTGATGCGACTTTAGGTTATGGCGGTCATACAAAGGCGATGATGCAGTGCCTTCAGGGAGAAGGTCATATGTACGCCACGGATGTAGATCCGGAAGAATCTGCAAAGACCAGAAAACGTCTGGCAGAGCAGGGATTTGGTGAGGACATGCTGACCGTAAAATTGCAGAATTTCTGCACCATTGATGAGATCGCAAAAGAAGTCGGTGGTTTTGACTTTATTCTGGCAGACCTTGGCGTGTCTTCCATGCAGATCGACAATCCAAAGCGTGGTTTTTCTTACAAGGTAGACGGACCGCTGGATCTGCGTTTGAATCAGGAAAAAGGAATCAGTGCGGCAGAACGTCTGGATAATATTTCTTTTGAAGAGCTGGCGGGCATGTTGGATGAAAATTCCGATGAGCCGTATTGTGAGGAGATCGCAGAGGCAATCGTGAAGGAAATTCGCAGGGGAAACCGAATCGATACAACGACAAAACTGCGGCAGGTCATTGAGAAAACATTGGAATTTTTGCCGGAAAAAGAGCGTAAAGATACGGTGAAAAAGACCTGCCAGAGAGTTTTCCAGGCACTTCGCATTGACGTAAACCGGGAATTTGAAGTGCTGTATGAATTTATGGAAAAACTTCCGGGAGCTTTAAAACCGGGTGGACGTGTGGCAATTCTGACCTTCCATTCCGGGGAGGACCGTCTGGTGAAGAAAGCCTTAAAGGATGGGTATAAGACTGGTATTTATGCGGATTACGCGAAGGATGTCATTCGTCCGTCCGCACAGGAATGTGCACAGAATGGACGTGCCCGTTCCACAAAAATGCGTTGGGCGATCCGGTCAGATATGGAAATTTAGATAAAATGTGAAATGAGTAGAAAAGCAGTTATTTTTTGTTGCATTTTAGAAGGAGATTCATCTCAGTCTGAGTTGAGACTCCCACTTCTGCAAGTGGTGAGT
>NZ_JRFU01000269.1 GCF_003122485.1 Eubacterium ramulus
TTTCTCACCACCTATAGAGGTGGGAGTCATCTCCCATCTGATATACAATTTCGTTCAAATTAAACAGAACCGATTAAAACAGCGCCATATTTTTTAAAGCTGCCTTCAGTACACTTTCCACATCATCAACCTCTGTAATCTCGATACCGGAAAGCACCTTGGATGCCTCTGTTGCGCTGTATCCCAGTGCCACAAGTGCTTCCGATGCCTCCTTACGGATGCGGTTGTTACTGTTTCCACCTGCTGCCGGTGTCTCCATTTCCTCAAATCCGGTCTCGATGGCAGCTTCCAGATCAATTTTATCCTTCAGTTCAATGATCAGACGCTTTGCAGTCTTGCTTCCGATGCCCGGTGCCTTAGAAATAGTCTTGGCGTCTTCTGCCACAATGGCAAAACGCAGATCATTGGCAGACAATACAGATAAGACTGCCAGTCCGCCTTTTGGTCCGATCCCGCTGACATTGATCAGTAATTTAAACATTTCCAGCTCATCTCTGCTTGGAAAGCCAAACAGGGAAAAGGCATCTTCTTTTACATACAGATAGGTATAAATCTTGACCTGTTCTCCCCGTGCCGGAAGTGCATCCAGCATGCGGGCAGAAATACGGATATTGTAGCCAATGCCGTTATTTTCCACAACGATCAAATCTTCACTGACTTCCTCTAACGTTCCTTTTATATATGAATACATTAAAAACTCCATTTTAGAAACATTTCATTTTCGAATCATTTTCCAGCACGCTTCTTTATTCCGTACTTCTCATATTCAAGTCGAACGCACGTGAGACTTGGTGCGTGATTCTGGTCAG
>NZ_JRFU01000027.1 GCF_003122485.1 Eubacterium ramulus
CGAAATCTACTTTTCCTCCGCGGATATACCACCAGCCAAGATGATTTTTCTCCACGCTGTTGCAGCTAAAATCTACTTTTCCGTTGACGATCCGCCACCAGCCATTGACATTTTTATCCACACCGCTGTGTCCGAAATCTACTTTTCCTCCGCGAACATACCACCAGCCGTCTTCACTCTTTACAATGTCATTACAGTTAAAATCAACTTTTCCTCTGAAAATTCTCCAGGAGCCATTTTCATTGCTTTTTACACCTGTATAGGAAAAATCTACCTGACCATTTTTTACATACCACCAACCATTTGCATTTTTTCCAACATTGGTATAAGTACGATCTATGATACCATTTCGGTAGTAATACCAATTTCCATCTGCCGTATTTTTGCAAATACCATTCAACATATCGGCTGTAACTTCACAGGAAGCTGATACTTTCATTTCAGAATCATAAGCAGTAATCGTTGCTGTACCATTTTTAATCGGTGTAACCGTACCATTCTCATCAACTGAAATAACAGAAGGATCAGAAGATTCCCAGATCAGATCCTGATCAGATGCATCTTCCGGATAAATAGTAGCATCTAATTCAAATGGTGTATCATCTGTCACGTATTTTTTATCTGTATTAAATACAATTCCAGAAACAGGTACCCATTCTGTATCAGTTACATCCGTCACTTCATAGCAATCATTATCTGTACAATGGATACTTTTTGTTCCTTTCACACCAGGCTTTGCAGAAATATCTACTGTATAATCCTTATTCCACATATCTGCCTCATGTGTTTTATGTACATTTACCGTGTTCTGTGCCTGTTCAACATCACATTTATAAGTTACTGTCTCCCAGTCATCTCCTTTTTCACTATCGCCAACCGTATAATTTGTAACTTCATCAATATGACCATTATGACGAATTTCCAATGTTGGCAGTTCACTTTCCTGATTTGTATTCTCATCTGATAATACTGCAATCTCTGCCCCACTGTTATCATTTGATATTTCTGCTGCCAGTGCCGGTACTGCACACATGCCAGCCATCAGGGATACTGCTGCCAATCCCACTATTACTTTTTTTAATTTCATAAAACCACCTTTCTGCAAAAGGCTCTCACAGATTTCTCTGCATATCGGTCTTTTACTCAATCACTCTTAAGATTTTTACTCTTTTTCCAGAAAATGTCAATAGAATATTCAACTATTACTGTATATTGTCAAAATCTCATCAATCTGCGCTTGTTGATTTTTTTTCATAAGATTTGAATTCTTCTACATTATCTAATTTGTATTGTTTCAGAAGAATGGTACTATCTGCTACAAGTTCTCCAATAACTGCCACACTCAGCATAATACACAGCATCTGTTTACCTGCTTTTTTGCCTCCACAAACAAAAACATTTCCAGAAATACCCAGATTCCAGTGAAAATGCAGTTAATTCCGCCTGTGTACCAATTTAAGGAAATCGATATTCCAACACAAAGACTCAGATGCCACAGATTCTTTTTCCAGATCAGACGATAAATACCTAGTAAGATCAATGGAAGTAAGATCACACCGTCCAGCCACATTACATTACTGCTCTGTGCCAAACCATACTGACACAATCCATATCCCATAGAAAGGAACCAGATCCATACACGTCCCAACTGATTTTCAAATCTTCTGTTTAGCCAGATTCCTCAAGTCATAGATGCCAGTGCAAGTTTGATCAGGATCATCAAATCAAAAAACGTATGTAATTGCGTTTTATCAAAAAAATACACCAGCAAATTTAATGGAGATGCCAGATAATAACTGAATACTGTGATATTTGTTCCACCCAGTGTCTTGCCAAACGTATAACCAATATTGTTGCTTCCATGCAATACATCATGAAACCAGGCATAAAAATCCATGTATTGATAGTATACATCTGCGCTTGCCAGTGTAGAACCACCAAATGGTGCCAGACCTAATATTTTAAAAAGAATGATCAGAAGTACTGCCACACCTGTAAAACATCCCATATACAAGCTCAAACTCTTTATTTTAAGCTCCATATTAGCAAGTTTTACTCTGTGTGCCAATATCAATATTGCCTGCATATCCGCTCTCCATTACAAATAATCAGAAACTCTGTCCATACTTTTGGTTCTTAAATTTCGCTGCCAGAAAAGATTTAATCTTCTTGGGCCAGTTCTCTTTTCCAAGCTGAATACATGGCAACTCTTTATAATTCACCTGATTATATTCCATCCATACATCCAGCAACAATTCACTGATTCGTCCCATAAACCTCGCTTCATAAGGTGTCATTGCACTGGTATCAACTTTTTGCTCTACCTGACCCAATATTGCAAACAGCCATTCACAGTATGCATGATACAACTCTTTCTTCATAATAAACATATTAAACATATGTCCGCTTTTTCTCTGAAGCATTCTCTTGTAAGTCTCATAATATTCCGGGCATATCAACTGTATGATTTCCCCGGTAATATCTAAATGTCTGTGATCATGTGTATGCTCATAATGACTATATAAAGTTTCAATATAATAATTTCTTCGCGTCGGAACGATTACATCTGCATGCTCCAAGACATCCTGTGCCTTTTTTGAAGTAAGAATCGCACGTTGTTTATCCTGGCACAGCATCGCTGCCAGCTTTGAATTTTTATTTGAAATGTACCGTCTGTAATGCACTAACCCAATATAATCCGCATCCAGATTCTTCCATGCCCAATATATTCCTGTCAATTCACAATAATTTGCATTTTTTGCTGATATATTTTCGCCGCTGTCATCCCCCTGAAATCCAATCTCCTGTTTTGCAATCGCATGACCAACATGTAACGGTAAATACATCTCATCCGACGGCATCCAATATTTCTTATGTGCGGCAACTAATACTTTTATATTTTTCTTACTCATAATTTTAATATATCCTCTGCTGACAATATTGCATATTTGCCAAACTGACCTGTTCTCAGCTTTTCAGAAAGCTCTCTTACAGATTCAGCGTATTTATTATACGCGTTCTCATCCAACATTTCAAATTTTGCAGATAATTCCTTTAAAGAATCTACGCAAATTCCTACTCCCTGTTTCTCTACAAAATCTGCCTCCGCAGCTTCTTTCCAGATAATAACCGGCAAGCCACTCGACAAATACAGTGAAAGTTTGTGCGGGTTATTATATCGCAGATATTGTCCGGACTGTCCGACACAACCATCAATACTTGCACCGTCCCATACCAGACCAAATCCACTTGTCAGTTTTCCCGGAATCTCATCCGACGGGAAGCTTCCAAAATACTGTACATTTTCGCATTGATCCATCTTTTTGTCATAATTCATGCCATACAGTTTCACACTGACACCACTTAGTTCGCCAAGCTGACCGACATACCCGCATTTTTCTGTATCAAGATTTCCAGCTACTGTAATCGCTTTTTCAAACTTTGGTACATTGATAACACTTCCTTTTTGCAGATAATCAAAAATCTCAAGTGTCACAATTTTTTCTTCTGATACACCGCGTTCTATAAAAAACTGTTTCATCACTGCATTATGTACGATCAGTACATCTGCAATTCGCAGCATAAATTCAAATTCACCTTTATAATAATCATTGTAACGAAATGCCCGCAATTCCTCTACATCATGAATCAGACTGATAAATTTTACATGTTTTTTTTCTTTTAATTCCGTCAGTGTTTTCTCTCTGGTCAACTGCGGATAATGAAACGGATGCTGTAGCAGAATAACCGAATTTTCTTCTACTCTTTTCAGACATTCTGCCCAGTCTTTCCGATAGCCAATCTGACGCTGTACTTTTGCAAGCTTCGTTCTTTTTGTCGTATTCATGCGGATCAGGATTCTTTCATACTTCAGAACATCTGCAACCTCTGCAATGTCCTGCGTTGCTTTCGTTCCCGCATGATTATAATTTTCAGAAATTTCTACAATTTGATATTTCTTCATCTTACATCCTTTAAAAACAGTTTCTCTAATTTCACAGTTTCCGTCTCGATATTATATCCTTTTTCTGTAAAATTTTGTTTTACTTCCGAAACATCCAGACGTTTTGCCGTTTTCTGCATCTGACTCAAATGCTCACTCCATACTTCTGCCCCTTCATCCAGATCCAGGAATACAAAGTTGGAATTAATCTTCACTTCCTGTGGGATTACTTTTGCCGAAGCAAGCATCGGAACACCATTTGCCTGTGCTTCTAAGGCAGCGATTGGTAATCCCTCAAACTTTGATGGGAATAAAAAAGTATCAAATGCGCTTAACCAGCCACAGATATCTGTCTGTTTTCCCGCAAAATATACTTTTTCACTGATTCCATATCGCGCTGTCAGCATTTTCAGGTCTGTTTCATCCTCCCCCTGACCGATCAAAACCAGGCAGGCATTCGGATATTTTTTCAGAAAATGCTGAAAGATATCCAGACAAAACTTCTGATTTTTTTGAAAATGTAATCTGCCGACATTACCAATCACCCATGTTCGTTCATCACAATGCAGCTTTTTCCGATAGTTTCTGCGCTTTTCTTCATCAAAAGCCATGCGATCCACCGATATGGAATTTCGAATCATTACAACCTTCGGCAGCAATCGGTCTTCATAAAACCATTTTGCTGCATCTTCTGAGCATGTCCAAAAATCGGTTGCAAATTTATCAATGCGTTTTTTATTTCTTTCATGCAACATGCCACGCAGTTTACTGTCCATATTCTGTGAATTATGACTGTGAATAATTCTCCGTGGGATGCCATATTTTTTTGCCATAATCAAATAATCAATATTAGCCAGACTACAGACATTTACCCAGATCGCATCGTATGTTCCCTGTGAATCTTTAAAAAATGCTTTTAATTCCTTTTTATATTTTCCATAATTTTCACTGCGGGCTGTAATATGAAAAACGTTACCGCCCATGGCAGTCAGTTCGTCCTCATACGCCGCATCTTCATGAAAATTACAAAGAAAGTCAAATTGTATTTTTGTTTTATCAATACACCGGTAATAGTTCATGATCACACTTTCCACACCACCGGGATTTTCTGTCATTCCAAATACAAGAACTCTGTACATTTTCTTTTACTCCTAAAATAATCTGTCTGCATTTCCTATTTTTATCATTATGATAGATTTGACCATTTTTATACAAGTATATTATATACTCAAACCATCTTTTTCTGTACCTTTTTATTTTTAATTTTTTATTAAGTCACTGTAACTATTTTGTATCACTTTTGCTGATATACTTTTTCGCATCTTTAAAAAAGCTCCATATCATCAGAATCATGATGATTCCAATAGGAAACGCCGAAATAATACTGATCGACTGAATATTTCCCATAGAACTTTCTGAAAAAACAAGTGCGATCGGTAACACAATCAACAGAACACACCATAATAATGTAATTAATGTGTGCGGATGTTCATTTTCTCCAAGTTCTTTATAGCTATAGCATGCTGCAGTATACGCTATAGAATCAAAGGATGTTGCATAGAATGCAATCATACATACAAAAGTGAGAATCAGAATAAAAGGTGCACAAGGCATTGTCTGTATAATATTAAGGATCAAATCATACAAATCTCCGTTTGCCTTAAAGTGAGCAATAAAATCTACTCTTCCTGCTACCTGCAATCCCAGAGAATAATTGCCCAGCACAATAAAGCTTACAATTGTTGAGCCAACACCAAAAACGTATCCTCCAAGTATTGTCTGTTTTATCGTTCTTCCCTTTGAAATATTGCCAATAAAAAACGGAGCAGCAACACACCATACCATCCAGTATGCCCAATAATAAATGGTCCAGTCCTGTGGAAAATGATTTGCCCTGACAGGGTCTGTGTAGGTCGCTAATCCAATGAAGTTCTGTACCATTTTTCCAAGAGACTGAATTCCGTTTTCAATAATGAAACGTCCCTGACCGCCAAACACAAGCACAACAACCAGTAATCCAAAAAACAGATAAATACATAATTTTGCCAGAAAGCTGATTCCTTTAAAGCCATGTAACACTGCATAAGTATAAACAGCACATGTAATCAGCAAAATGATAATCGTCACGACCGTTCGGCTGACATGAATATGAAATAACCGCATTGCAATTCCTGCCAGCAGTGGAGTTGCAACGCTGAATGTTGTCGCTGTTCCTGCCAGCAAGGCAAACAGCGCAAACATATCTATTACACGTCCCAGCAGACCATCCGCATGTTTTCCGATAACCGGGCGGCATGCCTCTGAATATCTCTGACGCTTTCGCTTTCTTACATGAAGCATAAAACCAAATGCAACCGCAAGCACCAGATAAAACGCCCATGGAATGAAACTCCAGTGGAACAAAGGAAATACCCCTGCCCATTCATGCACTGGTCCAAGGTCCGCTATATGCGGATTTGTTGCATACATGATCCATTCAGCAAAGGAATAAAATAATATATCCGCTGCCAGTCCACAGGTGAACATCATACTTCCCCATACAAAAAATGAATATTTCGGTTTTTCATCAGGTTCGCCCAGTACGATATTTCCATACTTTGAAAACGCCAGATAAACAGATATCAATAAAACGCCTAAGCCAATGATCAAATAATAGCTGCCCAGTGTATCTCCAAGAAAAAATCTTATCTGATGTATTACATCATTGGATTCTCTCGGCCATATAAACAAAATCACTGCAATACCAACAATTATAATAAATGGCACTAACGTGACCATCCAGTCTATTTTCTTCTTCATTTCTCCTCCCCTGCATTTCATCACATATCTTTATATGATCCATCTAATGCTATCAGTTCCTCCAGATTATCGATTTCAATTACATCATCCGCATTCATCGGACGAATACCCAGTTCATACTCGTCCGCATGACAAAACATTACAACATCATCCCAGTAAATCTGTCGGTTATATTTCTCATTAAATTCCAGTTCCAGGTGATGTTTCAGACGCTTTCCATCTGCTTCGTTCCATCTTGATACAGAATACAGCTGCCATCCGCCTTTTCCACCGGTTCTGCTACATGAAGTAACAATCCCTTTTTCCACCGTCATCAGCCATTCCTCTGTCTCGTCATCTGTCCAAACTGCATTGTATCCGGATCTATCAAATTCCGGGGCCAGAATTTTCTCATGGTAAATGATCTGGTCTCCATCCAATATAATGGCATTTTCTATATAATCTCTTGCCACATATAATGATGAAATATTATTACAGGTGTCATAAAATGGATTTTCAATGAGCTTCACGTTTTCATATTCTTTGGGCAATATCTCAAATTGATCTTTCAGATATCCAACTACAATATAAATTTCAGATATTCCATTTTTATGCAGCGCTTCAATTACACTGTCGATCATTCTCTTTCCATTTACTTTTACCAATGGCTTTGGTGTATGCAGCGTTACCGGTCTCATTCGGGTTCCTTTTCCCGCAGCCATAATGATTGCTCTTTCTACTTTATACATGTTCCTATATCTCCACTTTTCTTCTCTCAGTCTCTACAATCGCATAATACTCTTTTGCATATCTGTATTGCCGTAGCGAATATTCTCCAAATTCAACACCAAGATTTCGCTTATATTCGCACCAGTTGCTCCACAATAAACCACATATCGCTATATATGCATAAATTTTTATACGGATGTTTTCTGCACACCCCTCTGTAAAATAAGCATCGATTGTCTGATCAATATGTGTTCTGTTATACATAGCATAAATGCAAAACATCGCAATATCCACATGCGGATCCTGCATTGCTGCATATTCCCAGTCAATCAGCCTGATGTCAGTTTCTTCCGGATTTTTCTCCCAAAACAGAAAATTATCCGGAACAG
This sequence comes from Eubacterium ramulus, assembly GCF_003122485.1. Classification (GTDB taxonomy): domain Bacteria; phylum Bacillota; class Clostridia; order Lachnospirales; family Lachnospiraceae; genus Eubacterium_I; species Eubacterium_I ramulus_A. Next base: position 7,840 of record NZ_JRFU01000027.1, read on the forward strand.
CGTCAATATGTGTCAGTACTTTCTGCCCACAATACTGTTCCACATACGATTTCAGCGAAAATACTTTCCTTTTCGTCTCCGCATAATCTTTAAAAGTGGAAGGGCTTCCCTCCCACAATTGCTCATAAAATTGAATATGTTCAAACAAATCAAATTCGTGATTGACCTTCAGCTTTAATTCATGAAACTCGCGCAACTTTTTCATACATTTCTTCACATCTTCCATCTGCTCTGCATCGCAGTTTCTGACAGAGTTCATATATTCTGTAATTTTATATCCGTTCTCCGGATTCATATAAATTACCCGGTCACATATATGATAATCTGCTATCTTCTGATAAACTTCTGCTTCCTCACGTCTGTTGATCAGTTTATCTGTCCCCTCACCGGGGATTCGCATAATATACTTTTTCTCTTTGCATTCAAATAAAAATGACCGGTTGGTCATTCCCTTTTTCAGAACCGTAATATTCTTTATATCCTTTTGCGACACCTGGAACACTTCTTCAATAATCTGAATCGCATCTGTTTTTAACTGATCACAACCGCTGTCCAACTCCCGTAACTGTTCAAATGTATTAATTTCTACTACATCTGCTTCATCTACTACTCTGGCCGGCACGATCATTTTTCTTTTTTCATACAGCGTTTCTTCCCAGAATGCACTCGTATAACAGGATGTACTGCACATCTCTTTTATCCGTTGTTTTACCAGCTGCGCTTCCTTTCCTGTCAAATAAGAAATACCAATCATACCATTTCCGGCATCTGTCTCTGATATCAGATTCAGTTCCATATTTTGGTTTACTAAGACACAGCTGTCTGGTTTTAAAGAATTATTTACCATGTACCAGGAGTATAATTCCTGTTTTCGGAACAGATTATGTTCACACCAGATATCACATGGAACAATATACGTATTTGAAATATATTTTTCTGCACATTTCAGTGAATACAGGTTATTTTTCGTTGTATATTCCGGATTTACGATCAACTCCACCCGATATTCATCAATCAGATATTCATATCTTTCTTTCATAAATCCAACTACGATATATATATCGTATATTTCCGCTTCATGAAGCTGCCGGATCAACCTTTCGATTAGTGGTTCCCCGTGAATCTCTAGAAGTCCTTTGCTCACTTCTGTATTGATTGGAACCATCCGCATACCATATCCGGCGGCCAGAATAATTGCATTTTTTGGTGATGCCGCATGAATCTGCGCTTTCGTTTTACCATTCCTTTGCATATTTACATCCACATAGTAGTTCTCTTCCATCAACCTAATCCTCTGTCCGCATTTCTTTTTTTTCATTCTGCTTTGCACGCAGTTCATACACTTTTCCACACAAATAATATTGCTGAAATTTTAAAAGCAATATTGGCATCATACGCGCAGATCTGCAGGAAGCTACCGGTACAGCCTGCAATGCTTTCTGAAATATTTCCTCCCGCAGAATCTTCTTCAATGCCTTCACCTTTTCTGAAAAAGCCACTCTGTTTCCCGCGGAAAATACTTCTCTGACCATCATTATATTCAGATGCATTAAAATATACACCTGATAAGCCTGATATAACTGTTGGTCATTCTCTGGTATCGCATTCTGTGTTGTCTGCAGAGATAACAGGTATCCTTCCGTCTTCTTCCCGTCATATGTCCGCATTGCAGAACCTGCATCCGTAGAATAATGATAACAGGATTCCTGTGAAAAAATGATCCTGCCACATTTTATTATATACCGAATCAGGAAATCACTGTCTTCAGCCAGGCTTAATTTTTTATTAAAATCTAATGAAGATTGCTGAATAATACTATGCC
>NZ_JRFU01000270.1 GCF_003122485.1 Eubacterium ramulus
TTTGATGTTGTTATACGCACAATAATCACCTCTGTCACTATTATACAACATATCACTAAATATTACTATATGATAAGAATAAAAATTTGACAAAAAATAAGCCTATTTCAAGGCTTTGCGGTACTTTTTTGCATTTCAATGTGTCAAACTCCCGTGAAATATCCGAAGATATAGGTGGAAAATTATTTCAAAAGTAGTATAATGAAAAAGTAAAATCTATGCAAGAAGGAATACGGAAACCAAATTTATACTATATTTTACTTTTGAAACAGCGCATGTGAACGGTCATAAATTTATCTGTAAAAACGGATAAAAAATATTGAAAAAACCAGTTGACGTTGAAAAAAAAGTATGATATAGTATCAGAGTTGTTGAAGACAAAGTAGAGTATCCACTCTCACCTCGGCGCGAATGAGCGACCGGCGGTTATTATTCAAATACTTTTGATTTGATTGTGGATAGTCTGCCTATCCACTTTTTTTATGGAGGTGCAAAACCATTAGCGATTTAATGATTAATGAACAGATCAGAGACAGAGAAGTTCGTGTAATTGGTGCAGATGGTACTCAGCTTGGTATCATGTCTGCAAGAGAAGCGTTCAAACTGGCGCAGGAAGCAGAGCTTGATTTAGTAAAAATCGCTCCGACTGCTAAACCGCCTGTTTGCAAGATTATTGATTACGGAAAATACCGTTATGAAATGGCGCGCAAAGAGAAAGAAGCTCGCAAGAAGCAGAAAACTGTGGAGATCAAGGAAGTGCGTTTGTCACCGAATATTGAATCCAATGATTTAAACACCAAAATAAACGCAGCCAGAAAGTTTATCACAAAAGGTGATAAGGTGAAAGTATCCCTGCGTTTCCGTGGACGTGAGATGGCTCATGTTCAGAACAGCAAACACATCTTGGATGATTTTGCTGAGGCGCTTTCTGAAATAGCGACAGTGGAGAAGGCACCGAAGATGGAAGGCCGCAGCATGACAATGGTGCTGGCCGAAAAACGTTAATTAGACTATTTATCAAGGAGGAATTTCATTATGCCAAAAATGAAAACCAGCAGAGCAGCAGCAAAACGTTTCAAAAAAACAGGAACAGGACAGTTAAAAAGAAATAAAGCTTATAAGAGTCACATCTTAACAAAGAAAAGCGCTAAGAGAAAAAGAAATCTTAGAAAAGCAACTATCACAGATGCTACTAATGTTAAGAACATGAAGAAAATCTTACCGTATCTGTAAGATAGAAGATTAGGAGGATGACGTAAATGGCAAGAGTAAAAGGCGGATTAAACGCAAAAAAAAGACATAATAGAACATTAAAACTGGCTAAAGGTTACAGAGGAGCAAGATCCAAACAGTACAGAGTTGCAAAACAGTCTGTAATGCGTGCTCTTACAAGTGCTTATGCAGGAAGAAAACAGAAAAAGAGACAGTTCAGACAGCTCTGGATCGCTCGTATCAACGCTGCAGCTAGACTGAATGGTTTATCTTACAGCAAATTCATGTACGGCTTAAAACTGGCTGACATCGAGATCAACAGAAAAATGCTGGCTGAGATGGCTGTAAACGATGCAGAAGGATTTGCTGCATTAGTAGAAGCTGCAAAAGCTAAATTAGCTTAATTATCAGATATATTTTATATTTGATCGGATGATATCATTTGTTTTCTGGTTGTGGAATCATACTACATGATTTTACAGCCGGAAATAGAATGAATCCATATGATTTTAACGTGTAATTGTGTATATTTGACAGAATTATATAAAAAATCAAGAAAATTTGAAAAAAGTGTTGACAGCAAACGATTGTTTCTGTATAATACCGATTGTTGTGGTTCGTTGGTCAAGCGGTTAAGACGTCGCCCTCTCACGGCGAAAACAGGGGTTCGATTCCCCTACGAACTGTTTAAGATTTCCAAAAAGTAAATAAGATGTGGTTCGTTGGTCAAGCGGTTAAGACGTCGCCCTCTCACGGCGAAAACAGGGGTTCGATTCCCCTACGAACTGTTTAAGATTTTTCAAAAAGTAAATAGATGTGGTTCGTTGGTCAAGCGGTTAAGACGTCGCCCTCTCACGGCGAAAACAGGGGTTCGATTCCCCTACGAACTGTTTAGATTTTCAAAAAGTAAATAAGGTATGGTTCGTTGGTCAAGCGGTTAAGACGTCGCCCTCTCACGGCGAAAACAGGGGTTCGATTCCCCTACGAACTGCTCTGTTTTTTATAAAACAGCCCAACCCGAAAGATACTGCAGGTAACAGATGTTGCTTGCAGTATTTTTTTACTTTATAGGAAAGTTCGATTTTTGCCGACCTCTTGAACGAAAATAGCCC
>NZ_JRFU01000271.1 GCF_003122485.1 Eubacterium ramulus
TCGGTTATGAGCAAGTAGCGAAGCGGATTGCGAATATCCGCTTGACCAATTATGTTCAGATACGAAATAAAAAACCGGGTTCCTTACGAATCCGGTTTTTTGGGGGGAGAGTGAGTTATGAAAAATTTATCTATATAAAGGAAATAGTTTTTTGTCGCCCCTGAATGTGCCAATGCTGGTTAACTGACTACCCTCAGAAGCTTTTTATATCTGACAGTGATTCTAAAAGTATATCAACTCATATTAATTAAAATCACTGAACCAAGTCTCATATTCGTTCGACTTGATCTTTTTACCTCAGGTTAAGGCTTTCATCAAATTTCAAATGTTTGTTATGCGTTTCACTTGATTTATTTGATACTGTTATATTACCGGGAAATTGTGTTCTTTTTGTGGCTGAAATATGAAGAAAAAAGAAAGTATCTCTTAACAAATTATAATAAGGCAAATCTGTAGTATTTTACGGAAATGATACCTTAGGCGTGAAATGATTTACATTATTATAGATGTTACACGCAAAATACATGGAGAACAGTTACAGTTCACACGCGCCATTCGCAAAATGCCCTTTCGGGCTTC
>NZ_JRFU01000272.1 GCF_003122485.1 Eubacterium ramulus
TCGCTGACCAGAATCACGCACCAAGTCTCACGTGCGTTCGACTTGAAAGTAAAAATATAAAAACTACCAGTATTAGCTTTCTAAGAATTTTTATTGGAATACATAAAAACTATCGGTGTTAGCTTTTCAAAAAGTCTTGTAGTAAAAATATAAAAACTATCAGTATTAGTTTTTGCAGAACTTCTATAGAAAAGTATAAAAGCTAACAATGTTAGTCTTCCCAAAATTCTTTTGAGGAAAAAATATCCATAGCATCCATATGCGCACTGCATATAAGTGTCACATGATACTTGCGGGCAAGTGCAACGGCGCGGTCGGTAGGAGCACCATTGCTGACTAAAACCGGTATTCTGGAACGGATCACTTTTTCCATCATATCGTCTGGAATACGTCCGCTGGAGAAAAGGAGGCATTTTGTCAGGTCAAGTCCGTCAATCAGTGCTTTGCCGATGGCTTTGTCCAAGGCATTATGACGCCCGATGTCTTCACACAGATAGCGGACTTCGCCTTCATACATCAGAAAACAGCTGTGAATGCCGTGAGTTTTCTGATGGAGTGGGGCACCTTTACGAAATGCCTGAATCAGATCAAGAGCCTGGCGGTAGTCAAAATCAAAGTCAGGAAGAACAGAGACGGGTTCAGCGTCATCCTGTTCGGAAAGCAGGTCGCGTCCAAGCATACCTTCTTCGCCGCAGTCACAGGCGCGGACTTCAATTGGCTTTTTGATTTCCCCGAGTGGTCGGGTGGTCATTACTCTGGCGCGGACACCATCACGGCAGATGTAAATACTGTGAATGTCTTCGACACCGTTAATCCGACCTTCGGTGTACAGATGACCAAGTACCAGTGCCGGCAGATCCTGAATGGTACAGACCAGTTTCAGCGCCAGATCTTCATTAATATAAACAGATAACAGATTTTCATGAAGAATGATTTTTTCTTTTTTTTCAAATGTGTTGCTTTCCGGGCGGTAGCAGATCATATCCTGTGTTTCCACTGCCGGCTGAGCGGTGCATAAATCTTGTATTTCCATAATGATATTCTTTTTAATCCCCTTATTAAATTCAATTTGTGTTTTTTAACACGAGCAATTTTTATCGTTATTTTATCACTTAGAAAACTCTCTTTTTAAATATTCAAGTCGAACGCACGTGAGACTTGGTGCGTGATTCTGGTCAG
>NZ_JRFU01000273.1 GCF_003122485.1 Eubacterium ramulus
CTGACCAGAATCACGCACCAAGTCTCACGTGCGTTCGACTTGAATTTTAAATCCTCATGCCTGCAATCATACAATCCTATAAATTTTCTATGAATTCACATTTTTTCTATAGAAACGCAGAGAATATTATAGTATACTGAATACATCAGAATCATTCGATTCACATTATAAAGGAGGTAAATTCATATGGCAGAAAATACAATTGGCGGATGTACAGGTAATTGCCACAGCTGTGGTTCTTCCTGCGACACTCAGACAGGCGAAAGAAAGCCAAGTTTTTTTGATAGACTGGAATCCATTTCCGAACACTTTGACAATGTAGGTGAGGACAACGTACTTCAGATGTTAAACGACATTGTTGCAGAGCTGGAAAAAGAAGATTAACTATCACAAATAACACAAGAGCAGGCGAACAACCGCCTGCTCTTTTTACATCTGCATATTCTTGTTACGTTCAAGAATGCAACGCATAACTTCTTCCTCTGTCCTCGTATCTCCCCTATACACAACCAATCTTTTTCTTTCGAAAGAATTAAGATTTTCTTTTACGCTTCTTCCTTGTATGTCCTCTGCATGCATGCTATATTAACTGTATTAACACGGTTAGTACGCTGTCTGCCATATGGGTTTTATCTCAGCCGAGAAGACTCCCACTTCTGCAAGTGGTGAGTAATAACAAGTCTTTCTC
>NZ_JRFU01000028.1 GCF_003122485.1 Eubacterium ramulus
TGTTCCAATCTGTTTTGTATGATCGGAAGAACCATTCTCTATAATTATGACTTCAGCCAGGTTGTTATCTTTTGGTTGCTTTTCCTCTTTTACTACACTTTCCACACATCTTTTCAGAAACTTTTCTGAATTATGTGCCGGTATAATAAAAGAAATGACAATGTTATTCTCCATCTTTCTCTGCCTTTCCACGTTTCACTTTCCCATGCAATACATCCTGTAATACCTCAAGGAATAACGGTTCCCGCATAATCAAAAGTAATACCGCATATACTGCTCCAAAAACACATACCGATATTACTAGGGCTATAAAATTTGATAAATTCAGTGCTTTTACTCCATAACAGGCAACTCCTGCTACCGCGGTAGATACACATGCTTTTACCCATTGTACTTCTGAAAACAAATCCCTGATCCAGTCACGCAATACAATGAGCTGAACAATCAGAACAACAGTCTCTGCGATCAGTGTTCCAAGCGCAGCACCAGCTGCCGACATTGTTGGAATAAAAATCATATTTGCAACAAAATCTGCAATTCCTCCGGCAAGTACAGAATAAAATACCATTTTTTCTTTTCCGATCGGCACCATGATCTGCAATCCTAAAACATTTGTCAGGCCGATCAGAAGTACTGTAGGCATAATGATCTGCATTGGTATAATAGAATTTTCATATGTTTTGGAGGCCAGCAAAAAGATAGACTCCCTGGAATACAAAATAAAATATACCGTCACCGGTAGCGCAAGCAGCACCACAAAATGTAATGCTTTTCTGCTCACCCGTTTGAATTCCTCTTTCATTCCACGCTCAATATAATAAGAAACCCTTGGCAGCAATACAGTACTCAAAGCTGTAACAAAACTTACCAGTAATCCTTTAATTTTTATGGATGTTCCATAATAGCCTGCCTGCGTTTCATTTTTCAGGAAACCAAGCATAACGTTATCCAGATTCGTATAAATTGTCGTTGCTGCTGCCATTGCAAAGAAAATCATTACTTCTTTGAAATGGTGTTTTAAATCATAATGACCTACCGGTCGCAGATTAACATACTTTCTCAGATTAATAAAATTCAGGAAATTAGATCCAACCGTAGCCACAATGCTGATTGCTCCATAGATAACGTAATCTCCCTGATGTCTGACAAACAGGAACATCAGCACCAGACCGATTGCTTTAAAGATAATCGACCGCACTGTAATATAAGTATACTGCTCCAAACCTTTATACAGCCATTCCACACCAATTACATTAAAAATAATCGTAGAACTCATGATCCAGTATAAAGCAGCATCATTGTGTATCTTCGGCACTTTCCATATTGCCACAAAATAAGCAGCATACACAAAAACAGAAATAAGGAGATTCAGCAATAGAATCTCCTGTACTGTTTTGGTCAGCTTCTCTCTGTCATCTCTTACCTGTGCACATGCACGAATACCATAAGTTGGCACGCCAAGCATCGCTACCATAGAAAAATACTGAGCAATCGAAGTAGCTACGTTTACCTTACCAACACCTTCTACCGAAAGCACACGCGTGATATACGGCAATGTGATCAGCGGAAAAATGAATGTAGATGCCGTGAGAATCATATTCATTATAAAATTTACTTTAACAGATTTAATCTTGACCATTTATTATTATTACTCCTACAGTATCTTTGTTCCAGATGCGGTGCCGTTGCAAATAATGCCAGTGCAAATGGATTGTACGTTAATTCTATGATATGATGCGCAATCATACAATTAATAGATATCAGAATGATAACCACTATAAAATACGGATCATTTTGAAACTTTTTGCAGCACATCATGTATACCGCCAATGTGATCAGTAAAAAAAACACTCCATATCGCAGAAAAATATACAGGTACGAACAGTCTATAAAGAAATATTGGGAAGCCGATATCTTTGTAGTCCCACCATTTCCAACCATTTTTATCGACTGTCCAAATAATGTCATTCCATATTTCATCAATCCCTTATGCCCCAATTTCAATCTAGTTGACATAAAACTGTCTAATGCCAGGAAAATAGGATTTCCAGAACTGTAAAAATAGGATACAACAAACATAAATCCTGCTGCAATTGGCATGCTGTAAGGTAAAGCCTTCTTTGCTTTTCCTGTACTGAAAATATTTCTACCGTTTGCAACATATCTCTGGCTGATGCAATAAAAACAGATCAGCATAAGAAACAGACAGCCCATATCCAGACGTGTATTGCAAAACCAGTAAACCAATACTCCCACAACCGCTCCAAGAATAAAATGCCATGTCTTCAGTTTGTCCTTCAGCAAATAAAACGCAGACATCGTGATCATAAAAATATGTGATGCAAAATCCGTTGTATAAATTGCACCAAATGAATTTCTGACCCGTTTTCCATCACCTCTGGTATACTGCAGATTTTCTATCACCTGCAACATGGATGCGCAAAAAGCTAAAAGCACAATGCTGATCGTAACGATCAGATATACCTTCAGTATTTTCTTAAATGAAACGTTTTTTGCGCCCATCACAAAAAGTACCCAAAAGAATACTTCCATATATCCGGAATTAACATATACCAGAATAGCTTCCAGTATTAACAATACAAATATAAAAAATGTTCTTCTCGAAAATTCATCAAAGCGAAACACTTTTATAATCAGCAATAAACATGCCACTGCTTTGCAAAGTGTATATGCACTCCCCGGAAGTTGAAACATGGTTGTCGAAAACGTCTCACTAATCAGAAAAATAAAAAATGCCAACAGGTACAATTGTTCTCCTGCACTCGGTTTATTTATTCCGGACAACATTTTCCGTTTTGTTTTACTTAATATTTTCATAATTATTCAACTACAACACATCCTAAAACAGAAACATTAAATTTTTTGCAAATTTCCAAATAAGCTTTGATCTGTGTGTATGTGGTTTTTCCGACTTCAACAAATAAAATACAGTTTCCAATTTCAACGAATCGCTTCATCATCTCAGAATCATTCTCAATATTGCTTCCGACTTCTACAGCAAGTGATTTCTTTTCCATTGCAGCCTGATATTCCTGCACAGCTTTCTGTACAATTTCCGCATCACTCAACATTCCAAAAAATACCTGTTCAACAGAATGTTCTTTTCTGATCAGATCAAAATCTATCATTTCGCGTTCCAATGCCGGACGATATCCCTCTTTTGCGGAATAATTACCAAGAACAGTAATTCCGGCCGCCTTTATATTTTCTTTTCCTTTTAATTTATCACTTAACACATATAAAAGCGCTAATAGAGCACAACTGATCACCAGTCCGGCAATGATTCCCAGAGCGGCATACTGAACCAGCACTTTTTTTGCAGTTGGTGCATCCATGCTGTCTGGTTTATAGTCCTTTATATAACCCTTCTCTGATATCTGCTGTGATAACTGATCTTTTTGCAGATCAGACAGGCTGTCTTTATAGTTTTTCAATGAAGTAAGATAACTGTTTTGTGCTGACTGTACCTCTGGTATTGCCTTGGCAGATACATTGCTTGAAATAACAGAAAATGAAAAATCACCGTTTTCTTTTAATGTAGAAGCGGCATATTTCTGAATCTGCTCATCAATTACCTTACTGATTTTCGCTGCCTGATCAGCATCATAATGCATAACAGTCAAAGTAAAAATATTTCCGGTTGAATTGCTGCCAACCACTTCCGGCAAATATTCTACCGGCACATCCGTCAATTTTTCTTCTACCGCAGCTTTCCATTCACCATTTTTCACATATGCAGTTAACTCGTTTATAATATCTGTAACTTTTTCACTTACACCAGATGAAGAAACCTGTGTGTTGTCTGTACCATTCACGGTAATACGGTACTGCACAGAAGCCACATTTACTTTTAATGCATCAAGCTTCATATAAATAGATGAATCACAATAACTCTGCAAAGCATCAATCTGATCCTGCGTGGTTGAAATATTTGCTTCAATATTCTTCATAACCTCCGCATACTTATCAAGGCCACTCTTATAATCTTCAATCTTCTGTACTTCAGATGCGGATGATGCAGATTTCGCTTTCTTTACACCCAGACCGGCTCCTGCCACAAAGCAGAGCAGCACAAATATGATTATGATTTTTTTATGCTTCCAGATAGAGTCCCACATTTTTTTCATAGATACTGATTCCATTTGTTAACCCTTTCTTTCTATGTTATCCCAGGTATTTTCAAGATATTTATGTTCCAGTTTTATCAGTCTATCTTTCACTTTCAATTTTTTAAATATATATTCCCTGATCATATCAATAAAAGAACATATAAAATATACCGATACAATAATTGCCAGAAATGCCAGCAGCATCAGCACCACATTATAATTTAATAGTCCCTTTAACCGATCCTGCAATATATACGCTTTCACCAATGGATGGAAATGTATCAGATATACACTGAATGAGACCGGTGCAAATAGTTTTATGAACTTCTTCCATTTTTCAGTTACATTCAGCTTTGAAAAAAGTATAACCAGTGCAATTCCGGCCAATAGTATGGTCGGTGATGTGTAACTCACCAGAAATGTTGTCTGATTCGTATCTCCACTCACACCAAAACGATGATGTTCAATCACAAATTTTCCTAACCAGGTTACCGCTATGCATACGATATAAATAAAACCAAGGTGTCGTTTTGATTTTTTCTTCCATCCCTGGTATTTTCCAAGATAACCGCCAATAATATACAAAACGATCATCCAGATTGGACTGTATCCCTCTTTCGTAACAAAAATATCCCGTCTGAATAATTCCGGCAATACAGAATACAGTACAATCCCCAACATAACAACCAGTTTCAATTGTTTTCTTGATGCATGCGATATAAAAAAATTAAGTACCGGGATCAGGAGAAATAATCCTGTATACGCTGTAAAATACCAGTATTGTTCTCTCGATGTCGGGAAGATCGCACTTGTCCACTCATACCGTCCCACTACAGAAGGTGCAGCAAATTTGAAAAACACTGTAATCAGAATGGAATAAAATAATACTCTCAGCCACAGGAGTACCCAGTTTGAATACCGGTATTTTCCATGTATTCCCACATATCCGGAAATTAATGCATAGCAGTTTACCGCACAGTAAGCAGCGATTTCAATCAGCCACACCACTTCATATTTTCCGGATAAAAAAGGGGCATAATCCAGGATTCCACCTCTTCCAAGCATATGAAGACATACAACCATAAACATGGAAACAATCCGTAAAAAATCGATTCCCCAGTTATATTCTTTCTGTTTTGTGGCAACACTTTCCCTGCTATTGGATTTTATCATCCTACTTTTTTCCATCAGATTTGGCACCAGTATTCCTCCTGTCATTTACGTTCCAGCTTCGCACATTTATAAACCTGTGTCCAGCCAAGATGTCTATACCAGTCCATTACATTTTGTTCATAACAATATAATACTGGAACTTTCTGCTCCTTTATCACCTGTGCCGTCAGGCTTTGCAGTACACGCTTTCCGTATCCCTGTCCCCGTGCTGCCGGAGCCGTTACCAGTCCGCCTAAAACTGCAAGACCTTCCACATCTGCATATGTTCCCATATGTGCAACGATTGTTCCATTTTCTTTTAAGACAAAATTTTGGCAATGCCAGTTTTTCATTCTATCTTGCAGCTGTTCTTCTAATAGTGCCACAGAATAATGTCCGCCGATTCCTTCATCTGCACAAATAAGTGATGCGATTTCATAACACTCATCCACACTTGCCTTGCAGACTTCTGAATCAACTTTTGCCGCTTCCTGCCCGGCTTTCATGATAATGCCTTCTGTTTTTTTCCATTCTGAAAGCAGGCAAGAGATTTTTCGTATCAATTCTACTGATCCCGACAACATTTGACTGTCATTTTTTTCAATCAAAAAACATATTTCTCTTATATTTTCATCACTTGGATCTGATATTCCAAAAATCTGCAGACTGTTATAATATTTATATACAATTACCGTATCCGCCTCAGAATCAGAAATAATCCAAGTCTGGATATCCTGATTTTCAAATCCATAGGTACTTGTATCAATATACAGATACACGTTTTGAAATATATCTTTTTTAATTATACCTTTCAGATATTCTATATCTTCCACGCAGCATTTTCTTATCAATGTTCTTCTCCTTTATCCAAAAAAGTAACTTGAAACCGGTGCATGTGGATCTCTTTTATCTTCTGGTGGCAATTTCATATAATCATTATAAATATATTTTAAGATTGTATCATAATCTCTGGTACCCATCAGTTTCTTTCCTTCAAATTCATATTCCTGCAAATCCAGAAACCATTCCTTTGGCATACCGTATCTGGTCTTTAAGCTGTTCTCTCTTTTCCGATACAGCTTTCCTGTCGCCGGAAACAACAATGTACGAACTCGGTTTGTACTGCTGTTTCTGCTTTTTACAGCAATTTTTTCCACACGTTTAAACACCCAAGACGGTGATATATGAGATACGATCTTATAATATAATCTGTGAATTCCGTCCTCGGAAGTACTGTATTTTCCTACTTCAGACCACAGAATTTTTCGCAGACAGAAACAGTAAAAATCATTCAGCATCTGGCCGATGGTTGAATGTGGAATGTCGTCCATAGGGAAAACATCAATAAAAACACCTGTTTTACATTTTAAATGCTCCTGGCCTACGCGCACATAAGTTGTGCCTGTTCTTCTTAACTTTCCATAACCCCAGCGATATTCCGGATCCGTATCATGATCCTGAAAATAACAGATTTCTGAATTTAACTGGTCTGTTATTTTTTTGAATTTATCATAATCTTCACGCAACATGGCAACATCTGCGTCGTCATCCCACGGAATATATCCTTTATGTCGGACAGCTCCCAGAAGTGTTCCACCAAAAATCGTATAATTAATATTATTCTCGCGGCAGACACGGTCTAACTCAACTAACATATCAAGCTGAAGCAGCTGCATCTGTCTGAACTCTTCCGGTGATAATTCTTTTATCTCTCCCATTGTACTCAATCCTCTTTATTTATTTTCTGTTTTTATACAGTAATTGTGTGCAGATCCTTTTTTTCATTCCATTCTTCAATGACAGAACAGATCTTTTCTGACAGTTCCTGTGAAATATAGGAATTTGACTGCTTACTTTCAATTGATCTGATAAAAGCAACAATCTGATATCTGATTCCTTCTCCATCCAACTGATAAAAATAACGTTTGTTTTCTTCCTGATTTTCATAACGGATTTCAAAATAATCAGTCTTCCACCACGGTGCCGGGACATAAATATATCCCTTTGTACCAGCAATGATCAGATTTCCCTCAGCTTTTACACCTTTGCCAACTTTTACAGAAGCCACTGCATTCTTATAGTTAAAATTAATTTTTGTAAACAGATCAAAGTTATCATTTTCCGGCATAAAATAAGAACTTGCTTCTTTTTTTTCATAATCAGTTCCAAGCAGCTGGAATACCGGAAGCAGCGCTGTTGGTCCCCATGCACAGATGCTGTTCCTACGTTCGTAGGTACTGGTCTGCGTTTCCATTTCTTTTGTACTTGTACAGGTAGCATCTACCGAGACAATATTTCCAATTTTTCCCGATTTAGCCAGCAGCAGTAATCTATGGTAAGCAGTTGCATACGCTGTTTTGATTGCATCCATGAGAATCAGATCATTCTTTTCTGCAATTTCAAAAAGTTCCTGACACTCAGATTTTTTTAATGCGATCGGAGATTCACATAATACATGTTTTCCACTCAGAAGCGCTTTCTTTATCTGTTCATAGTGTTTGGATGGATGTGAGACAATAAAAACTGCATCTACAATTTCCAGCAATTTATCATAATCATTTGTAAATACAATATCATTATCTTTCTGTTTTAAAGAAACATCTTCCGTATAAGCCGCTACAACTTCCACACCATTGGCAAATGCAGCTTCCTGCCGATATTTTTCAAAAATTCCTGTATCTCCGACAAGTCCCATTTTTACAAGCCGCTTCTGAGAACGTAACTCTGTACTTGAAACACCCTGCGTTCTGTCCAGATATACCACCTTACAGTACTCATTTAAATAATCAAATTTTCCCTTCCAGTCTGAACCAACTGTAAAAATATCAACATTATAACGCAAAATATCATCGATTTTCTGCCCTTCATATTCCTCGATGATAATTTCATCTGCAAGTCCTGTCTTTTTTACCGCCAGTACACGTTCCATCAAAGACTGCTGCACATTTATCTTTCCTCTGGTTTTATCAAAATCATCTGCCGTCACACCGACGATCAGATAATCTCCCAGTGCCTTCGCACGTTCCAGCAATCGTATATGCCCATAATGAAGCAGATCATATGTTCCATATGTTATTACCTTTGTCATCTTTTAATTACCTTTCTCTCCCCTGCTTAACGATTATAACAGTCCTCTGTTCTGCATATCTTTCAAAGCTTCCACCAGTGATGTATTATCGTCTGTTGTAAGTGCACCTATATGACCAACTCTGAAAATCTTTTCTGCCAGATCACCACCATTTGGGCAAACCCAGATATGATACTCATCTTTCAGTGTCTCAAATATTTTATAAGCAGAAACATTCAATGGATGAAGTGGTGTCACCGCATTTGACATAGATTCAGACGGAATTTCAAATGGCATATCTTTGATTTTTTCTCTGAAATCTGCTGCCAGTGAAGCAATCTTTGCTGTTTCAGCCTCTACACCGCCTGCTTTTTCAATTTCCAGTAAACGGGCATGAATCTGTCTCAGGATACCAACGGCCGGCGTGAATGGAGTCTGCCCGCGCTCTCCGTTTTTTAACGCTTCTTTCAAATCTAAATACAGGCACTGTGGTGTTTTTTCATATACACGCTGTACTGCATGTTCAGATAAAACGATCACAGAAATACCCGGAGGGCACGCAAGTGCTTTCTGTGATCCTGTCAGCATAAGGTCTACGCCAAGTTTCTCCATATCAAACTCATCTGCCAGGAAAGAACTAATCGCATCCACCAAAAGGAACATATTGTTCTTTTTGCAGAATTCACTGATCATAACCGGGTCATAGTGTACACCGGTGGATGTCTCATGAATATTTACAAGAAATCCTGTATAATCTTTTCCATCATACTGATCTAACATTTCCTGTGTCAGTTTTTTCCCGATTTCAAGTTTGATCTCTGTATATGGAATCTGATGAATCTGACAGATTTTCACAAAACGCTGACCAAAACTTCCGCCATTTACGATAAGTACTTTATCCTTTGTATCAAAAACGTTGATGACTGCTGCTTCCATCGCAGCTGTACCTGATCCGGTCAGAAATACAACACGCGCATTTTCATCTGCTTTTGCAAATTTCTTCATAAGATTCTCATTTTCAAACATGATTTTTGAAAATTCCGGTGTTCTGAAATACGGTACCTGCTCCGCTCCAATTGTACGAACCTCTTCACATGACATTACTGGTCCTACTGTAAAATTAAGCATTTTTGTCACTCCTTTATAACTTCATAAATTCAGCAATTCTCTTGCTGTTGTTCCCATCTGTATATTTATAAATTCTTCCGCAAAGTTCTTCTCTCTGCTTTTTATAAGAATCTTTTTCCTCTGAAACATCTTTCAGGAATCCCAATAACTCATCATAACAATAAATTTTAGGACCTGCAATATATTCATCCGGATTATCCACACAAAGACCGTTCGTATATGAATCAAGATCTGAAAAATCATATCCAATTGGTCTGTTCAGCATTAAATAATCATATGCAATACTGGAATAATCACTTAATAAAGCATCTGAATCTTTTAACAGTCTGTAATTGTCTACATTCAGATTTTTCACAGTGCTTCCTGTAAGCACACAGACATTTGACATGCCATGTACTTTTATTGTCTCCGGATCCTGCATCGGATGTATTTTTATGATCAAAAGCATGTCCATTTTCACAAGTTCATCATTCAGTTGTTTTAATTCTTCCTCAGATTCAATAATTGGAATCCCCAATGGTTGCTCCTTCGTACTGTCGTTCCGCTTATAACCTCCGCCTTTACGGAATGTAGGCATCCAGATCACCACTTTTCGATAGGACTCTTTCGTCACTTTCGCCAGTTCATGTTCTGATGGCGTAAACAGCCGGTCATAACTTGGATATCCAAGATATACAAATCTGTCATTTGGGAATGGCAAGCCTCCCTGCTTTGCCTGAATTGGTCCATATGCTTCTGATGGAGACAGAATATAATCAACCGTATCAGACAGATTACATTTCCCAATTACACTTTTCAGGCAAACCGCTCCATGAGTAAAATAAAATGATTTCTGGTCGGCACGAACTTTATTTGTCACCACACAGTCAGCTGTAAATACTTTTGCCTTGCATACATACAACGCTTTTTTCAGACTCGGTTTATATAACCAGCACCAGTCAACATTCGCTGGTAAAGATTTCGGAGCCTTATTTTTTAACAGCCATACAATTTTGTACTTGTCATTATAATGATTTTTTATCAGGTAGTCATAAAAAGCACCGCCATTGGAATCAAAATCATTATGACTTTCAATAATAATGATATTCTGTAACGGTCTGTGTTTCAAAAAGAAATTACAGCCTTTTTGCAGGATCAGGTCAAGCTTATAATGATAAAAGACATCAAAAACCCTTTTTATTCCATTCTTTTTAATATAACTAACGGCATTCATCGTTTTTCTCCTTTATTACCAGCTCATCAGGAATTTCTGATATTCTTCAGCCAGCCTATGATTTTTTTTCTGTTTACAAACATTACAGCCAGAATAACTGCAACAATTGCATAACGAATAACAATATGCCTGTATGTAAAGGTCATCACAAACATCACGCACAGAACAGCTGCCAGAATAAGCAGCAATTGTTTCAAATTATATACTTCTGATGCTCGAACTCCTTCCTGATGTAACGCTTTTCGATAGAAAAAGTAGTGCATCAATGCTAACAGTCCATAACAGACCAATGTTGTATAACCTGCCGCATAATATCCAAATAATTCGATAAAAACTTTATTTAATCCTAAGTTTGCAACCGCACACACGATAGATGCCAGGGCAATAAATCCTGTCTTCTTAAAATAATATTCAATATTACTGAACAGAGAATACAGGAAAATCAAAAACATAGATACTGCAACCGGCGGTACAACCCAGATTGCCTCGTAATATTTTCTTCCACCAAAAATTAAAATAATTTCCGGGGCAAAAGCCATGGACAAGATAACCAGCACTGCGACCAGCACGCAAAGCAGGGTCGCGTTCTTTTTGATTCCGTCATATTCTTTATCTTTTAACGCCTGATATGTATACGGTGTAAATGAGTTATTAATTGCATTTGTAATCAACAGAACCATCGTACCAATTGTGTAGGCAATACTATATACCGCTGCTGCCGAGCTTCCAACCATATCTTTAATCATAATACGGTCTGACTGACTGAGCACCATAGTTGAAAGAAAATGAGGGATCAAAGGTAAGTTAAATAATAACGCATATTTCCAGTATTTCTTATCAAACAGCTTCTTTCCATTTCTGACAATCACAAAAAATGCGACCAGAGAAATAACTGCTTTCACAAATACATCGGAAAATACTCGTGCTTCCAACTTATAGTTATCTGTAGCAAGCACGGAAATAATTCCAAGTAGAATACTTCCCACGCTCATTCCCAGTGTACTCAGCACAACTTTTTTGTATTTATACTCAAAACGCTGTTTTGTTGACCAGAACTCATAGGCAGACATTGTAAATATTTCCACAAACAAGGCAATGATCAATATCGGTGATAAGCTTAATTTTCCTGACCAGAACGTCAGATTGCACGCAAATACCGCAAACACCAGCAACGTGATCACTGACGTCAGACCTAATACAGATGATGTAAAACGATCCTTATCATCATCAAACTCTATCAGACCTTTTCCATATTCACCGGAAAACAAATTTAATGTTGCAAAAATAACCAATATACTGTACCAGGATTGGAATACCGAATAATCACCGTACTCATCTGTTGTCAGAATTCTGACAAAAACAGGTGTGGAAATCAGCGCAATTCCTTTATTTAAAATGTTACAGACCGTAAACCAGAACGAAGCTTTTACCGGTTGTGACATATCTTTATATTTTTGAATCCATGTTGAAATTCGCATATTACACTTCCATTTCTATTTTATTAATCAATTTATTAATCAATTAATGAAACTTCTTTTCTTTTTTAAGCTTTTCATAATGTTCTATATCACGTGTTTTAAACGGAACTGCCGGATGGCCTCCTGCAATCGCATAAGCCGGAATATTCTTACAGACCACACTTCCAGCCTGGATAATTGCGCCTTCTCCGATTTCTACTCCCCCTAGAATGATCACATTGTTTCCAAGCCAGACATTATCACCAATCGTAACATCTTTATGGATATACTGATTTCCATACGGAATCGCATCATCTGTATCATAATTGTGGAAAGATGAAATGATCTGGCAGCCCGGACCGGAATGAAAATTATTTCCAATCATAATTTTACCATTTCCAAATATAGACATTCCATTAAAATTTACATTCATTCCAAGCTCTGTATTTGACGTAACAAAAGATTTTCCGCCACAATACAGATTTGCACCACAGCATTTTGCTGTCTTTTGAATTTTTTGCTTATAATATTTTCCTTCCCATCTGCTCAGGGTTTCTCTAATTTTTGACATATTACTCCTCAAACCATTTATCATATTGACCGTAATCAACTTTTGCATTTGTATGTGTTTCACGCTCATTTTCCGGCGGCAGTGTCATATAATCGCCATAAAGAGAACTCAGGTATTCATCATAATCCCTGAATCCTTTAAAATTATAGCCTTCAAACGGATATTCAGTTCTGTTCACCAGCCACTTTTCTTCCATTTTTTCATCCGGATAGTCACTGGTAAAACAATCATTGAAGTTCGTATTATTATATTTTGTAATGTGAGCATATATTTTTTTCTTTAATTTTTCAATCGTTACAAATCTTCCCAGGAAATGAAGGATTTTATATCCTGTCCGTCCGGAATGTTCTTTTACCCCATACCCGCATTTGATCCAGAGCATTGTCTTTAACAAATGATTTTTTTTCAAGAATTTTTTTCTTTTCACGTCCCCATCTGGAAGCTTGTCATAAGGAAAAATATCTACAAAAATTCCATGATGAATGTCTACACCAATGGAAAAATCCTCTATGATCTCTGTTCCGAGCAACTGTAGCTTCGCCATCGAATAAGCAAAATTTCTGTCCGTTTCTGCTGTCTGCAGGAAAAAAATATCTGTATTCAAATCTTTCTTGCAGGCTTTGAGGAAACGTTCATAATCATTTCTTGTCATGGCAAAATCAAAGTCATCATCCCACGGGATAAAACCTTTATGACGAACAGCTCCAAGCAAAGTACCTGCCGTAATGTTATACGGTATATCATTTTTATCACAAATACGAATCACTTCATTTGCAATATATAAAATCAATTTCTGTATTTTTTGTGTCTCTGTCATCTTAAACTCCATATTATTTTCTGTTTACTAATTCCATGTAACATTTTTCCAAACCTTCTACGGTATGGTCAATAGAAAAATACTGGGCTGTCTCATAACAATTTTCAGCTATCTCATCTGCTTTTCCTTCGTAATAAGCTTCTATCAGAGATGCAATTGCCTCTGCAACTGCTTTTCCTGTTTTTTCACTGGTCAGCACACCATTTTTATGTTCTGTAATAATTTCCGGAATTCCACCTACTTCATTTGCAACACAAGGTACTCCATAAGACATTGCCTCAACCAGTGAAATACCAAATACCTCTTCGCAAATAGAAGGATATACAAAAATATCAGCTGTTTTTAAATATTTTCCTATATCACGCTGCATGCCCGCAAAATGTACGATTTCTCCCAGGCCCAGTTTTTCAGACATCATCTGCAGATTTTCCTGCTCTCCGCCATAACCGACAACTTCAAGCTGTACCGGATATTTTTTTCTCAGTTCATCTGTTGCCTCAATCAGCAAATGTACACCTTTTATTTTCTCTAATCTTCCAATAAAAACGATTTTAAATATATGATTTCTCTCTACCGCTCCCTTCTTTGGTTTGCGGTATTCTGTCTGCGGGACTACCCCATTATATACAACTCTGCACTTGGAATCCGGAATTTTAAAATAATCTCTATATGATTTTTCTCCGGCCTTTGACACAAATACGACCCTGTCAGAAATGTTCAATACATGTTTTTGCAGCCATGCTCGAACTTTATTCTTAAAGTTTGAACTGTAATCATAATAAAATTCCGGTGAAAAGCAACTATGTGCCACCAACACATATTTTTTACCCGGTAACAGAAATTTGAGCAGCGAATAATAGAACTGAATTACAATAGCACTATGATGAACTACAATGATATCATATTTTTTTGCAAGAGAAAGCAGCGCACGAATTCTTTCTTTCGTTACTTTTTTACTTCCACAGGAAACCAGAGAAACAGCATCTCCATTTTTTTTCATTTCCTCATAAATTGCACCTTCCTCAAACAAACAACAGAAACAATTTTCCTCTGTTCGTATATCAGAAATACATTTACATAAATTCTCGATGCCACCAACACCGCCATCTGATAACAAATTTAAAACTTTATAAGCCATATGTTCGTTCTCCTCATTCACAACCTGTATACAAAATCATGTTCTGCTCTGTATTTTTGAAATGTCCGGCAAATACAGTAATATCATTAATGTAAGCATAAAATACGGGTAAAAAGAAATACTGTCAAACAATGCAACACACATAAATGCGATCATTGTTAAAGTTCCTATGCTTCTTAAAATCTTATTCTCTGTCTTTCTGACACAAAATGCCACTGCAACAAACATAACAAAAAACAGAATCGACAATACAATTCCGCCATCCAGCAGATTTTGTGCAAATTGACTATGTGCATAGTTAAATTTTCCGCCCCAGTATAACTCCAAAGTCACTCCCTGAACGCCATAGCCAATCACTGGAGCTTCTTTTATATGTTGAAGTGCTACTGCCCAAATACTCTGTCTCGAATTCAACATTGAAATCACAAAACCTGGCAAGCGAACATTCACCATAACCAGAATTGCACTAAATATTGTATATAGCACGATATAAATTGGAATTCCTTTACAAAAGATACCATATACTTTAAAGATTACTAAAACGATAAACACAACAAGCAGGACTACAGTTAAAATAGCACTGGCAGCATTACTGGTCAACATTGTTAAGATAGAAAGAAGTTCCAGCAACAATGCCGTTTTCTTTCTACTCCTGAATTCCAATGCTCCACACAAAATTCCCAATACCCCAAACTGCGCTGCCACCTGAACATGTCCCAAAAAAATAATATGATATTCCGCAATCTTATACTGCATAATATATGGGTTGAATATTGTCAGGTTCAACAAAAACAACACAATCAGGATATTGGATATCATTTTTATAAAATGCTTTGGATCGTTGCGCAGACATAAAATGGCATATACACACAAAAAAGGAGTTGCTATCATATTCTGTAACCCCTCATGTAATCCTCCCTGCGCTGTCAATGTAATCAAAATCACAGCTACAAAATAGGAAAAAATGGCAATCTCCGCCCTTTTTTCCATATGAATTAAATTTCCTCTATATTGTAAACACATCTCAAATATAATCAGGAGTAATGCCAGATAAACCCACGCCGTCATGAATGGCTTATAAAACGGAACGGCATCATAAAATCCTCTTGGATTTAAAAATGGGATCAGGATAAAATAACCGATTATATTATGTATATTAATCTCACGTACCTTTGCAGTCATACAATTATCAATCCTTACTTACTAATTTTTCGTGCCGGAACTCCTGCAACAACGGAATAAGCAGCTACATCTCTGTTTACAACAGAGCCGGCAGCTATGACCGCACCATCCCCGATCGTAACCCCTTTTAATACAGTTACATTTGCACCACACCATACATTATTTCCGATTTTAACAGGTGCACTCACCAATTCTTTTAATATTTTTCCATCTTTTCTGTCATGGTCATGATCCACCACCACAAAATTATTTGCAAACATGCACTGATTGCCTATCACAATATTCTCTGCTGCCGTCAGACTGCAATTATGATTAAAAAAGCAGTTATCACCTATTGTAATCTCCGCCTTATCCGTACACTTTATATAAAAAGGTCCTGCCGTCATCAAAAAATTACCAATCCTGCATTTTGCATCTGAAAACAGATCTATCTCAATCCTGCCTTTCAGTGAATTGATTTTTGCCATTTGTATACGACTTCCGTATAATATTTTATATTTCATATAGGTAAATACACTCTTGCATCCTATGATTACCTTTTTCATATTGTTCTTCCTTCCTTACTGCAAACATTTACTGCTTATTTTCCGCAGTATATGTCATGCAGCAACTCTGCATTATCCCGTATATCAAACCCAGCTCTTTTTGTCTCAGCTATCACATTCAAAGCTTCTTCATTTCTGTCTGTATTTTCAATTTTCTTCAACAAAATATCAGCCCACACATCCGGGTTTTCTTCTAATGAGCAAAATTCCACCAAATCAGAAAAAGCACAGTCTGTTGTAACTTCATTCGACAATACACACGGAAGTGCTGCGATCTGCCACTCAACAGCAACAAGCGGAAGTCCCTCAAACACAGACGGAAGAAGCATACCATCCATTGCCTGCAGGAAACAGTTCACCTGATCTGACAGTCCCATAAATTTTACGCAGTCTTTTAATCCCAGCTTTTCAACCTTCTGTTCTATCTCTCCACGCAATGGTCCATCACCAAACAAAACCAGCTCTGTATCAGGCTGTTTCTTATGAACAGCCTGAAATATATCTATTAAAAATGCATGATTTTTCTGCGGCAAAAAACCGCCGACATGTCCGATCACCGTCTTATTTTCCCAATGATACTTTTCCCTTATCGACCTTCGTATCTCCGAATCAAATTTATATTTTTCAATATTTCGGCCATTTGCAATGATCGTAAACGGACGGTTTCCAAAAAGCCATTCTCCTGCCGCTTCACCACATGCCAGATGTTTATTACATAACAAATAAAAGAAAGGGCGTAACATCTTATCCGCTCTTACCTGTTCGCAACAGGTATTATGTGAATGCGCGATTCGACGTCTGCATCCTCCAAAAAAAGCAGCCGCCATTTCAATTGTCATAGTAGCACTGTTACCATGTGCATGAACTACATCAATTTTCTTTCTTCGAATCACTCTGATCAGCGCTTTAAAATATGCTGTGGTATCTGTTCTTCTGTTTGGGAGATCAATGATCTCACATCCAAGTCCAGTAATCTTCTCCGCAATTTCCGGATGTACTTCTATCGTTCCAGCCAGATAAATTTCAAGATCATCCCGCTTCATAGCTTCCAGATTTGCCAAAATCACACTGGTAATTCCTTCATATTTTAAACCAACTGTACTGATTATCAATACCTTTTTCTTTTTTGTTTTCATCGTTGCTTTACATCCTATTGAAATAGATTATCTACAATTTTTTCAAATTCCCGGTTAAATTCTTCATTATGACTTTTTGCGCCCTGTGTCATTGTCGAAATAATCGTATCATAGTTGCATACGGCATTCCGCAGATCGGCGATATCATACACCGGAATAATTGTTCCCATACGCTTTGAAACATTTTCAACAAATTCCACCTGATGATTGTTTACATGTTCTCCATATTCTGCCTGTCTTGGCACTACCACAGGTGTCTTTCCCATCTGCAAAGGCATAATAAAGCTTGCCGGACCACCATGTGTAATAACGATTCTGGCTTCTGCCATCTTTTTCTCCATATCCGCATACGGTACAAACTTACTCCATTCACAATATTTTGGAGAATATGTGCTATACCCCGTCTGAATAAATATATCATCAGTGATCAGCTGATCCCTTTTTAACTCATCAATTGCCTTTACCAGACGGTCAAAAGGCTGTTCGTGAGTTCCTACTGTAACAAATATCATTGTTTTTTCCTTTAAAAAATGCTTCCTAAATTGATTGCTTTCTTATATACCTGTTTCTGTTCTTCCCATTGCACAATAAATTTATCTGCAATCGGATATACCATTTTACCTGACATTGTCGGTTTATCGATTCTGTCAAACACTTCCACATAGATCAACTTTGCACCGAACAGTTTTCCCAGATAAAAGAACGGAACAGATACTGCTGCTCCTGATGAAATGATCAGATCCGGTCGTTCCTTTCTCAGTACCTTCCATGCAATTTTTGTATTTTTGATCAATGCTTTCAAACTTCTGTTTGTCGGGAAATAGCATGGATACATTTTTTCATCTTTCAATAAACTTCGTGCATCTTCTTTATCAAAAGTAACCCAAAAACGTTCCCTGGTACTCCAAAATGGCTTTAACATATATAAATGCGTCAGGTGACCTCCTGAAGATCCAACCAAGCATACTTTTATATTATCTTTTTTCATTGAGTAGACCCCTCTCCTTTCAGTCATTGTAATCTCCTCTAATTCAATGCAACAATACCTATAAGCTCCATATTATGTTCCATGCAGATTTCCATTTCACGGGTTATGGTTTCATAACGGGCACCGGAAAGCTTTTCTACAAGAACAATATTTTTTAAACGGCTCATTTCTTCCACCGCCTGCGCCTGTTCCAATCCACCTGCTACTTTACAAAGTTTAATTCCTGCCTCCTGTAACTGCTGTTCCGCTTCTCCAACCCATGTCTGCATATATTTATCTTCGCATGCGTATGCCATAATCATTTCGTGGATATCATTTTTCTCACATTCGTATTTTACATTTGACACCAGTAACTTTAATGCTGATTCTTTGTCATTTGACGCACTGTCTTTTAAAAGTTTCTTTCTTACTTTTCTGTAAAGAACATTTTTTCCGGATACCGGGATTTCAGCTAGCACTCTGCTATTATATAAATATTTAATGTCGTTACTTGAGTTGATTGTTCCACGCAGCAAATATGCAATAATTATATAGAGAACGGCAAGAACAATTCCTATCGCTCCGCCAAGTCCAATATACTTTTTACTAATAGAAACTTTTGTAACAACTGCTGCTTTATCTTCATCAGAAGATGATTCCTGATTCTCTTTTTCCAGCATAAGCTTCTGTGTCGCGTTTAACTGCTCTGTCAACTGTTTTGTCTGATCTTTCAACGTAGTGATCGCTGTCATACAATCTGACTGTTTCTGTGCAACAGAAGAATCAACCATATTGGAATAAGAGCAGTTAACCATTGTTACTGTATGAGTATACATTTTTCCACTCAGTGTTTTTGCATAATCTGAGATACAGGAAATAATATTATTCGCAAGTTTTTCACAGGATTCCCTGTCTGCATACTTTACCTTCACTCCAAAAGTACTACCTGTATTCGTCGTTACCATATTGCCAGTCGTATTGCTTCCATTATTTGCCGAAGCATCTTCATAACTGATGATTTCATTCAGATACTGTGTTTCTTCTTTTACTCCGCTGTCTTCTAAATCTTCCAGTAACTGTCCATCATTTACATACATATAATATGCATATTTAAGATCCGCCAGCTGTTCATTATTATCTGTTCCAATGAGAAGCTGAATGGACGCTGTACTGACATTATACGGATCCAGCTGCATCAATACAGATTTCTCTGCATACTCCTGCTTCTTTTCCAGAGATGTCTGTGTATATTCTGTTAATCTTACCTGTTCCAGTTCTTCCTCTGTGAGGCTTTTTCCCGCCTCTTCTATTGACACCTCTGCTGGACTAATATCTGCGGATTTTTTATCCTTTATGTACTTATATCCGCCCAAAGCAACTGCAAAGACAACTGCAGCCAACATTATTAGCTTAATTCGTTTAAAAAGTTCCAAAAGTAATTCTGTCACGCTTACAATTCTGCTGTCCTGAACTTTCTTATAATCTTTTTTTGAATTCATAAATTTCCTCCATTATAATACCAACAGACAATTTTCGTACATTCTGTAAGTATTTAATATGTTTCACTTTATCACTTTTTCGTTATTTTTACAAGAAATAATCCTTTCCTCACCCATTCTGAACAGAATATCATACATACAGCAATGAAATATAGCATATGCAAACAGGAACTGTCAATTTGTAATCCCCTTCCATTCGTTTCTTCATAAATTTATTAAATTTCCTTCATAATTTCATAATTTGAATTATTTTATTAATTGTAGTAAACTATTGCATGGTGTGGAATAGTTATAATACACTGTGTATTTATTATGTACTCTCAGAATTCTTCATAGACTTCTTCATCTAGGAAGATTCCGAGAATACATTTTATAAATGATGGAGGTTAGAAATAAAGTTTTTAAAAAAAGTTACTCTATTACTGTTGATAATGGTATTCTGCATGTTATGTCTAAATCCATTATCCGCAAGTGCAAAATCAAAGAATAATGTTGAAAAAATTGGCAACAGCTGGTTTTATACCAAAAACGGACATATTTCTTCCAACTATACCGGCTTCGGCGACAATCAGTATGGAACATGGTACTGCCGAAATAGGAAGCTAGACTATAGTGCAACTACTGTTGCAGATGGGAAAAACAGCCGTTGGCTGGTTCAGAATGGGAAAGTAAATTACGACTATACAGGATTATGTCAGGTAAACGACAGATATTATCAGGTTTCAAAGGGCAATGTTCTTTGGGAAGTAAACGACAGTTCCAGAATGCAGCTTAAGTCTTATTATCAGGAAGAAATAAAATATGGACGTGAAGACTTGTCTTTTATCTTCCCGTCCTACTTTTATTGCCATATCAATATTATACTATTTGTCGTCCATATTTTGCTTTTCATACGTTCGATCACTTATGATATAACGTGGACGATGTTTTGTTTCCATATAAACTTTCCCAATGTACTGACCAATCACACCTGTACATAACAATTGAACACCACCAATAAAACATATCACACATATCATACTTGCCCAGCCCGAAACCGTATTTCCAAGTGCCCAGCTAATAACAGCCCATATAACTCCTATAAATCCTATAATTGACACCAATATTCCGAAATTAGTAATCATCTGGATAGGCTTAACCGACAGACTTGTTATACCATCAAATGCCAAAGCAAGCATTTTTCTGAGTGGATAATGAGATTTACCAGCCATACGTTCCTGCCGCTCGTAATAAACAGATGTACTTTTAAATCCCACAAGCGGAAACATGCCTCTCAAAAACAGATTCACTTCTTTAAACTCTGAAAATGCTTCCAACACTTTTCGGGAAACCAATCGATAATCTGCATGATTATAAACAACCTCTGCTCCCATAGTATTCAGCAACTTGTAAAAGCCTTCTGCTGTTACTCTTTTAAAAAAAGTATCTGTATCTCGTTTACTTCTGACACCATATACAATTTCACATCCATTATGATATTCATTTATCATAGCTTCCATAGCTGTAATATCGTCCTGTCCATCGCAATCAATAGAAATTGTAATATCCGCATATTTTTTTGCTTCCATTAAACCTGCCAATACAGCATTTTGATGTCCTCGATTCCTGCTTTGGCAAATACCAATATAATGTTCATCCTTTTCCGCCAGATTTTTTATAATTTCCCATGTTTTATCTCTGCTTCCATCATTTATAAATAGTATTCTGCTTTTGCTCGAAATTTTTTCTTTTTCAATCAACAGGCTTAACTCTTTCAAAAACAATTCTGATGTAATTGGCAAAACGTCTTCTTCATTATAGCATGGTATCACTATCCACAACACTGTATCCAACTCAAACACCTCATTTCTTTTTCTCTGCTCTATTTAGTAAAAGTGCTACTCCATATATTGCCAACAATATGTATAATGGAACATAAGCATATAAATATCTGGATCTTGCCTCAAAAAGTAATTCAAATATCGTTAATCCTATAACAGAAAGCATTAGTACACTTCTTTCTTTTTGATTTTTATAGCATACTCCCAGAATTCCTAATCCCAGACAAGTTAACCAAATCATTTGGACAAAATTTATCCAAACTGTATTATATTTTCCAACAGAACTATAATTTCTATTATAATAAAGTCCTCTCAAGAAACCACTGATTTTTGTATTTCTTTCCATAACATTTATGTAAAACGCCCCTTCTCCACCCCAGAAAAAAGTTCCGTCATTATAATTTGTTAGCGTTTTTCTTATCATTTGTTTTGAGAAACCCACTGCACCCATATTTTCAATACGCTCAAATGCTTTCTGCAGATCTGCTTGATCACGTTCTTCCACCGTTTGAAATGAATCTGAATAAGAAACATCGTCCCCGGCCCATACTCCCATTGTCTGGGTATTCATTCCCATCATAAAAAAATGTTTTATTCCAAAAGCTTTTTCATCATCAAGCTGTATATTCAGGCTTCTCACTGCGGCTATTGAAATTCCTAATGCTAATAAGAATCCCAAGATAAGAGCTGCCACTTTTTTTAAATATCCTCTTCCAATGCAGCTTAATTTTATATTTAAAATTGTTATTAACATAATTGCAATAGCGACTATCATTGTTTGTGGTTTAATTTTATATCCAATATAAGATAAAAACGGAATCGCAAACCACGAAAAACACTTAAATTTTTCTCTATTGACATAAATGTACATTATCAAAATCGGAAATACTAATGCTATCGAATCAGAGTATGGAATCGAAACCCAAGGTGACAAGCTTATTAAAAAAAAATATATACTATATCCCACCATCGTTAAAACACGATTATGAAACAATTTACTTATTATTTTTGCAAGAAGTACTCCTGTACATGTATTAAACGCACATTGTACGCACAAAAGCATAAAATATTCATGCGCATGACCGCCCAAAAAATGAACAATTTCCATTATCTTCGAAAAGACAAATACCAAAAATAAATTATTTGGATATCTCGAAAAATAATTAATATATATATCTGTTGATTCATTATGTGCAATTTTATCAGCAAGTCCTACTACTGAAGCCACATCCCAATCTGTATACACATAATAATTCCACACAAAATATATCTGCATTAAAAATATCATTACCGGAACAACTATCCAGAAAATTATAGGTTTTATTTTACATTCTCTATCTGCCCTTTTGCAAATTGTCACAATGCCACATATTGTGATTCCACCAAATATTAATAATACAATTGCAGGCAAAAAGTTTTCACTATAAGATAATCTCCAATAACGTATGTGCGCAAAGAAAATACAACATATCACGATAAATATCATCATTAAACCATATATACCAGCAATGGCACTATTTAGCATTCTAAACATACTTTGTACGATTTCCTGTACTCGTTTCATTATTTAGATTCTCCCATCTGATTTTTTGTTTTCACCTTCAACATTATGCATTCATTTTCTTACATTGTAAAGAAATTCTTCACCAAACCTGCTATTTTAAAATCTAAAAGCTGTGTATTTTCAAATCCTTGCCACTCGTCAATCATATATATATGTATCAAAAAAATAATCTTGATTTTCAGTTATACACTCGTTTAAAAGTCTTTCATAAGCATTTGCCATTCCACTATATGCAACAGCCGTTGGATGCCCTCCAGACATATTTTTATAAATTTCTGATTGAAAGAAAGAATCCTCTGACTGAACGATATATGAAATATGAATTCTCAATTGTTGATATTTTAACTGTATTTTCCAGTTCCTCAATAGACATAGAAGGTCTGCCATTGATTTATAGGAGCTAAAGTTTTTAAAAGCGAATTCATATATCATAATTCCATCTCCTTGAGATTTTTCACAATATCATTCTCTTGCTGTTTTTCCTTGACAATTCCACTCTCCTGCGTTAACATCTTACCCGTAAAGTGCCATACAAACGGATTTTCTGTTTCATAATTAACCAGGGGAGCATATCGCTGAGAGTAAGGACAGACCTTTGACCCTTATACCTGTTGGACAATGCCATCGTAGGAAGTGTTACAGAATATAATAGTAGAGAAAACTATCAGACATTCTTAAAGCATCTGCCAACCGGTTGGTGCTTTTTTGATTGTAAAAATGTGCAGCACCACATGTATTGCATAATCAAGTAAAGCGGCCATTCGCAATCCGTTTTTCGCTACTTGCTCATGAACGCAGTCGCTTTGCGACCTGTCAGTGGGAGCTTTTAACTCCCACTGACATAAGTATCCCCCTTACCCACCGCTTAGTGCTCTACGCACTTGAAATGGGGGGGGGAATGCTTATTCTGCGTTCAAAAATGCCTCTTATTTCTGCTGCGAATATGTGATATGGCATGGGAGTTATGGTTACTTAATGTAATAAGGTTCACAGATGGATCTTAAATTTCACTTTTATTTTCAGGGAGGAACAAATAATGAACGCAAGTGTAGCTATTCAAGTATTACCGACAGTCACAGATGAAGATGAAGTCATTCGTATCGTAGACGAAGTCATTGCTTATATCAAATCTACAGGTCTGAACTATTATGTGGGACCATGCGAGACATCCATCGAAGGCGATTATGACGAACTGATGGAAATCGTAAAAAACTGTCAGCTCGTTGCTGCAAAAGCAGGCTGCCCGGCTATGAATACTTATGTAAAAATTTCTTTTAAACCAGAGGGAGATGTACTGACCATTGACAAAAAAGTTACAAAGCATCACCAGTAAGATTCCGGCAATCATCGCGTTATGCCTGATCGTGCTGGCATGGTATCTGATCTGTGTATCCGGACTGGTTCCGGCTTATATGCTGCCGTCACCGGTCAATGTGGCAAAAGCGCTGATCTCAGACATGCCGCTGATCCTGATGCATGCAAGATACACCCTGCAGGAGGCATTTTACGGTCTTTGCATCGGTATCCTGCTGGCTTTTGTCAGTGCCACACTGATGGATCGTTTTCTGACCATCAACCGGGCATTTTATCCGCTGATGGTAATCACACAGACGATTCCTACCATTGCCATTGCGCCGGTTCTGGTGCTCTGGATGGGATTTGGCATGGCACCAAAAATTGCATTGGTTGTCATCACCACATTTTTCCCGATCGCAGTCGGTCTGCTGGACGGATATAAAAGTGTGGATCAGGATGCGGTCAATCTGATGCGCGCCATGGGAGCGACAAAATTTCAGATTTTCCGGCATTTAAAATTTCCATCCGCTTTGAACCAGTTTTTCTCCGGTTTGAAGATTTCTGCTTCCTACGCTGTGGTTGGCGCTGTTGTTGCAGAATGGCTCGGTGGATTCAACGGACTTGGTGTTTATATGACCCGTGTCAAAAAGGCATACGCATTCGACAAAATGTTTGCTGTTATTATTTTTATCGTGATCATCAGTTTGCTGCTGATGCTCGCTGTCAACATTATCAGAAACTTATCCATGCCTTGGATAAGAACAGAAAAAGAGGGAAAAGAAGTATGAAAAACAAATTTTTAAAGAAACTTGCTGCTGCATCTTTAGCAGCTGCTATGATATTTTCCATGGCTGCATGCGGAAATGCTGACAACAACGCTGCAAAAGGAAATGCCTCCGACAGCTCTTCTGCTGCCGCAGAGAACACTTCCAGCTCTGATAAAGATCTGACAAAGATCACATTCTGCCTGGACTGGACACCGAACACAAACCATACCGGTTTATACGTTGCTCAGCAGCTTGGTTACTATGAGCAGGCAGGTCTGGATGTCCAGATCGTTCAGCCACCAGAGGACGGTGCTGCATTAATGTGTGCTTCCGGTCAGGCTCAGTTCGCCATTGAAGCGCAGGATACTATGGCTGCATCTCTGGATTCCGATAATCCACTTGGTATCACAGCGGTTGCTGCTGTTCTCCAGCACAACACTTCCGGTATCCTCTCCCGTCAGGGTGACGGTATCGACACTCCGAAAGGAATGACAGGCAAAACTTATTCTACATGGGAGTCCCCGATCGAACTTGCTACTTTAAAAACTGTTATCAACGGTGACGGTGGTGATTTTGATAAAGTAAATCTGATCCCGAACGATATCACAGATGAACCGGCTGCTCTGGCTGCTCATCAGACAGATGCCATCTGGGTATTCTACGGATGGGGCGGAATCAATGCAAACGTAGAGAAAACACCTTGTGATTTCTTCTTCTTTAAAGATGTAAACCCGGTATTTGATTACTACACACCGGTTATCATCGCAAACAATGAATTTTTACAGAACAGCCCGGATGTTGCTAAAAAATTCCTTGAGGCAACTCAGAAAGGTTATGAATATGCCATCCAGAATCCGGTAGATGCCGCAAACATGCTGATCGCCGGTGACAACACGGGTTCCTTAAGCGGATCTGAAGATCTGGTTCAGGCTTCTCAGCAGTATATTTCCGAGCAGTACATCGCAGATGCTCAGAAATGGGGATTCATCGATGAGGATCGTTGGAATACATTCTACAAATGGCTGGCAGATAACGGACTTACCTCCAAAGATCTGACCGGACAGGGATTTTCAAACGACTACTTAGGTGGTAATTAAGATTTCAAACAGGAAATAAAAATGGCATTATTAAAAGCAGAACATATTACAAAAATATATGGACAGCGAACGATCATCAAAGATATCAATATCGAACTGAATCAGGGTGAGCTAGTATGCCTTCTTGGTGTCAGCGGTTCCGGAAAGACGACATTGTTTCACATTCTTTCCGGCCTGACTACACCGGAGGAAGGACATGTGTATCTGAATGATAAAGAGATCACTTCCACTCCGGGACAGATCAGCTACATGCTTCAGAAAGATCTGCTGCTGCCTCATAAGAAAATTATTGATAATGTATCGCTGCCCCTTGTCTTAAAGGGCATGAAAAAAGCAGATGCACGCCAGAAAGCAGATCCACTGTTTGCAGATTTTGGTCTGGATGGTACACAGTATCAGTATCCAAGTCAGCTCTCCGGCGGTATGCGTCAGCGTGCAGCGCTTCTGCGGACATATCTGTCATCCAACGGTGTCGCGCTGCTGGACGAACCGTTTTCCGCACTGGATACCATTACAAAATCCAATATTCATAAGTGGTATCTGAATATTATGACGCACATTGATCTGTCAACGCTGTTTATTACGCACGATATTGATGAAGCGATTCTTTTATCTGACCGCATTTACATCTTGAATGGTACACCGGGCGAGATTAAAGATGAGATCGTGATTCGTGAGAAGAAACCGCGACCGGATGATTTTTATCTGACGGAAACGTTTTTAAATTATAAACGTGACATTATAAGCAGACTTTAAGTGGCTAAACATTTTACCTTTGCCACGTATGTAAATAGGGACTGAGTTCATTTTTTCTTAGCGAGCGATTGTTAGCCGCGAAGACAAAATGAACTCAGTCCCTTTCAAAATCTCAAATTTTCTGCCACAAAACAAGCTTTTTAAATAATTTCCATTGCTGCGGTCCAGCCTTCTCTTACCGCATCACCAATCTGACGGGCACGGACACAGTCACCGATCTTCCATACCGGAATACCAGCTTCTTTGATTGCCGCCTCAAGTGCTTCTGTCGCATGTGCGCGGCGTCCCATTGCATTGACAACAGAATCTGCTTTGATAGTAATTTCTGTTCCATTCTGCTCAGCTACAACAAAGTCTTTGCCGACTTTGATAACTTTTGCATTTACTTCGTATTTACCACCGTTTTTATCGATAAAGTCATGTACAGCAGTTCTGTACAAACCGGTTGTCTCCGGCATCAAAGCACCTTTCATCTCTACGATGGTTGTCTCTACACCGTGATCTATGTAATCTGCTGCTGCCTCACAGCCTACCAGACCACCGCCGAGTACGATGGTGCTTTTTCCAAGACCAGCAAAATCGTTGTAATATACCTCCATTGCTGTGACAGCATTTTCAATTCCCTCAATTGGAAGGATCAGATCATCAGATCCGACTGCCAGTACAACTGCTTCCGGAGCGATCTCTTTGATAAGTTCCGGTGTTACTTCACAGTTTAATCTTACTTTGATCGGACGTTTCTCTACGTCACGGATCAGCAGATCTTTGAAGTTTCTGATATCTACTTTATGATCGGTATGATCTGTAAAGTTAATCAGACCGCCTAACAGGCCTGCTTTCTCGCACAGGATTACCTGATGCCCTCTATCTGCTGCTGTGATTGCTGTCTGCAGACCACCGCAGCCGCCACCTACTACCAGTACTTTACGGCTTGCTTCCGGTTTTGGCATACGCTCCGGAAGAACTTTATGATGAGAAGCCGGCCATACGTCGTATGGGTTGATCGTACAGGAATCCAGTGGTGGGAACTTCACAGTCCAAATCTCTGTCTCATGTTCACCGGACGGACCCGGATAACATCTTCCGCAGCGTAGACAGCGACGAATTTCATCTGCATGACCTGCTTTTGCCTTATTCGGGAATGCCGGATCAGCAAAGAACTGACGTCCCATGGATACCATATCAATTTTGCCTGCTGCAATTGCTTCTTCTGCCTGTTCCGGAGAGTTAATACCTCCAACTGCTGCAACCGGGATAGACACGTTTTGTTTGATCACAGATGCCGGCTCGATATTCGGTCCATGCGGAGCATATGCAGTTGTGAACTCCCAGCTTCTGGAAGAACTCAGATAATGACCACAGGATACATGAATCATATCAATGTACGGCTCACAAAGTTTACAGTATTTTACAGCATCTTCCAGCTCTAAGCCACCCGACAGATGTTCAGAACTGCTGACACGAATCTCAATCACAAAATCAGGTCCCATAGCCTCACGAATAGTTTTTAACAGATCAACAGTAAATCTTGCTCTGTTTTCAAAGGATCCGCCGTACTCATCGGTACGTTTATTGTACTGCGGAGAAAGGAACTGTGCCGGAAGCCAACCATGTCCGCAATGGATCATAACGCCTTCCCAACCTGCTGCCTCAAACCATTTGCAGGCAGTTACATAATCCTGATAACAGCTTAAGATTTCTTCTTTTGTAAATGCATCTACATGAGTTCCATCCGGAAGATCTTTCTCAGATGGTCCTTTTGGATTGATACCGTCTCCGATATTTGTTTTGATCTCACCACAGGAAATCAGCTCACCGATTGCCAGTGCGCCATAGCTTTTGATCATCTCTGCGGTTTCTTTAATGATGTTGAATTTTTTATCGGATCTGGATGTATAATCAAGGTATGGTTCAAACGGGAAACGTTTGTCATACTCATGGTTCGGGCTTAACTCACCCAGACAGACGATTCCTGCACCGCCTTTTGCCTTCGCTTCCAGCATCCGGAATGCACGCTCCGGTACCGGGGTGGTGTAACCAAACGGATCCGGATCCAGCTCGATATAATGATCAAATGCAAATAATGCTGGAGCTGCCTCAATACGGTTTTTAACGATTTTTGAACCAACTTTTAACGGCTCAAATAAATGTGGAAAATACGGATTTTTTTCTGCCATAATCTCTTACCTCATCCTTCTTTTTTGTTACTGAAACTGTAACAGAAACTCCCCTGTTTATTCAAACATCAGCTTTTTTCATGCTGTTTCATTTTGCAATATTTTTATTATATTTGTTGCATTGTCCTTGTATAAGTACAGAAAAACGTGCTACAATCGAATCAGATTTTATAATAAGAATAAATAATATCTGTCACATTTTTCTATTATAATTTTCTGAGATATTTTTTATTTCATAAGATGAATCATTTATCGTTCATAAAAAGGAGAAAAGAGCACTATGGACCACCGCGCAGACCGCATGAAATCACTGATCATACGCACATTTTTTGACTGTATGGAAAAAGAAGATTTTTCTCAGATCACGATTGGAAAAATATCAGAACAGGCATTGATCAACCGTTCTACCTTTTACCGCTATTTCTCTGATAAATATGAGTTGCGGGATGAAGTGGTCGACCATATTGTTCAGGATTTTGCAGATCATATGGAAGTTGATTTTCTGCATATGGATGTCAGTGATGCCGAACATACCCGCGCGCTTCAGGATTGTCTGGCTCACCTTTGCACTCAGAAACGTGAGTTGGAAATTCTGTGGAAGCAACAGCTGCTCGGTCGAAATGTCTTTGATGAAATGATGAATGCCGGTGCACGCAAGGTAGAAACTGAAATTCAGAATCATCCAACGATCTCACCGGGGAAAAAACAGTTTGCTGACTGGTATGCAAAACTTCTGGTCAACAATTTTCTTGTGACAGTTCGCTGGTGGTTTTCCCGTAAAGATGACATTTCACCACAACAGATCACCGCTATGATGAAACGTCATATGATTTCAGGAACAATTCCTACTTTAAAAGAACAGTCCTAACAAGATTGTTCTTCCGTTTCTCTTCTTTTTTCATATGCTGCATATATATGATAAAAATCAGGCCACCGGTAACTACCCATGAAGTAACATAAACATTCATCAGCATGTTATACGTCGGAACCCGTTTAAACACAGTTACCATCCAGATCATTCGAAATACAACCGTTCCAAGAATAGTAATGATTGCCGGCTCCAGTGATTTTCCCATGCCACGCAATGCTGCACTCTCCACTTCGTAAGTCGCGGTCAGACCTTCCAGAGAGCATACATGCTGCATGCGGATCAGTGCATACATGGCTACCGCGTCACTGGCAGTATAAATATGTACAAATGTATTGCCGCCTGCAATAAAAATCACACTTAAAATCTCGGTAAATCCGATTCCAAACAGCATACTTAAGCCAAAAATTTTCTTGCATCGTTTCAGATTGCCAGCTCCATAATTCTGACTGGTAAAAGTTACCGCGCCCTGTGCAAAGGCACATGCAATGGCATAGGTAAAATATTCAAAATTCAATCCGACCGAAGCACCGGCAATGGCATCCTCCCCGAAAGAATTAATACCACTCTGGATAAACACGTTTGATACCGAAAAAATGGCTCCCTGAATTCCCGCCGGAACTCCGATTACCAGAACACGACGCAAAAAATCTTTTCGAATCTGCATTTTTCCAAATCGGAACTGAAATTCATCCTCTCTCCGATACAGGCAGAGCAAAACCAGTGACGCACTAAGAACATTAGATGCCAGCGTACCGATGGCAACACCTTCCACGCCCAAATGAACGCCTACTACCAAAAGAAGATTCAGTACAACGTTTACCACACCTGCCAGTAAAAGATAGTACATCGGACGTTTGCTGTCTCCGTAGCTTCGCAGAGCCGCCGCACCAAAATTGTAAAGCAGCATAAATGGAATACTCAAAAGATAAATACGGATATACAGCATCGCCTGATCCATGACGCTGTCCGGCGTTCCTGACACCACAAGAACCGGCTTTGCAATGATAAATCCAAGGCACATCAGACCGATGCCAAGAATCAGACCAAACGTCAGAATCGTATGCAGCATAGCACTGATCTGTTCCCGTTTGTTCTGACCGATCAGATTTGCCAAAGCTGCATTCGGTCCCACGGAAAGTCCTGTGATCAGATTTACAAATATTCCGACCAGAGCGACACTGCTTCCAACTGCTGCAAGTGCACTGCTTCCGGCAAATCTGCCGACAACTGCCACGTCTGCGGAATTGAATAACTGCTGCAAGATCGTGCTAAAAGCAAGCGGCAGGGCAAACATGATCAGCTTTCCGGCAATTTTTCCATTTAGCATATCTATTTCTCTGTTTTTTTCTTTCGTCTTTGTCTGTTCCATTCGGAAACCAGTCCTTTCCTGTGGGATGCTACTGTTTTTATGCTATGTACGATTATAACATATATAAAGCGAAATCGAAAACTCCTTCTGTGACCACTTATCACAAAAGGAGTTTTTAATCTCGCTATTTCGGATATAAAATTATTTTGAAAGCTTGTTGTTTGCTTTTGTCTGGAATTTCTCATTCTGTACAACGAAACGCTCATGTGTTCCTTCACCGATCAGACCTGCCTCATCATAAGCTGCTACTTTGAATACAAGACGACGTCCGTCTACTTCGGTAAGCTCTGTCTCGCAACGAACAGTCATTCCGATTGGAGTAGCCGCTACATGGCTGATATTTACCTGTGTACCAACGCTGCCACAGCCTTCTTCCAGATATGGAGCTACGCTCTCGCTTGCTGTTTTTTCCATTAATGCAAGCATGCATGGTGTTCCGAATACTTCCAGTACACCGCTTCCTACTGCTGTTGCTGTATTCTCATATACAACTTCTACGCTCTGTTCCCCTTTGACTCCTGCTTCTAACATTTTATGTCCTCCTTATCAAGCATCTGAATTTTTTGTTGCTTTTGTTTTCAAATGTTTTTTTCTGTTTTTATGTGTCTTTGGTAAGTATATCATAACTTTTTGTGTGCGACTAGTGTTTTTCTGCATCACTGGAGTGTGGATTTATTTGATTTTCATTTTGTACAGGGAATTCTCGTATCATCCCCAATATCTACGAATCATCCGCAACATATTCTCTCTCCCAACCGGATTCATAGTATGAAGCTTTATTGGATAAAAAAGACTATTTTCCACTAACCAATCCAACAGTTTTATCCCATCTCCGCCATCATAAGCATAATCTCCCAGATCATGATCACAATCAATCAGCAAAATCGGTTCCTTTGCCGATTCAATGACGCTTTTCGCGCTATTTACACTTTTACACCATACATAGCCTTCCGGCGCAGGGCGTATATCATCTAACCAAATCTTCATATTTTTTCATTCTCCTTCTACAGTAACTATTCGTCTTTATCTGCTTTCGTTTCCATTCTTGCTTCTCCTAACAATTTCATCCCAACTCAATTCATATTTTGAAACAATCCTTGCCCTATATAATGGAGATAAATACTGCTCTACTTCCCGATGATTAAAGAAATAATCTCCATGTTTTAATGCTCCGGTTTCCATATTTCCTTCCGCATCTACATATTCACACTGTATTCCACAGCAATCATCTCCAACTTCTTTGAGCCGACAATAAAACGCTCCCGGTGCATACGGTCTGCAATCTATAAACAGAACATCTCCCGGATGATATGGAACAGGTAAGTTCAAATCTGGAGATACAGAAAAAAACTGATCTTCCACCATTCTTCCTAGTGAACCATTTAAATGATTCGATGAATTCCATTCATGTATATAATATTGAACTTCTCCATCTTTATCCATAATATAGGTATACTCTGCTGATAAAAATCCATCTTCTCCGTTGTTCACATCCTGACTGGCAGTATATAATTCTACCCGCCAATACAATGTCTTCCATTCCGCATCCGCATCTTCATCCATATCCTCACGATAATAATTCTTCACTGCATTTTTGGTATTAGCCAAGGACGTCATGATATACGGTCCATCCATAATATCACTTTTATGCTTGTCATCATAGCCCATTAGCTGTATAAGAAAAATTGTTCCAGTTTCACTTGTCAAAAATTGAACTGCACGATCCATACATGCACAACATAAGCTCACATAATCCATCTCTTGTTTTTTCAAGCAAGATGATCGCTTCATATCATGTAACAACTCCTGCTTTCTCCCCAAACTGATTGGCGCTCCGGCAATAATTGATACATAATCTTTTAATTTCAATCGTTCTGCATGTTCCATTAAATAGGCATGTAACTCTGGTGATTCAATTAAATCCAGAATCCTATTTTTTAATTTTGATTCCAATTTTGTTCTCCCCATTCTTATTCTTCTGCCTTACCATTCCTTGTCCCATATTTTTTCAACCCATCATAAACCTTATGATACACCATCTGGTTTGGATAATATCTGTAATCTGCAAACACATCGATTCCATTTTTATAAAAATATTCGTGAATAGCTGCTGCACATCCAGAACTTCTGCTTTCACCATATTCACATTGGCAAATAATATCCTTTCCATTTTTTTTTGCTGTAAAAATAAATTCTGCCAGCTCATCTGCTTCTGGAAAATAAGTCTCATATGTTAAATGATATTTTGGCAATACTGCAAAATCAATGTCATGCAACGCCACTTCAAATACGCAGTCTGTTTTTGTAGAATAATCTACAGGTTGATAGTCTGCATCACGAAAACTTCCTGGTGGATCATAAAAACTGATGATTGCCACATTTTCAGGGAAATCACTTTTTAACAGTTTTTCCATTGCTTTTCTTGAATAAATGAATATCTTCATCTCTGCCATTTTTCTAAATCTCCTCAAAAAGTAATCCGGATTGTTTCACTTTAGATATTTGTGTGAGCATTTCATTTAAACACTGCGTTTTTTCTTTCACTGATAATTTCCGAAACCACTCATTAAGTCTGTTTTTATAGTTGTTTCCCATTTGTTTAGGAAGCGGGATTTTCTTATCGTACTTCTCCAAAATTTTATGATAGGGTTGCGTCTCATAATAATCTTTCTCTGCCCCAACCAATTGAGAAAATAGTCCTTCTTCCGCCATCGCAAGCTGCATTTGTGGCCAGATAATAAATTCTACCTTTAACGGTGTTAATTCTGTATTATTTTCTAAATATTTCCTGATCACATTTTGGATATCTACATACCCATATTCACGATCTTTCTTTTCCCCACTGGATGTCTTTCTCAAGTTACTCCAGGATGGATATTTTCTGCATATTTTTTCTTCTTTATTATCTATCGTAATCTTTACACCTTTTTCCTTTAATCGGTAAAACCATTCCAGTGTTATGGAATCTAATGGCATATGGCAAAATCTAAAATAATCTTCGCGCTCCTTGGCACCTTCTAAACAATAAATATATTTGAAAGTCATATTAATCACTTTTTGTGCCTTTCCATATTTATTATCTTTTAATCTAAACCGCTTTAAAAAATCTTCGCAAATCTTTTCATGCCAATCATCAAATTCTTTCTCATTTTTTTCTTTCTCATCAAAAAAATCCAAAAACTTCTTACTATATGGCTCTAGCTCTATATGTGTATCTGACTTTTCAAGTTCTTCCAACATATCTTTAGCTGCAAAAGAAACACTTTCTTCTCGTTTCTCCGTTCTAGGTGTAAAATCTTTTAAAGCCATGAAAAATGCATATTTTATCCCCTCTTCATTTATCTTTAGTCGTTCTTTCTTTTCATTCTCACCATTCCAAAAAAGTTTTACTAAATTATCATGTGTGCAATCCATTATATTTTTCTTCCTCTCCCTAAACTATGTATGTTTCCGTAATTCGTTTTCTACAATACTTCAATCTTCATATGCTTCCCAAGATTTTTTCAGATCATCTCTTAACTTATTTCGCAATCGCTTCGGCTGCAGCACAATCACATCCGGAGCATAATTTTTTGCAAACTGTTCTGCTGCACGTTCATTCACATGTACGCTCACCACGACATGTGTATCCGTTTCTTCCGAAAAAACAACATCTTTTCCAAACAGATCAATCACGTCAGAAATCATTGCTTTTACGATTCGAAATTTAACAAACGCATTTTCACTGGAATACATATAAACGTGTTCTTTCGTATATTTGTTCAGATCCATTTTCTGATGTCCGGACCACTTTAATGTTTCAAATGGCTTGCCATTTTCCTCAAGGATCTGTATATTTCGAATTCTGTCTACCCGGTAATTTGAAATATCATCATATTTATCATAATTACAGATCAGATAATACTTTCCATCCTGAGCAACCATCTGGTATGGCGTGATTATATATTTACGAATCCTTCCATCCTCTCGTTTTTTCAAATGCATTTTTTTATCCGTATGATATTCCGCATATTCAAATGAAACTTTCTTCTTTTTCCGAATTGCTTCATCCAAAACACTAATATTGTAAAATACCTGCTTATTATCTGTCCGATCTACTGGAAATGAATAGATATACTGCGAACGCGATTTGAAATATATATTAGATAACGATTCTAATTTTGAGATCATGTCTTTTGCCTGTTTGTATGGAATATGCTTTGCAAACAACAAACTGTCTATTAATAATCTCAGTTCTTCATTGGTAAATTTCTGCTTCAGATAAAAATCAGTCCACAGCGAATTATCGTCTGAATGTTCTTTTTCCGTTAAAACCTGTGGATTATCATCTGATATGCAAATTTTTTTCTTAAAAATATCTTTCCGTGCCACTTCCCTATATTCAATATTGCTACCATATTCGATCAGATTTAAAAGATTCCTTTTCACAGCTTTCCGAT
Organism: Eubacterium ramulus; assembly: GCF_003122485.1. Taxonomy (GTDB): domain Bacteria; phylum Bacillota; class Clostridia; order Lachnospirales; family Lachnospiraceae; genus Eubacterium_I; species Eubacterium_I ramulus_A. Next base: position 36,159 of record NZ_JRFU01000028.1, read on the forward strand.
CAACCGGCATCTCATACTCTTTTTTCAAAATATCCTGAATGTCTTTCTGACTTAATCTGTGTTCTTCATCTGAATATTTTTGCAAAATATCTAAAATATACAAAATCAACAATTTTTTCGGATGTTCCGCGCTCATACTTTTTCTCTCCGTTCTGTGCAGTTCATATAATTTTATTGTATGCCTGCACTTTGCAGATGTAAAGCGGACATTCGCAATCCGCTCTCGCTACTTGCTCATGAACGCAGTCGCTTTGCGACCTGTCAGTGGGAGCTTTTAACTCCCACTGACATAAGCATCCCCTTTACCCACCACTTAGTGCTCTGCGCACTTGAAGTGGGGGAATGCTTATTCTTCGTTCAAGCAATCCTTATGTGTCGCCTTATTTCCTACTCTCGCCGCAAAAATTCTTCTACTTATTTCTCACTGACTCTATTTTAATGATTCCAATGGGGCAAAAAGGGGACACAAGGAAATGTGCATCGTTTGCACGACATGATTTTATTTAATAGGAATTTTATCGTAATTTCCTATAAAAAAAAGACTGAACAGCAAAAATCCATTCACTCTCTCGTACGTTCAAATTTTATTTACACCACAAATTTACAAATTAATCCCAAAACAGACATCCCGTTTCTTTCGAACTCAGAATGTCTGTTTCAACTTTTATCTTATTAACAATTACAATGCATTATGCCTCTAACAGTTTTTCCACACTTGCAAGTTTTGCACAAACGATAAATACCTCGCAGGCCTCTTTCAGTTCTTCCATTGGCGGAAGTGTCGGAGCGATACGGATCACGGAATCCTTCGGATCCTTTTTGTATGGGTATGGTGCGCCTGCACCTGTCAGTACAACACCAGCCTCTTTTGCTTTTGCAACGATGTTCTTTGCACATCCTTCATTTGCCTTGAAAGTGATGAAATATCCACCATTCGGACGAATCCAGCTTCCTGCGCCAAGACCTTTCAGTTCTTCCTCAAAACGATCCAGGATCATCTCAAATTTCGGACGGATGATTGCTGCATGTTTTGCCATATGTGCTTTTACGCCATCAATATCTTTTAAAAATTTTACGTGGCGAAGCTGGTTGATCTTGTCAAATCCGATAGTCTGAATGGTCAGACGTTTCAGGATGTCTGCTTTGTTCTCAAGACTTGTGATCAGTCCGGATACACCTGCGCCTGAGAATGTGATCTTGGATGTGGAGCAGAACTCGATCGGAAGGTTCGGGTTTCCGGCTTTCTCACACTCGCCAAGGATCTCAAGGATCTGATCTGCTTTGTCCTCATACAGATCATGTACACAGTAAGCGTTATCCCAGTAAATACGGAAATCTTCTGCTGCCGGTTTTAAACGTGCCAGTCTGCGGACGGTCTCATCGGAGTAAGATGTTCCCATCGGGTTGGAGTATTTCGGTACACACCAGATACCTTTGATGCTGTCATCTTCGCTGACTAATTTTTCTACCATATCCATATCCGGGCCATCTTCGTAAAGTGGTACGTTGATCATCTCGATGCCAAAGCACTCTGTGATGGCAAAATGACGGTCATATCCCGGAACCGGGCAGAGCCATTTTACTTTATCAAGTTTGCACCATGGTGTGCTTCCGTTTACACCAAAAAGCATGGAGCGGGCAATGCAATCATACATGATATTCAGACTTGCATTTCCGTAAACAATGACATTGTCATATGCTTCCGGACCAAGTCCAACTAAACTTGCGATGAATTCCTGTCCCTCTGTGATACCATCAATCACACCGTAGTTACGGATATCTGTACCGGCTCTGCTGACTAACGGAGTCTTGCTGGTCAGAACGTCCATCATCGGCATGGACAGCTCAAGCTGCTCTTTGGATGGTTTTCCTCTGGACATATCCAGCTTCAAGCCTTTTTTGCAGATTTCTTTGTACTGCTGTTCCAGGCTCTCTTTTTCTTTTAATAATTCCTCTCTGCTCATTTCCTGATAAGACTGCATTGATTTTTCCTCCTGCTGTGTATTATTAAATCATTTTTTACAACTTCTTTTTATTTTATATTCAAAAGGAGATTTGACAAAAATTTACTCCTGTTTGATTTTTTTAAAATATTCCCGAATGGTCTGCTCATAGCCGTTTTCTGTCGGCTCATAGAATTTCATATCTTTGTATGCATCCGGCAGATACTGCTGCTCCACGTAGTGATTCGGATAATCGTGGGCATATTTGTATCCAAGCCCACGTCCAAGTTTTGCAGCACCTTTGTAATGGGCATCGCAGAGATACGTTGGAACCGGTGCGGTTCTCGACTCCCGAACAACGGAAAGTGCTTTGTCCACTGCCAGGTAAGCCGCATTGCTCTTTGGTGCGCTTGCCACATAAGTGACTGCCTGTGCCAGCACAATCCGTGCCTCCGGCATTCCAAGCCGTTCTACAGCCTGGGCTGCGCTGACCGCCACAGTCAGGGCGTTCGGGTCTGCATTTCCCACATCTTCTGATGCACAGATCATAATTCTCCGGGCAATAAATGTCACATCTTCCCCGGCGTACAGCATTTTTGCCAGATAGTAGACCGCTGCGTCCGGATCAGACCCCCGCATACTTTTGATAAATGCGGAAATGTTATCGTAATGGCTGTCACCATTCTTATCATACTTGATCACGCGCTTCTGGATACACTCGGAAGCCACATCCAGCGTAATATGGATGAGCCCGTCTGCACTGCGCTCTGTGGTAAGGATTCCCAGTTCAATGGCATTTAATGCGCTGCGGGCATCCCCGTTTGACACATCTTCCAGAAATTCCAGTGCATCTTCATCCGCCACCGCATGATAAGCTCCCATGCCTTTTTCCATGTCCTCTAAGGCACGGTGCAGCAGCGTTTTGATATCCTCTTTATCCAACGGCTTTAATTCAAAAATAATAGATCGGGAAATCAGCGCTCCGTTTACCTCAAAATACGGATTCTCCGTGGTAGCACCGATCAGTGTCACGGTACCGTCCTCCACAAACGGAAGCAGATAATCCTGCTGACCTTTGTTAAAACGGTGAATCTCATCGATAAACAGGATCGTACGTTTTCCGTACATTCCCTGCAGCTGTTTTGCCTTTTCAATCACAGCTTCCATATCCTTTTTTCCGGCGGAAGTCGCATTGATCTGCATAAATTCTGCGCTGGTCGTTTTCGCAATGACTTTCGCCAGTGTGGTTTTTCCGGTTCCCGGAGGTCCGTAAAAAATAACCGACTGCAGTTTGTCCGCTTTAATGGCACGATACAGCAATTTGTCTTTGCCGATAATGTGCTGCTGTCCAACCACTTCTTCCAGCTTCGTTGGTCGCAATCTGGATGCCAGCGGTGATTCTTTTTCCTTATTTTGTTCTCTCATGTAATCAAACAAATCCATTTTCTGATCTCCATTTCACGTTTCATCCTTCAAAAATGAATCCTTTTCATGATATAAAATTCATTTTTAACTGTTTTCATCCTGTAAAATACATGGATTTTAAATGTTTTTGCATGATACCGATATGATATCTTTCATATCCATGCTATACAATACATTAAATTAACCGGTCTGACAAGTTATTTTTTTGTCAAAGTTGCAATTTCTCCAATTTTTCCATAATATAGGAAGATTTGTATTTCTGTTTTCTACATTGTGCCGAAGATTTTTTCCCTGTTTTCCACTTATAATATCAATTTGAAATCACAAATCATATCATAATTACATTACTCTTCTTCCGCCAGTTCTCTCACCGCCTCGATTGCCGCCTCCACTTCTTCCTCGGTATTGTAATGGGAAAAACTAAACCGCACAGCGCCCTGCTCAACCGTTCCAAGCGCCTCATGCATCAGCGGTGCACAATGTCCGCCTGGTCTTGTAGAAATCTCCCATCCTTCAAACAATTCATCACTGACCTCTGAAGAATCATAATCCCCGATATTAAAAGACACGATCGGGCAACGATTTTTCTGTGAAAAATCACCGTATATTTTCACTCCCGGAATTTCACGGATGCCTTCATAAAACTGCCACATCAGGTTCTGTTCTTTTTCCCGAATTGCGTCAATGCCTGTCCGCATCAGGTAGTCTAAGGCCGCATCCAACCCTGCAATCCCATGTCCGTTCAGCGTCCCGGCTTCCAGCGCCGTCGGCATCTGCTGCGGATGCCTTTTACTATACGTCTGCACGCCGCTGCCGCCGCTCTTTAACGGACGAAGCTGCAGGCCGGTTCTGACATAGAGCCCGCCGGTTCCCTGCGGGCCAAGCAAGCTTTTGTGCCCGGTAAAGCATAAAATATCTATATGCATTGCCTGCACATCGATAGGAAATACCCCTGCGGTCTGTGACGCATCCACCACGAAAAGGATTCCGTGCTTTTGCGTCAGTTCTCCGATTGCTGCAATGTCCACCAGATTTCCGGTGACATTGGATCCATGGGTACAGATGATGGCTTTTGTCTCCGGTCGGATTGCAGCCTCCATATTCTCTAACGAAAATCTGCCCTGTGCATCCGCTTTTACAATCGTCAGTTCCACACCTTTTTCTTCCATCTCATAGAGCGGACGGAGCACAGAATTATGCTCCAGCTGCGTGGTGATCACATGATCTCCCGGATTTAATAATCCTTTAATCACAATATTCAGACTCTCCGTTGCATTGCTTGTAAACACCATCCGCTCCGGATTTTCCGCATGGAAAAATTCTGCCAGTTTTCGTCTTGTATCATAAATCGTGCGAGAAGCCTGCAGTGTTGCTTCGTGCGCCCCTCGTCCTGCATTTCCAAGTGAACATAACGCCTCTGTGACTGCCTGCACAACTTCCTGCGGTTTCCGTCGCGTCGTTGCCGCATTATCAAAATATATCATCGTAAAATCCCCTTTTCTCATATCACATATTACTATTTATTTTACCATAAAAAGGAGCTCCCGCCAATCAGCGAAAGCTCCTTCTATATTCAGCCAAATAATTATTTTCTTATTTCTTTTCTGCTGGTTTATTCTTCGGCAGCACCAGATTTAAGAATACCGCAGTTACTGTTGCAATAACAACCGGTGTCTTACCAAATACAGTTGTCACCCATGCCGGGAACATTCCCAGAGACGCAGACGCCTGTGTCACACCAACACCAAGCGCAACCGACAAACCAACAATAGAAGTATTTCGATAACTCATCGGCTGACTTGTGATCAGCTTGATACCTGTCATTGCGATGGAAGCAAATACAGAAATCGTTGCTCCACCAAGCACACACTGCGGAATGGTTGTCAGCAGTGCAGAAAACTTCGGCACCAGACCTGCAATCAGCAGAATACCCGCAGACATTCCGAGTACAGAACGATTGATAACTTTTGTCGTAGTAACGATACCTACATTCTGACTGTAGGAAGCAGTCGGCAGACCACCAAGGAATGCACCGATGACATTCGTACATCCATATCCTACAATGGCACCTTTTAACTCTTTATCCGTCGGCTCACGATCCATACCGCCGGTTGTGGTTGCGGTAAAATCACCGATCGCCTGAATTGCATTGATGGCAAATAACAAACCAATCGCAATGCAGGAAGACGGATCAAACTGAATGCCAAAATGCATGATCTGCGGCATCTGGAAAAAGCTTGCCTGCGCCACCGCACTCAGATCTACCATACCGAAACATGCTGCAATAATATAACCACAAATAATACCGATCAGAATAGAAGCCAGTTTCAAAAATCCTTTGGTAAAATGATTCAAAAATGTAACGATAGCTAACGTGATAATGGCTACCAGCCAGTTTGTCCAATGTCCGTAATTTCCACTGGATGCGCCACCTGCCATGTAATTGACAGCAGTCGGATACAGAGAAAGTCCAATCGTAAATACAACGGTTCCTGTTACCAGCGGTGGAAATACTTTTCGGATCTTATCAATAAAAAATCCAATGATCATCGCAATGATACCACCGATGATCTGTGCTCCAAATATCGCCGCAATACCTGTATCTGCCGCAATCGCCTGCATACTTGCCACATATGCAAAACTGGTTCCCATAATAACCGGTAATCCTGCCCCCATGCGGAAGCCGTTTTTCGGTCCGATCGGAAACAGCTGTAAAAATGTGGAAAGTGCGGAAACTACCAGTGCAGACTGAATCAGCATAACACGGTTGGCTCCCTCAAGACCTGCGACACCTGCCACAATGATTGCCGGGGTTACACAGCCTACGATCATCGCTACTACATGCTGCAGTGCCAGCGGAAGTGCCTTACTCAGCTGCGGAACACCGTTTAACTCGAAAATAGACGCATTTTTTCCCTCTGTCTTTTTCATGTACTAAAATCCTCCATCTTTTTATGTTACAGTTCACTCATCACATGTATTCAGATAATGATCATGCTTGCATGAGGAATTATCTGGATACATAGCGATGAAGGGAGCGCCTTTTAATGAGCAAAAGCAGTAGCGAAGCTACGGAGAAGCCCGAAAGGGCGTTTTGCGAATGGCGCGTGTGAACTGCAACATGTTCGCATCTCTTTTTTTCTCAGATATTATAACGCAGATATTTTCCGATTTACAACCACTCCGCTTATGAATTGTATTTATAGTATTTGTTAGTTGTGCTAATAAAAAAGCTCTCCTTTTTACATTTTTCAAAGTCTGTAAAAAAAGAGAGCTTTCATCATTCATCTCAAGATTTTATTAAATTTTATTTTTCTTCTGTTTCTTTTTTCACTTCTGGTTTTTCTTTCGGCAATACCAGATTTAAGAATACAGCTGCTACTGTTGCGATAACAACCGGAGTTTTTCCGAATACAGTTGTTACCCATGCCGGGAACATTGCAAGAGATGCGGAAGCCTGAGTTACACCAACACCAAGTGCTACAGCCAGACCTACAACGGATGTATTTCTGAAGTTCATCTCCTGTGTGGTGATCAGTTTGATACCTGTCATTGCGATAGATGCAAATACGGAAATGGTTGCACCACCAAGTACACACTGCGGAATGGTTGTCAGTAATGCGGAGAATTTCGGCACCAGACCTGCGATCAGCAGAATGCCAGCACCCATTCCAAGGACTACACGGTTGATAACTTTTGTTGTTGTAACGATACCTACGTTCTGGCTGTAGGAAGCTGTCGGAAGACCACCAAGGAATGCACCGACAACGTTCATGCATCCGTAACCTACGATGGCACCTTTTAACTCTTTATCCGTCGGCTCACGATCCATACTACCTGTTGTAGTTGCTGTGAAATCGCCGATAGCCTGAATTGCATTGATTGCAAACAGTAATCCGATGGCAATACAGGATGACGGCTCAAATTTGATACCAAAATGCATGATCTGCGGAGCCTGGAAAAAGCTTGCCTGTGCCACTGCGGTCAGATCTACCATTCCAAAAAATGCTGCAATGATATAACCACAGATAATACCGATCAGGATAGAAGCCAATTTTACAAAACCTTTTGTAAAGTGATTTAAAAATGTAACGATAGCCAGTGTGATAAATGCTACCAGCCAGTTTGTCCAGTGACCATAGTTTGCGCTAGAAGAACCACCTGCCATGTAATTAACAGCGGTCGGATACAGGGAAAGTCCGATGGTAAATACAACCGTTCCTGTTACCAGCGGCGGGAATACTTTACGGATCTTGTCGATGAAGAATCCGATAATGACTGCGATAATACCGCCGACGATCTGTGCACCAAATATTGCTGCGATACCCGTATCTGCTGCAATTGCCTGCATACTTGCTACATAGGCAAAGCTGACACCCATGATCACCGGCAAACCGGAACCCAGACGGAAGCCGCCCTTTTTACCGATCGGGAACAACTGCAAAAATGTGGAAATTGCGGATACGATCAGTGCTGACTGAATCAGCATAACACGGTTTGCATTGTCAAGTCCTGCTACTCCTGCTACGATGATCGCCGGTGTTACACAGCCTACGATCATCGCTACAACGTGCTGCAAAGCCAGCGGAAGCGCTTTGCTCATCTGCGGAATTCCATCAAGTTCGAAAATAGACGCGTATTTTCTTTTTGCCTTTTCCATTACATAAATCCTCCTCTTATATGTATGTGATTTTATATCATTTTTTTATAAATTCACGGATATCAACAATTGCATTTCTCGGACATTTCACCACACAGTTTCCACAGGATAAACAGTCTGCTTCATATATTACCGCACAATTATCTTCAATCTGTATTGCCTCACTCGGGCAGCTTCTGTGGCACAGACCACAGCCGATGCAGCTCACATCACAGGCATTTCTCGCCGGTGCTCCCATATCACGATTGGAGCAGCGTACCAGAAACGGTTCTCCCACATTGTGCATGTGGATGATCTGCTGCGGACAGGCTTTTTCACACAACCGACAACCCACACAGTTGTCACGATCGATTTCTGCCACGCCCTGTGCATTGATGCTCACGGCATTTTTCCGACAGGCTTCCACACAGGCGCCACAGCCGATACATCCATATTGACAGTTGTGATTGTGTTCTCCGCCGTTACATGCCACATAAGCAAACTTCCGAATTCGTTTTTTCATTGTCACTGCACCCCCTTTTTATACTGCTGGTCTGCAGCATAAGGTGTATCTGCAAGTGGAAGTCTGGTACGATACTTGCCATCATAACTGTAGTAAGCTGCCGCGATCGCCGGTGCGGTCGGAATGGAAGTGATCTCTCCGATACCGATGGCTCCGCATGCCACATTCAGTCCTGCTTTTTCTACAATGATACTTTCCACTTCCGGAATCTCATTCGCCCGGAATAAACCAAGAGTTCCGTATTTGGATAACGGTTTACAGTCCTTAAGGTCGTAGCGCTCTCTTAGGGCATAGCCAAGAGACATGATCACGCCGCCCTCGATCTGACCTTCCACAGACAATGGATTTACCGCACGTCCCACATCGTGAGCTGCCACAACTTTTTCCACTCTTCCGTCTTTGTCTAGGACACATACCTGAGTCGCATAACCGTAAGCTACGTGAGATACCGGGTTTGGAACATCTGCGCCAAGTTTATCGGTTTTTGCCAGATATTCGCCGTAGAATTCTTCCCCTTCCAGCTCTGCAAGACTTTTGGTTTTTCTCGCTTCGTTATATAATTCACAGGCTCTGCGCATCGCCTCACCGGTAACCAACGTCTGTCTGGAGCCGGATGTGGTTCCGGAATCCGGTGCGTTGATGGTATTTGCCGCTTCATATACGATATCCTCACGGGTCAAATCCGTATTTTCGATCGTCATCTGTACCAGTACCGTTCCAAGTCCCTGACCGATGCAGGAAGCACCAGATCGGATATGTGCTTTTCCATCCTTAATGGCAAGAATCGCTCTTCCAAAATCCGGAATACCAACGCCGACACCGGCATTTTTCATGGCACAGGCAATACCTACATACTGATTGTTTTCAAATACATCTTTCACCGCTTCCAGTGTCTCCACCAGTCCGGTGGATTCATCTACGATCTGTCCGTTTGGAAGTACCTGTCCCGGTCGGATCGCATTGCGATAACGGATCTCCCAGGCGCTAATGCCGATCTTCTCTGCCAGCTTCGTCAGCATCATTTCCATGCAGAAGCAGGTCTGGGTTACACCGAATCCACGGAAGGCGCCTCCCGGCGGATTGTTTGTATAATATGCTTTTCCATCGATTTCAAAGTTCTGATAGTTATACGGACCCGCCGCATGGGTACAGGCACGCTCCAGAACTGGTCCGCCTAAAGATGCATATGCTCCGGTATCTGCGATAACGGTAGCGGTTACGCCCTGAATAATGCCGTTCTCATCACATCCAACCGTAAATTTCATATCCATCGGATGCCGTTTCGGATGGATCAGGATGCTTTCCTGTCGCGTTAGTTTTACTTTGACCGGACGTTTCAGCAGATAAGCCGCCAGTGACGCATGATGCTGCACGGACATATCCTCTTTTCCGCCGAATCCGCCGCCCACCAGTTTGTTGACAACCCGGACTTTTTCGCTCGGAAGACCAAGCATTTCGGAACATTCGTGCTGAGTTGCGTAAGTTCCCTGATCTGTGGAATAGATCAGTACGCCGTCCTCATACGGCATGGCAATCGCACATTCCGGCTCCAGAAATGCATGTTCCGTCCAGGGAGTATGGAACTCCTCGGTATAGACATATTTTGCATTGGCAATGGCTTCCTTGGCGTTTCCTCTTGATACATGCTTGTGTGCCAACAGGTTTCCGCTTCCGTGTACCTGCGGCGCATCCTCTTTCATCGCCTCATACGGACTGCTGACAAAGGGCAGCTCCTCGTATTCGACTTTCACCAGTTTTTTCGCTTTTTCCACCACATCCAGGTTCTCACCAACCACAAGTGCAATGGCATCTCCCAGATAATGGGTAATGGAGCCAACCGGAATCATCGTATCCCAGTCCTGAACCAGATGTCCGACTTTCACATCTCCCGGAATATCCGCAGCGGTAAAAATATCTACGATACCCGGAACTGCTTTTGCTTTTTCTGTATCGATGGACAACACCCTTGCTCTCGGATATTTGGAACGGACCGCACTCGCGTGAAGCAGTCCTTCCACCTCCATGTCATCCACGTATTCTCCATATCCTAATGTCTTTTCCCTGGCATCCACACGATGCACGCGCTCGCCCAGTTTCCAGGTAAATTCTTTTTTCGGGATTCCCTTTCCTTCCCGTTTGATCTTTGCGGCTAATTCCACCGCATCCATGATTTTTTTATATCCGGTGCAGCGGCAGATGTTGTTGCGCAGCGCAAACGCGATCTCGTCTCTCGTCGGGTTTGGGTTCTTATCCAGAAGTCCCTTTGTACAAATGACCATTCCCGGAATACAGAATCCGCACTGCACGGCTCCTGCCTCTGCAAAAGCGTATGCATACAGTTCTTTTTCCTCATCCGAAAAGCCTTCCACGGTAAGGATCGATCTGCCATCCATCATGGACAGAGTCGGAATACAGGCTTTCATCGCCACTCCGTCTACCAGCACATGACAGGTTCCGCAGGCTCCCTCACTGCAGCCATCCTTTACGGATTTGCACTTACAAACATCCCGCAGGAACGGCAGCAGCTTTCCATCGCCTTCCACCTGATATAATTCATTATTTACATAAAATTGATACATCGAAATGCCCCCATTCTGATGCAGATGGATAAAAAATCCAGAATGCCTTTCGCATTTGCTCTGCATACTGACATACACTTGATGCTCCAATATTTGCTTTTACCTGATTCATTTATGTTTCATTTTGTCTGGATTTGATTAAATATTCGACCAAACCGGAATGACCAGTTATCCTTAGATTTGTGTCAGATAAGGTATACGAACAGAACCGGCATTTTCATCCGGCGTTTTCGTGATTGTGATATATAAAACCCACCACATTCCGCGTACTTTGACTGAATATTCAATCAAACAGAATGATACATTACATCTTTGCTTTTCCCCATAGCAAAGTTTCAGTAAAATCCATTGGAAATCAAACCTCTGTCAGTAGACAGACCTGTTACCCTTCTTTTTTCTCCATCGCAATTCTGATCTGGCGAAGCACCATGTCTTCTGCATATGCAAAATAGCTGTCTGCGTCAAAACCTTTTCCATCTACCAGCACCTGGATCGAAGCCCCCTCAAGCAACGATACTGCCATATACGGAATCAGTTCCTTGTCTGTCTCCTCCATATTCGGGCAAAAAAGAATGATGATCGCCCGGATATTATCTCTCCAAACTGCATACGCTTCCTGAAAACGTGCTCTGATGTCTGCATCGATCCTTGTCTGAACAAGGAAATCAAGTTCTGCAAAATCATACTCTTTTTTCTTGGTCAGCAGAGTTTTTTTCTGCTGGAAGAAAATGTGTAACTGATCTTCCAGTGTATCTTTACTTGATTTCTTGCTTACCTGCTGCATATCGTAGCATTCTTCTAAGATCCATTCCTGCAGTCTCTTTAACAGATCCTGCTTTGTTTTATAATAATAGTGAACATTTGACTGCACCATATCTGCCTTGTCTGCGATCAGATGCATTCTCGTTCCACTGATTGTGACATCATTTACAACTTTCAGTGCCGCATTCAGAATTCTTTCTTCTGTTTCTGTAACATGTAACGTTTCTGTTTTCAAGTCCTTGCCTCCTGCCCATAAGATTCATTAGCACTAGGATTCTATTGTATTTTCTCTTACAGGCAGTGTCAAGAATTTAGCTAAAAATTTTTTAGAGTTAACCTATCGGTCTTGTATACAATCCTGTATTTCTTATTTTTCTACAGCAACTGCTTCAATCTCTACCAGACCTGCTTTCGGAAGGTTTGCAACCTCTACGCAGGAGCGGGCCGGTACTTCGTTTGCAAAATATTTTGCATAGATCTCATTTACTTTACCGAAATCAGCAATGTCTGCTAAGAAGATAGTTGTTTTTACAACATGATCAAAATCAGATCCTGTACCTTCCAGAATAGTTTTCAGATTCTCAAGACTCTGTACAGTCTGTGCCTCGATGCCTTCCGGAAGGGTACCATCTGCCGGGTTTAAACCTAACTGTCCGGAAATAAAGATCATGTTTCCTGTTTTTACTGCGTGTACATATGGACCTACTGCTGCCGGTGCTCCGTTTACGTTGATTGACTGTTTCATAATAATTTCCTTCTTTCTTTTATTCTTTTTAAACTGTCATAATAACAATTTAGATTCTATTATAATGCAGTACCTCACTGCTTTACAAGCAATCCTGTAAATACACATTCGTATATACATTCTATTTGCTATCATTCCTATGTAATATTTGAAAACAATATTTAAAAATCTGTTTCCATTCTACTCATATGCTATAACTGCCGTGCAGTTCTGTGGATGTATTTTCCTTTTAATTCGGTATGTACTTTTCCGTACTCTGCCACCGGACAGCCTCTTAAAAATACCTGTGCTGCCATTCCGGTTCCCGAAATTCCTTCATATGGCGTGTTGTCCACGTTCTGAACCTGTGTCTTGGCTGAGATTGTCCATGCCTTATCCGGATCCCAGATCACCAGATCTGCATCGCTGCCCGGAAGAATGGCTCCTTTTTGCGGATACATGCCAAAAAGTTTTGCCGGACGCTCCGCCAGAAGCTGGCACATGCGCTCAATGGAAGTTCTTCCTTCCACCACTCCATACTGATAAAACAGCATCGGTCGCTGTTCAGTTCCCGGAATACCTCCCGGAATTCTGGTAAAATCATCCTTGCCTCTTGTTTTCTGACCACCCATGTTGAAACTGCAGTGGTCAGTGCCAAGCATATCAACTTCGTCCTTTTCAACTGCCTCCCAGAGTGCCTCCCGGTCTTCTTTTTTTCGAAGGGGCGGTGCACATACATAGGCTGCGCCTGCAAATCCCGGACGATTATATTCTTTCTCATCCAGAATCAGATACTGTGGACAGGTCTCCACAAATACCTGCTGACCTTCTTTTCTGGCTCTCTGGACCACTTTCAGTCCCTGCTTTGAACTTAAATGCACGATATTCACCGGTGTGCCTGCCAGCTTTGCAATGGTCAGAAGCCGGTTAATGGCCTCTGCTTCCGCCTCCGCCGGACGGCTCTTCGGATGCAGGCGTACACTGTTGCGTTCCTCGGATTTGAGTTTTTCCGTTACCGCCTTGATGATGTCACCGTTTTCACAATGAACACCGACGATACCGTGTTCTTCCTCGATGGCTGATAAAATCTCGAATAACTCTTTGTCATTCACTTTGAGATTATCATATGCCATATATAATTTATAAGAAGTAACACCCTGACGGGTCATTTCTTTGATTTCCTTTTTTGACTCGTCGTTCCAGTCTGTGATTGACATATGAAAACCGTAATCACAGGAACTTTTTCCGTCTGCCATCTTGTGCCAGACATCCAGCGCTTCGGTTAAGGTCTGCCCTTTTTCCTGCGTGGTAAAATCAAGGATCGATGTGGTTCCTCCTGCTATCGCAGCTTTTGTTCCTGTATAAAAATCATCTGCGGTATGAAAATCTCCCGCATCCAGATCGAAATGTGTATGGGTATCGATGAATCCGGGAAATATATATTTCCCGGACGCATCGATGACCGTCATGCCCGGCGCATCAATGGTTTTTGCCACCTGGGTTATTTTCTCACCTTCTACCAGTACATCGGCTGTGTAACTGCCGTTTGCGTAAACAACGGTACCGTTTTTGATTAAATATCCCATTATGAACTCCTTATCTGAAATGCTGTTTCATGCAAGCATGATTCACATTTCTCCATTCAGACTGATTTCTGATCTATTACAGATACAGATAATCATAATCTGCATCGATTGTCAGAATCACCTGTTTTAATCCATCGTATAAGGTACAGTCAGCATCTTTCAGGTTGTAATCCTTCACGAAACCTGCCAGTCTTACTTTAACTGTCATGTTCTCTCTGTTCAGAACCACATAACCGTCATTTTTGCTGTTTTCAAAATCTGCTTCATTTGCAAATAATGTAAATTTCGCCTGATATGGTGCACTGCTGTACGGGCAGAAGCTCTTGCAGTTGCCGCACTCGTTACACATGTAATCCACATGGACGATGGCTGGCATTTTCTGTCCCGGTACTGCGATTGTTACATTTGCACGGTTCGGACATACGTCTACGCAGTTCTCACAAATGTGATTACATTCCAGACATCTCTCTTCTTCCGCTTTTCCTTCTGCGGAATGAACCAGAATGCCTTTCTTTTCTGCTGCACGGGCTACATCTGTATCGTATACATACTCAGATTTTGCTGCCTCGCCAAGAATGTGGCTTGCGGCTTTCTGTGCATCACGGATTGCTAAAACAATGGTTGCTGCTCCGCCTGCACCATCACCGATGGCGTATACACCCGTTTTGCTTGTCTCCATGGTTTCAGCATCGAGAACCGGCTGTCCTTTCTCGTTGACATTGATGCCGTTTGCTTCATACAGTGCACTGTCTACACGCTCTCCCAGAGATGCGATAATCGTGTCCGCCGGGATCTGAACTTCTTCCTCTGTCTCCACCGGTTTCTGTCTGCCGCTGGCATCCATCTCACCAAGAACTACTTTCTTGCAGGTCAGAACGCCGTCTTTCTGTGTCTTCGGTGCCAACAGTTCTTTCATAACAACGCCGTCTTCTAATGCTTCTAATAATTCATCCTCATCGGCTGGCATGTAACGTTTGGTTCTGCGGTATACCACAGTAACGTCTTCCACGCCTTCAATTCTGCCCGCCATACGTGCCGCATCCATCGCTGTGTTACCAGCTCCGATGACAACGACATGTCTGCCAAGGTTCTGTGCCTTCGGATCTTCTTTTGCTGCCTCAAGGAAGTCTACCGCATTCAGTTCTTTCTCGGTATCTACACCGATGGACATACCTTTGTGTGCACCGATAGCAAGAACGATGGTATCAAAACCTTCCTCTTTCAGACTTTCAATATTTTCAATATTTCTGTTATTTACAAATTTTGCTCCGTATGCTTTTGCAATCTCCACATCTTTTGCGATTACTTCGTTATCAATACGGAAGGACGGGATCACGTTGCGAACCGTTCCGCCAAAATGCTCTTTTTTGTCAAATACGGTAACGTCTGCTCCACCTTTTGCAAGGAATGCGGAACAGGCAATACCAGCCGGGCCGCCACCTACGATGGCAACTTTCTTGCCGCTGTTTCCTTCTGCTTTCAGCCCACCCAGAACACTGTCATATCCGCCTTTTGCTGCCTGCAGTTTGGTACCGCGGATCGCAACCGGCTCTTCATAGAAGTTTCTGGTACATTTGCTCATACATCTGTGGTTACACAGGATACCTGTCATAAACGGAAGCGGGTTTTTATCAAGAATAACCTCTAATGCTTCCTGCATTTTTCCTTCACCGGCAAGTTTTACATATGCCGGAATATCCTGATGGATCGGACATCCTTCCATACATGGTGCTGTGAAGCAGTCCAGTAACGGAACTTCTTTGTCCATCTTGCGGCTCGGTAACGGTTTTACCGGTTTTACATGATGCGGATCATGTTTGATCTCCTCGATCAGAGCTGCCAGTCCGTCTACATCTACACCTTCAAACGGTTTGAATTCCATTGCATTCAGTTTGTCTGCAAGCTGGATGCCACGGTTGTATCCGCCTGGTTTTAATAAAGTTGTAGCTACTGTGATCGGCCAAATGCCAAGTCCGAAGATCTTGTCAATGTTAAATGCATCGGCTCCGCCGGAGTAAGAAATTCTTAATTTTCCGTCAAACGCTTTACTGAGCTTATGCGCTACGCTTAAGGACAAAGCACATAAGGATTTTCCGGACATGTACATCTCTTCGCTTGGAAGCTCGTTTCTGGTCACATCTACCGGGAAGGTATTGGTGATTTTTACACCGAAGGCAAGTCCTTTGCTGTCTGCCAGTGCCTGCAGTCTGGTCAGCATCGGTACAGCATCCTCAAACTGAAGATCATCTTTAAAATGGAAATCACCGAATGCCACGTAATCATATCCCATATCGTCCATGATCTTGCGGGCTTCTTCGTATCCCAACAGCGTCGGATTACATTTTACAAATGTATTTAATCCTTTTTCTGTCAGCAGATAAGAAGCAATGCTCTCAATCTCCTCTGGTGGACATCCGTGCAGAGTGGATACTGTTACAGATTTGCAGATATCAGATGGAATTGCCTCGATATCAGCATCTGTCAGTTTACTGAAGCTGTCTTTGTTGTCTTTCAGCCACTGGATGCACTCCTGAAATACCGGATTGTCTTTGGATTCGATCATATTATTTAAAAATGTATCGATTTTTTCTGATTTGATGCCCTGCAGATCATATCCAACACTGATGTTGAAAATAAATCCGTCTGTTGCACCAAGTCCCCACTCTTTGGAGAGTGCTTTTAATGCAACCCATGCTTTGACATACTCTGCGTAAGCCTGCGGTACATACAGCTCTGTAGACCACTCGCAGTTGTAGCATTCATCGTCTGCAAGAATACACGGTTTGCTTACCGGAAGATCCTCGCCGTCTAAGATCTGTACTGTTTTTAACTCAAAGAAACGGCTGCCTGCCAGATATGCTGCTATGATATTCTGTGCAAGCTGTGTGTTTGGTCCTGCCGCCGGTCCGTACGGTGTCTCAATCTTCTCTCCGAAAATAGAAAGACATTTCGCCGGATCTGCTTTATACTCTTTGCGAACGCCAAATACGGTCTGCCGCTTTGCGCGCTCTGTCATCGCCCAGTTCATCAGATTCCCGAAAGGAATCGGTGTCATTCTGTCGCCCATTGTAATTAACCTCTCTTCGTCATGATAATTGTTTTATAAATTCAACTTATCCCGTCCTAAATATTTATTACATCATCTAATAGATATGTTTTTCTGTAATCCCAACAGTTCCTCTACATTCAAAACCATACTGTCGGGAACCCACAATAAAATCATCCATTGATGCTGTGTGCCAGCTCTGCTGCTGCCTGTCTGCAATCTGCCATTGCTTTTGCCTCATCGATCACGGTCAGCTCACGGTCTTTCATCAGAACTTTTCCGTTACAGATGGTTGTCTGAGTCATGGCACCGTTGATACCGAATAACATATGGCTGTTGATATTGTCTGCGGTCAGTGGTGTCAGCGGATCATAAGCGACTACAACTACGTCTGCTGCTGCGCCTTCTTTTAACACGCCAAGCGGAATGTTGAAATAGCGGTTTGCCATTTTTGCATTTCCTTCAAACAGCATTGCCGGAACTTCGCCCCAGGCAGCGTTTGCATCACATAAGGAATGTTTGTGCAGTACATTCGCTACCTTATAAGATTCAAACATATCGTGTGTATAACCGTCCGTTCCAAGTCCTGTCAGAATGCCTTTCTGGAAAATTCTCATGGTTGGCGGACATCCACAGGCATTTCCCATATTTGACTCCGGATTGTGCACTACCATCGTATCTGTCGCTTTCAGCAGATCCATCTCCTGCTCATTGACATAAATACAATGTGCGGTCATGGTCTGCGGACCTAACAGATCGTGATCCATCAGTCTGTTTACGATTCTCTTTCCATATTTATGTAAGCAGTCATGCAGGTCTTCGATACCCTCTGCCACATGAATGTGTGCGCCTACGCCCTCCGGCATATTTTCGCGACACATTTCAAATGTTTTATCAGAGATTGTAAACTGTGCATGCATACCCATCATGGCTTTGATCATGTCATTGTTCTGCTGTGCGGCATATTTAATGAAGTCTGCATTTTCTTTTACGGAAGCTTTTGCTTTCTCCTCGCCGTCACGATCAGATACTTCATAACACAGACAGCTTCTTACGCCCATCTTCTCAGATGCTTCCGCAATTTTAAACAGGCTGCCTTCAATAGCACCGAAACTTGCATGATGATCAAATACGGTTGTCACACCGTTTTTGATACAATCTATATAAGTAGCAATAGCACTTAAGTATGTCTGCTCCAGTGTCAGGTGACGGTCAATCGTCCACCACAGTCCATCCAGAATATCTAAAAATCCGTTTGGGTTATATCCATTAATAGATAATCCTCTGGCAAATGCGCTGTAAATATGTTCGTGCATATTAATAAGGGACGGCATGATGATCTGACCTTTTGCATCGATCAGCTCTGCCTGCGGATATTCGCTTCGTAGTGTCTCATAATCGCCTACCTTTACAATTCGTTCCCCGTCAAGGACAACACCACCATCTTTGATCAGAGGCTTGGTCTCATCTCTTGTGATCACGGTTCCTTTTCCTACCAGAATCATGTTTCTTCTCCTTTCATTCCCCGTGTAGTTTCTTATCATGTTTACAACTTTTCAAAAAGCAAAAATATATCTCTTTCTATATAGAAGAAACAGGTAGATTCCTGCCTTTTCCAAGTTGTTTTTCTCCGATTCACAACGGCTCTGTTTTTATTGACCGTTCAATCTAATATGATATTACCACACCGCAAAATTAAAAGCAATATTCTTTTCAAACTTTTTTTGTAAATACCTAAAAATATTTTTGATTTTAGTGTTGACATCTGAAAAAAATCTGATATGATGAGTACAGAAAGCAAAACAAAAGGAGACAGCAAAATGATGACACTGGAGCTTTTAAAACAACTGGCAAAAGCACTGGCTGTTCAGTTTGGAAATGACTGTGAAGTTGTGATTCATGACCTGACACGCAAGAGTCTTCATAAATCCATCGTTTATATAGAAAACGGCCACATTACAAACAGAAAAACCGGTGACGGTCCTTCCAAAGTCGTATTGGAGACCATGAGAAAAGATCCATCCAAGATTTCCGATCATCTCGGTTATCTGACCAAAACAAACGATGGTAAAACATTAAAATCTTCTACGATTTTCGTTCGTGAAGAAGAAGGTGGACCAATCCAGTATATCCTTGCCATCAATTTTGACATTACCAATCTCCTGTATTTTCAGGATTCTGTCCGCTCACTCATCAGTGAGAGCGGCGAACCGGCGGTTTCTTCCTATCATAAGGAACCGGAAAGCATCTGCACCAACGTGGCAGACCTGTTAGACGACCTGATCGCCCAGGCAGTTGCGGTGGTTGGAAAACCTGCATCCCTGATGTCAAAGGATGAAAGGGTACAGGCCATTCAGTTCCTGAATAATACCGGTGCTTTCCTTATTACCAAATCGGGCGACAAAGTTTCCCAGTACTTCGGGATTTCAAAATATACTTTGTACAGCTACATCAAAGCAGATAAAAATTAGGAGGAGGTTTTTATGAAACAAATCAAATGGGTAAAAAACACAATGCCAAAAACCGATGACGCAAACCTTTCGGTTATGGCACTTGAAGAAGTTGAAAAAGCCCGCGCTTTCCACAAAACAATTCCGGGATATGAGAGAACACCTCTTGCACATCTGACTCACATGGCAGACCGCCTTGGCCTGAAAGATGTCTGTGTAAAAGATGAATCTTACCGTTTCGGTCTGAATGCATTCAAAGTGCTCGGTGGATCTTTCGCAATGGCAAAATACATTGCAAAACAGACTGGACGCGATATCTCAGAACTTGATTTTGAGACACTGACATCCGACAAACTCCGTGAGGAATTCGGACAGGCTACATTCTTTACCGCGACAGATGGTAACCATGGACGTGGTGTTGCATGGGCTGCAAACCGTTTAAAACAGAAAGCGGTTGTATTTATGCCGAAGGGTTCCACGCAGAACCGACTGAACCACATTCTTGCAGAGAACGCTACTGCTACCATCGAAGAAGTAAACTATGACGAATGTGTCCGCATGGCTGCTGCAGCTGCTGCAAAAGTAGAAAACGGTGTCGTTGTACAGGATACTGCATGGAAAGGTTATGAGGAAATCCCATCCTGGATCATGCAGGGATACGGAAGCATGGCCATGGAAGCAAATGAACAGCTTCATGAACTTGGCATCAAACGTCCGACACATGTATTTGTTCAGGCAGGTGTTGGTTCTTTAGCAGGTGGTGTACAGGGTTATTTCGCAAATCAGTATCCGGACAATCCTCCGATCGTCTGTGTAGTAGAAGCTGATACAGCTGCATGTCTGTACAAAGGTGCAGTTGCAGGCGATGGCGCAGAGTACAACGTAGAAGGCGATATGCCAACCATCATGGCTGGTCTTGCATGTGGTGAACCGAATACAACTTCCTGGGATATTCTGAAAAACCATGTATCTGTATTCGTTGCCGCTCCGGACTGGGTATCCGCAAAATCTATGCGTATGCTTGCAGCTCCGATCAAAGGTGATCCACAGGTAACATCCGGTGAATCAGGAGCCGTTACATTCGGAGTTTTAAATGAGATCATGACCAACCCGGAATACGCTGATCTGAAAGAAGCATTACAGTTAGATGAAAATTCACAGGTACTGCTCTTCTCCACTGAGGGAGATACAGATCCGGAACGTTATAAAGAGATCGTCTGGGACGGAAAAGATTATTTAGATGAATAATCAGATTTAAATTTTTTGAGTTATTTTTAGATTAACCAATCAATCTATTTCACATTATAGTATGGAGGTATTACTACTATGGATTACAACAAAATCAAAGCAACCGCTGAGAGCTACAAAGACGACATGACCAAATTCTTACGTGCCATCGTAAAGAATCCGGGCGAGAGCTGTGATGAGAAAGCTCATATCGAGACCATCGCTGCTGAGATGAAAAAACTGGACTTCGACGAAGTTGTCATCGATCCGCAGGGTAACGTCATCGGTTACATGGGAACAGGCGACAAGATCATCGCTTACGATGCACATATTGATACAGTAGGTATCGGAAACATTGAAAACTGGAACTTCGATCCATATGATGGATATGAGAACGACGAAGAGATCGGTGGACGTGGTGTATCTGATCAGTGTGGCGGTCTTGTATCTGCTACATACGGTGCTAAGATCATGAAAGACCTTGACCTGATTCCGGAAGGATGCAAGATCATGGTAGTCGGAACTGTTCAGGAAGAAGACTGTGATGGTCTTTGCTGGCAGTACATCATCAACGAAGATAAAATCCGTCCGGAATTCGTTGTTTCCACAGAGCCGACAGACGGCGGTATCTACCGTGGACAGCGTGGACGTATGGAAATCCGCGTAGATGTAAAAGGTATCTCCTGCCATGGTTCCGCTCCGGAGCGTGGAGACAACGCAATCTACAAAATGGCTGACATTCTTCAGGACATCCGTTCCTTAAATGAGAACGATGACGCTGACGAGACAGAGATCAAAGGTCTTGTAAAAATGCTCAACCCGAAATACAACAAAGATTGGGAAGAGGCACGTTTCCTTGGCCGCGGTACTGTAACCGTATCCCAGATCTTCTATACATCCCCAAGCCGTTGTGCAGTTGCTGACTCCTGTGCAATCTCCCTTGACCGTCGTATGACATTCGGAGAAACATGGGAAAGCTGCTTAGACGAGATCCGTGCACTTCCGAGCGTACAGAAATACGGCGATGACGTAAAAGTATCTATGTACAACTACGATCGTCCTTCTTACACAGGATGCGTATATGAGATCGAGTGCTACTTCCCGACATGGGCTATCCCGAAAGATCACAAAGTAACAAAATCTCTCGAGAACGCTTACAAAGCATTATACGGAGATCAGCGTATCGGTGCTGCTGAGACACTTGAAATGCGTCAGGCTCGTCCACTTACAGATAAATGGACATTCTCTACAAACGGCGTATCTATCATGGGTAGAAATAACATTCCTTGTATCGGTTTTGGACCGGGTGCTGAGGCTCAGGCTCATGCTCCAAACGAGAAAACATGGAAACAGGATCTGGTAACATGCGCAGCTGTATATGCAGCATTACCGAAAAATTACATGGAGTAAATTTCATTCATTATTTTTGTGAGGGATCCTTCCTGCATTGATTTCAGGAAGTTCCCTCCCTAAAACCAGATAACTCTAAATTTTAATATATCTCAACCGAATCTATTTTATAAGGAGAATACATAAATGAAAACATTACAGGATTACATCGACAAACTCAACAGCTTAAACTTCAAAGAAATGTACAACAACGATTTCTTCCTTACATGGGAGAAAACAGATGACGAGTTAGAGGCTGTTTTCACTATCGCTGACGCACTTCGTTTCATGCGTGAGAACAACATTTCCACAAAAGTATTTGAGAGCGGTCTTGGAATTTCCTTATTCCGTGATAACTCCACAAGAACACGTTTCTCTTTCGCTTCCGCATGTAACCTGCTTGGTCTGGAAGTTCAGGATCTGGACGAGGGCAAATCTCAGGTAGCTCATGGTGAGACTGTTCGTGAGACAGCTAACATGATCTCCTTCATGGCTGACGTTATCGGTATCCGTGACGATATGTACATCGGAAAAGGTAATGCTTACATGCACGAAGTATCTGACGCTGTAAAACAGGGTAACGCTGACGGCATCTTAGAGCAGCGCCCGACACTGGTAAACCTTCAGTGTGATATCGACCATCCGACACAGGCTATGGCAGATGCTCTTCACCTGATCCATGAATTCGGCGGTGTTGAGAACTTAAAAGGTAAAAAAGTTGCCATGACATGGGCTTACTCTCCTTCATATGGTAAACCACTCTCCGTTCCGCAGGGTATCATCGGTCTGATGACACGTTTCGGTATGGACGTTGTACTTGCTCATCCGGAAGGATACGATGTAATGCCGGAAGTTGAGGAAGTTGCAAAAGCAAACGCTGAGAAATCAGGCGGTTCCTTCACAAAAGTAAACAGCATGGCTGAGGCTTTCAAAGATGCTGATATCGTATATCCGAAGAGCTGGGCTCCGTTCGCTGCTATGGAGAAACGTACAAACCTTTACGGTGAAGGCGATACAGAAGGAATCAAAGCACTTGAGAAAGAGCTTCTTGCTCAGAACGCAGAGCACAAAGACTGGTGCTGTACTGAAGAATTAATGAAAACAACAAAAGATGGCAAAGCATTATACTTACACTGCCTGCCAGCAGATATCAACGATGTAAGCTGTAAAGACGGCGAGGTTGAGGCTTCCGTATTCGATCGTTATCGTACACCGCTTTACAAAGAAGCAAGCTACAAACCATACATCATCGCTGCTATGATCTTCTTAAGCAAATTTGAGAATCCGCAGGAGATCTTAAAGAAATTAGAAGAGCGCGCTGGAAAACGTATCTTTGAGTAATTAACTGAGCTGTATTTTGTGAGAGATTCTTCTTAGACTTTATTCAGGAGGAGTCTTTCACAGCTCTGATTTTTAAATTTTGATGTAATATACTAATCCATTTGGGGGTAACGAATCATGGGTAAAAAACGTATCGTCATTGCACTTGGCGGTAATGCCCTTGGAAAAAATCTTCCTGAACAGTACTTGGCTGTTCAGGAAACTTCCAGAGCAATCGCTGATCTGATCGAAGCCGGAAATGAAGTCATCATCTCCCACGGCAACGGTCCACAGGTTGGAATGATCAACAATGCAATGGCTGCATATTCCAAAACAGAACCTTCTCATCCGGCCATCACACCTCTCTCCGTTTGTGTGGCCATGAGTCAGGCATATATTGGTTACGATCTTCAGAATGCATTAAAAGAGGAATTATTAAACCGCGGCATCAAGAAAAATGTTGCCACGGTGATCACACAGGTTCGTGTGGATGAAAATGATCCTGCATTCGAGCATCCGACCAAACCAATCGGTCAGTTTATGACTAAAGAAGAAGCTGATGCCGCAGTAGCCAGCAGCGGTATTCAAGTCATGGAGGATGCGGGACGCGGCTATCGTCGTGTCGTTGCTTCTCCAAAACCGGCAGAAATTATTGAAATCGACACAGTCAAAGATCTCCTGAACGCAGGCGAAATCGTCATCGCCAGCGGCGGCGGCGGTATCCCTGTGATCCGTCAGGGAAATCATTTAAAAGGTGTTGGAGCAGTTATCGATAAAGATTTCGCAAGCTGTCTCCTTGCACAGCAGTTAAATGCTGATTTTCTGATCATTCTGACTGCAGTCGAGAAAGTAGCACTCCGCTTCGGTACTCCGGAAGAGACATGGCTGGATGATATTACAGTCGATGAAGCAAAACAGTACATGGAAGAAGGGCATTTCGCACCGGGCTCCATGCTTCCGAAAGTTCAGGCAGGTGTAGAATTTGCCGAGTCTGGAGTGGGACGTACCGCCCTCATCACCCTTTTGCAGAAAGCAAAAGACGGTGTCAACGGTGCAACAGGAACACGTATAATCAAGAAGTAAAAATTTTTTAGTTTGTTATTTGATTGATTATTCGATAAAACTTTTTTTAACATTTTCCTTCTATTTTTACAATATACAAAGCAAAGAAAGAGCTCCGATCCTAACCAAATCGGAGCTCTTTCGTATTCTTCTTTGATGGCATCCAGTTTTGTCGGAATTCCAACATCAGCAGAAAACTCCCAGAAAAAGGGACTAAAAAATATATCAGCAACAGAAAGATCAGTACAAAAAAACGCCAGAGCCGGCATTTGCCGGAACTGGCGTTTTTTTAGCTATGGACTTATTTTACAGCCCCTTTCTTTTTATTTATAGAAATATTACATTTATTGTGATATGATAATTATAAATATCGTAAATTAATGTTATTGATGGGTAGCAATCCCAGAAAAAGAAAGGAGTTCGATAATGTCAAAACTGAAAGCCAAAAAAGGTTTTACACTGGTAGAACTTATTGTTGTTCTTGTTATTATAGCGCTTCTTGCTGCATTACTCATCCCGGCACTGACCGGATATATTGACAAATCAAAAGCGAGAGCAATTGAATCTGAAGCAAAAGGTATCTGGACGGCAGCACAATCTGCCGCTTCTGAATACTATGGTTTGAATATTGATGAGAAAAGTATGAAAAATGCATTGACCAATTCTTGTACGATTGATGGTAAAACTTACACAAACTGTCTTGGTCGTATATCAAATGCAACATTTTCTGATGAGCAAAGCTACTGGCATAAAAATCCAACAACTGCCAGTCAGTTGATAGCCCAGCAAGTCCTGATCTATTTAGACAGTCAGAGCAAAAATAATTCCCAATATAGTTTCGGAAATAGCAATGTTCCAACCTCTGGTGCGACATTGGCCAACAGTATTAAAAACAATTTTGGATCCAATCCTCCAAAAAATGCCGTATTTATTCAAATTTTTTATGACGAAAACTGCAAGGTTCTTGCCATAAATTTTGGCAAAGATGGTTACTTGGTGACTATGACAGCCGGTCATTCTCCAATTTGTGAAAAAAACGGTAAAATTCTCTAATTATACGGGGCTGTAAAAAAACTCCCCTAACAGAAAATCGCCCAGACCGTGAGGTCAATGGCATTAAGTTAAGAAAATCTCGCATCACACATAGTGTGATGTGGGATTTTTTTATGGAAAAGTATTGACATGTCAATCAAAAAATGATCTTGTCATTACTATCAAAGGGACAACTTTAACAAACGAATTGTTAAGGCAGTTCGGATGTGATGCATCAACTGCAACATCATCCGCATTTGTACAGCAACGAAAGAAAATACTTCCGCTTGCACTCGAAAAACTTTTTCTAGATTTTGTTTCTCAAACTTCTCAAAATGATACATATAAGGGATATAGACTTCTAGCTGTTGATGTCCATCGTAAAAATCTCCTTTGAAATGAAATAAATAGTACTGTTACATTTCAAAAAGAGGCGGTGGACGGATAAAAAATAAGATATGTAGTTGTTGAGTTTAAAAATCCATGGTAAACTAATCATAGCAGTTCTTGTGAATATGTGATTGTTTTGTGTGGTAACTTAACAATACAACATATATACAAAAACTGCTATTTTTTTATGAAAAAGGTAGTGATTTCACGTACCTGGGGCTAGCCGTCGCGCCAGCGACTTGGTATAATAGACGAAAAAAGAGACTCAGCTCAGTTATTACAACTAAGCTAAGTCTCTTAATTCTATTTTTGAATTATTTTACACGTGCTGTCAGATGATCTCCATCTACATCAATGAGGATCACATCATTTGCATGTACCTCATCGGCAAGGATCAGTTTTGCAGATAATGTCTCCACATGTTTCTGCAGGAATCGTTTCAATGGTCTTGCACCATAGATTGGGTCATAACCATGCTCTACGATAAAGCTCTCTGCTGCCGGTGTCAGTTCTACGGAAATCTCACGGTCTTCCAGACGTTTGTTCAACTGATTCATCAGCAGATGAATGATATTTCCGATGTTGTCCTTGGTCAGCGGCTTGAACATGATGATCTCGTCCAGACGGTTTAAGAACTCCGGTCTGAAGTTGCCACGCAGCTCATTCATAACCCGTTCTTCTGCTTCCGGATTAATATCGCCGTTCTCATCGATGCCTTCCAGCAGATGCGCAGATCCAAGGTTGGATGTCATAATGATGATGGTGTTCTTGAAGTCTACGGTACGTCCCTGGGAATCCGTGATACGACCGTCATCCAATACCTGTAACAGTACGTTAAATACATCCGGATGGGCTTTTTCTACCTCATCAAACAGGACTACAGAATATGGTTTTCTACGAACGGCCTCAGTCAGCTGACCACCTTCATCGTAACCTACATATCCTGGAGGTGCTCCGATCAGTCTGGATACGGAGTATTTCTCCATGTATTCACTCATATCAAGTCGAACCATGTTGGATTCATCGTCAAACAGGCTTGCGGCCAGTGCCTTTGCCAGCTCGGTTTTACCAACACCAGTTGGTCCAAGAAACAGGAAAGAACCGATCGGTTTGCTCGGATCTTTGATTCCGGCTTTGGAACGAATGATCGCTTCGGTAACTTTTGTGACGCCCTCATCCTGTCCGATGACACGTTTGTGCAGTTCTTCGTCCAGATGCAAGGTTTTGTTACGTTCACTCTCGGTCAGTTTTGCAACCGGGATACCTGTCCAGCGGGAAATGATTCTTGCGATTTCATCCTCGCTGACGCTCTCATGAACCAGTGACATATCTTTATTTTTCACGATTTCTTCTTCGTGAGCTAATTCTTTCTCCAGCTGTGGTTTCTTGCCATACTGCAGTTCTGCTGCTTTTTCCAGATCGTAATTCTGCTGTGCAGTCTGAATTTCTTTATTCAGGCTTTCCAGTTCCTCACGTAATTTCTGTACACGCTCAACAGCTTTCTTCTCATTGTCCCACTGTGCTTTCTTTGTCTGGAACTCGCTGCGCAGTTCTGCCAGCTCTTTCTGAAGATTCTCCAGACGCTCTTTGCTCAGATTGTCTTCCTCTTTCTTCAGCGCAGTTTCCTCGATCTCCAGCTGCATTACTTTACGGTTCAGCTCATCCAGCTCTGTCGGCATGGAATCAAGTTCTGTCTTGATCAATGCGCACGCCTCATCCACCAGATCGATGGCTTTGTCCGGCAGGAAACGGTCGGAAATATAACGGTTGGACAGTACGGCTGCGGAAACCAGCGCACCATCTGTAATTTTTACGCCATGGAATACTTCGTAACGCTCTTTCAAGCCACGCAAAATGGAAATAGTATCTTCTACGGTCGGCTCGTCTACCATAACCGGCTGGAAACGACGCTCCAGAGCGGCATCTTTTTCGATATATTCACGGTACTCATCCAGTGTAGTAGCACCGATACAATGTAATTCACCTCTTGCCAGCATTGGTTTTAACATGTTGCCGGCATCCATAGCTCCGTCTGTTTTTCCTGCGCCAACGATGGTATGAAGTTCATCGATAAACAGGATGATCTTGCCTTCGCTCTTCTTTACCTCGTCCAATACGGCTTTCAGACGTTCCTCAAATTCGCCTCTGTATTTTGCACCTGCAACCAGTGCTCCCATATCAAGGGCAAATAATTTCTTGTCTTTCAGTCCTTCCGGTACATCACCGCGAACAATACGCTGTGCCAGACCTTCGACAACGGCAGTTTTACCAACACCAGGTTCACCGATCAGAACCGGGTTGTTTTTTGTTTTTCTGGAAAGGATACGAACCACGTTTCGGATCTCGCTGTCACGGCCGATGACCGGATCCAGTTTCTGATCTCTTGCACGCTCTACCATATCGTAACCATATTTTTCCAATGTATCATAAGTAGCTTCCGGATTGTCACTTACGACTCTCTGGTTGCCACGGACGGTGGATAATACCTGAAGGAATCTGTCTCTTGTGATTCCATACTCACGGAAGATTTCTTTGATCGCCGGGTTCGGGTAACGGATCATGCTCAGGAACAGATGCTCTACGGATACATACTCATCGCCCATCTGCTTTGCTTCGTCCTCAGCACTGATCAGCACTTTATTCAGTTGCTGACCGACATAAACCTGTCCGCCGGAAACTTTCACTCTCTTTGCCAGATGATCCTCAGCATTGTTCATGAAATGCTGTTTGTTGATCTCCATTTTCTCGATCAGCATCGGGATCAGACCGTCTTCCTGTCTCATCAGGGCTACCAGCAGATGTTCCTGCTCGATTTCCTGATTGCCATATTCATAAGCTAATTTCTCGCAATCCTGGATTGCCTGCATTGATTTCTGTGTAAATTTCTGGATATTCATAAAAACCCCTCCTTTCCGGGTGTTTCTACTTTTCTTAATTATTATGTTCTACTTGTTGTATAACGCTTTTCCTTGCGTTAAGTATGTTATATCACATGTTATTAGCCACGTCAAGCATTGAGTGCTAATTTATCTTAAAATTTTTCTTCCTTAATTATATAACAATTATATAACGGAAGATAATGAAAGCGGGCACAGATTATTTTGTCTTTCATGCTAACAATCGCATTTCAAGAAAAAATAATCTGCACCCGCTATTTTCGTTACAACCAAAAACCTGATTTTCTGTTTCTAATTTCAATGTTACCACTTCCAAAAGTTTCAATCAGATTCATTTAAAATATTCTCTATCATTTGAAATACTAAATTAGCACCACAAAATAAGTTTTTTCATTACTTCAAAATCTCTGCCAATGTTTCTTTTATTTTTGACGCATCAATTGGTTTCGCAATATGCCCGTTCATTCCGGCTTCAAACGCCTTTTTCCGATCTTCCGCAAAGGCATTCGCCGTCATGGCCACAATTGGGATTCCGGACTTGCCGACATCCGGCAAATGCCGGATGATCGATGCTGCCTTATAGCCGTCCATATTCGGCATCTGAATATCCATCAGAATCAGATCATAAGTTCCTGTCGGTTCTTTTTCCAGTTTATCCACGCAGAAAATGCCATCTTCTACGCGATCTACGGAAAATCCCATTTCCTCCAGCAATAAGATTGCGATTTCTGCATTCAGATCATTGTCTTCTGCCAGAAGAATATGTTTTCCGGAAAATTCCACTTTTTCATTGGCTTCGTTTGATGCTTTTTTCGCGTAATATTCCGGTGGAGCTATTTTATGCGGAATGGTCACTGTAAATTTTGTTCCTTTTCCCAGTTCGCTTTCGACCGTAACAGAGCCATCCATCAGATCTACCAGACTTTTGACAATTGCCATACCAAGTCCTGTTCCTACTACTTTTGCACTGGTCGTATCCCGCTCTCTGGTAAATGAGTCAAACAAATGCGGTAAAAACTCTCTGCTCATTCCAATGCCGTTATCTTCTACCACCGTCCGGATCTTGATATATCCCTCTCTCTCATCGGGCAATTCATCTGTTGTAATCGTTATCGTTCCACCCGGAGGGGTATATTTTACCGCATTACCGATAATATTGGTAAGAACTTCCTGCATCTTTGTTTTGTCACATATAATATCCGGATGCTGCACATTCACATAATGTTCAATCGTCAGATTCTTTTTCTGTGATTCCATTTCAAACACGCTGCAGACACCACTCACAATATTTCCGGTCTCACTGTAATTCTCATCTAATTCCATCTCACCGCTTTCAATCCGCGCCATATCAAGGACATTATTGATAATGGAAAGAAGGACATTGCCCGACTGCTCGATCATCTCCTGATAATGCTGCATTTCCGGATCTGATATATGACCACACATCAGCTTTGAATATCCTAAAATTGCATTCATCGGTGTACGGATATCATGGGACATGTTGAGCAGAAACCTTGTCTTTGCCGCATTTGCCGCATCTGCTGCAGCCGCTGTTTCTTCCAGTTTTTTCTGCTGGATCAGATCTTTTTCGTTTTGTTTGCGCATCCACCGGTACATAAATATGATGATCAGCACAATTACAAACGCTGCAACCACCGCTGCCTTAAACACAATGTTGTTTATTTTTTCCAGAAACAGATAGGACGATTCCATATCCATTTCAATACAAAGCGCACCAATAATCTCATTCGTTTCAGCATCCCGCACCGGATAACAGGCGGTAAATATATGTCCCCAGGTGGTATCCACGATATCCTGTGAATAAACATTCTCACCCTCTAAAGCCACTTCAATGTATGGAATCATCTCATCCTCAATATAAGTTCCCGGATAGGCAAAATCGTCCGCATCAAGATCCAGTCCATCCACCAGATAGATCAGCTTTCCCTCACTGTTTCGTTTTGCCGTATACAGATATCTGGTAGAATTCAATGTCCGCAATTCGTTCAGTCTCTGCTGAAGCTCCTGATAACGCGGGGTATCCATATCCGCCTTGGTATTGATCTCATCGTAATCCGCCTTATTGAACCGGTCTGATACCAGCGTATGGATTGCATCCGAACATTCGATATCACGTTCCACTGCCGCTTCCAATGTGTTTGTCTTATAATTTTTCTGCAAAATCAATGTATATACTGCCACAAATAAAGCTGCCAGTAAAAATATCAGCACAAACCTTCCCAGATAAACATTTGCATTCTTCTTTTGCTGAGAATTTTCCATACGTCCTCCCTTTCACAATACCTTATCGTAAAATAAAGAAATAACTCCGCAACATGATACCCTATTGTATCATGCCGCAGAGTTAATTTCAAATTTCAATCACGCAATTTCCAGTCATGAAAATATTTCCGTTACAGTTCACGCAAAATGTCATTTATGAAAATATTATGATGTACAACTGTCTTTTTCTAGCCGCGTTTCTTTACAGCATACATTGTAGTTGTCAGAGCACCGCCTGCGATCGCAAGCATTACAAACCACAGAACCATTGCACTGGTATCTGCTGTCTTCAGAGCTTTCGCTGCAGATGTATTATTTGCAGTAGCAGCTGTTGTTTTATTAACCGTCTGATTTGTTTTGTTGGAAGCTGCTGAGCCATTTCCATTCGTTTTGTTATTGTTTACAGTCTGATTCTTGTTCTGATCTGTATTGGTATTTCCATTGTTATTAGATCCATTGTTATTGCCTGCATTGGAGTTATTGCCATTGTCAGATCCATTGTTATTAGAACCGTTATTATTGTTATCGGAATTGTTCTGTTTTACAGTGAATACAAATTTTCCTGTAGAACCTGCATAATTTCCAATACCAGTTACAAGGATTGTATACTCACCGGCATTTACAAACTCAGCACCTGCAAAATCTGCAGCATTGCTATCGCTTCCATATGTATAAGATACAGTATAGTCAATGCCTTCTGTCAGAACGGTATCACCGTCTTTGATTGTCAGAGTCGGTGTCTTGCTCTGTCCGTCATAAATTGCAGAATCAGAATCTGCTGCAACATCAAATGTCATCTGTTTCGGTTCAATTGTGAATGTTTTTGTTTCTGTTCCGTAATACTCACCCATACCTGTTACCGTTACAGTGTAGTCACCAGCATTTACATATTCATCTGCTGCACTTCTCTGTGCCGGCTGTGTATAAGTAACGAAATAATCAACGTCCTCTGTCAAAACTTTTTCTGTATCAGCCGCATCAGTAACTTTAACAACCGGTTTTAAAACTTCTCCGTTGTAAACCTGACTCTCGATATCAACAACATTGATAAATTTTGTTACCTCAGGAGTTTCAAATTTATCCAATGGTGGCTGAGCGTCAATACCAGTCTTCCAGTACAGTTCTGCAAGTGGATCATTCTCAGTTGCACCCATCACAGTACCATCTTCCATATGACGATATTGTCCTGTCACTTTAATGGTTCCTTCTGTTGCTTTTCCAGCTTCTGCTTTGTTTGACTCATTTGCTGTTGCACCCTGTAAAAATGCAGATTTTGTAGCAATGGTACCATTTCCGGTTACAGCGTTTCCGCCATTTCCCCAAAGTACATCACCACCGATTGCTGTTACTTTTCCATTTCCATCAATCGTTGCATTGTCAAGATCGATTGCTACACCGCCCTCTCTGTAAAGCAGTGTCTTTCCGCTTCCGCCGTAAGCTACCAGCTGTGAACCATCTTCCAGATGAAGTGTTCCGTTTGATACGCGTAATGCAGTCTGACCGATCTCATTTCCTGCGTCATCACCTTCGATGTATACGTTTCCTTTGATCGTTACGTTTCCTGTAACAGTTACTACTGGCTCAGACGTTGTACGATCTGTAAGATTTCCATTTGCTAGATAGTTCGCATGAGAATAAATTGCTGCGTTTTCAAGTGTTGCACCATCCTCTAAACGAAGCTGTCCACAGATAGAAGCACCTACTTTAAATTCTTCGTCATAAGCACTATAGTTCATGGAGAATGTTCCGCCATCTTTTACTTCAATGATACCCTGAACAACAGAATCATCTAATGTCAGTTTTCCACCTTTTTCAACAACGATACGAACGCTGCTGAGAATTTCCATATTTGTGATTGTCAGATCACAGCCATCCGGAATGTAAAGTGTCTGAGGAATATTTCCTTTTTCAACTTCTTTCCAGGCAAGATCATAACCAAGGTAACCGTAAGTACCACTTACCTGAGAACCAAACCATGCTTCCAGATCAGCAGGAACACGAACGCTCTCATCTTCTCCGTCTACATTGCTGCCAAAATTGCTAATTGCCCATGGCTCCATGATATCCCATGCATATTTGCCATTTGCATACTGTTTAAAGTTTTCTTTTACCAGCTGATCCGCAAGTTTTTCTTCGCCGGAATATACGTTAAACTGTAAGGTATTACTTGTTGCAGTACGTCCCTGCATATCTGTGATAGATACAGAAACCAGATATTTTCCCGGATCCTTTGGTGTTCCGCTAAGGCTCAGCGCACTGCTGATTGTCATATAAACACCCTGCATTCCGCTATCACTGTCTGCGCTTGTACCTTTGTCTGTATCCGGTACAATGTTAACTGTGCATTTTTTACCATCCAGATTAATGTTTGACATGTTGTCAAGCTCTTTCCAGTCACTGTCTGTCGGCTCTGTGCCTTTCTTCACCAATGCACCGTAAACGGTTACGTCACTGTTTTTGTTGGAAGAAGAACCACCGGTACTTGCACTTGATACAGTATCATAATTTGTCTGACCTTTGATTGCACTGTCAAATGTGCCTGCGATTTTTACATAAAGCTGATACGGATCGCCCTGTCCGTCATCTTCAACCAGAGATGCTTTTCCGCTTGGATCTACGACAAATTTCATAGTCAGATCTTCGTATCCATCTGCTGTGATTGTGATCACATCTCCACTTTTCAGAACAGCTGCATCATCGCTGGAACTGAAATTTGTCTCAGCAAACAGCAGTTTATTATCAGATGTATTTTGGTAATACTGACCACCATATATGAAACTTGCATAGCTTGCTTTTTTCCAGGTTTCACCATTTACTTTTACTTCTGTAATATCTTCTACATATCCATCTGCATTTGCAAAAGATACATTCCAGTTTCTATTGAAACTATCAAGAGAAATACTTACCTGATCAAGATTAATCTTGATTGGAGCTGCTTTCTTAAATATAGCTGTTACAGTTACATTTTCAGCCGGCATGGTAAAAGTATATTCGTTATCGGATTTTTTTGTTGTATCAACAGTTGTTCCGCTCTCACCTTTTACGGTAAGTGTATCCAGCTCATAATGTTTGTTCGGTGTAGTTGTCACTGTAACAGTATCACCAGCTTTCAGACTACTTGTTTTGTCTAAAGTAACTTTGCCGTTTTCAGCTGAATCTGCTGTTGCGGAATAAGTTTTCTCAGCTGGAGTAGAGTCTTTTACTACTGTTGCTGTGTAAACATCACTATAAGATACTGTCGTTTTTGTAATCTCTACAGTAAGATCTTTGTATCCATTTGCTGTAAATTTTACTGTTAATGGGTATGATACATTATCAGCATTTGCAATTCTGAATGCTGTATAGCTGCCATATGCTCCCGTCGCACTTCCAATATCCCAGATTCCAGTATCACTGCCAAATGAACTAATTGTTTTATTTTTGTATACGGTATCATTTACAGTTACACTGTCGATTGCATTCATCCATGTGGTATCCTCAAATTCAAGATTGAGAATCTCAGTCCACAATCCACTTTTTATGCAGGATTTCACCTCTGTCGGTGCATCCTTGCTTCCACTTCTCGTTGTCCCCTCTGCCGCCATCGCCGGTGTAACCACCATAGACAGCATCAATAATACTGACAGGAACAGCGATGCCATTTTCTTCCAAGTCTTTTTCATTTGCTCCTCCTTTTTTCCTAATCTTTGTTCCTCTTAGTTAACATTAGTTCTTTTAAGCTAACACCATGAAATACTATCAAACTCATGGTAGTTGTGTCAACCCAAAATATTCCATTTTTTCGTCGTTGAAAAATCTTTATCAAAAGTCAAAAAAAGAGACAGGCACTTTTCATTAAAAAGCACTTGTCTCTCATTTTTATGCGTAAAGCGGACATTCGCAATCCGCTTTCACTACTTGCTCATGAACGCAGTCACTTTGTACACTCAAAATGGGGAATATTTATTCTGCGTTCACATCCTTAATTACATAAATTCAGTTTTTCATTGCATCAGCATGCTTTCGCAAACTCTTTTAATTTTTCCTTTGCGGTCTCATTCAGGTTCTTCGGTACCTGAATCTGAACTACTGCATACTCATCTCCATGCACAGATCTGTCTTTCATTGACACAATACCTTTGCCTTTCAAACGGATCTTGCTGCCGGACTGTGTACCCGGACGGATCTTGCAGATCACATTGCCATTCAGCGTCGGCACTACGGCTTCGCCGCCCAAAACAGCTGTCGTAAACGGAATCGAAATGTTTGTATACACATCCATTCCTTTTCGTTCAAATCCGGCTCTGTCTCCTACTTTTACTTTCAACAGGAGATCTCCGGCTTCTCCACCGCTGAATCCCGGATTTCCTTTTCCTTTCAGACGTACCGTTTTACCGGTATCGATTCCTGCTGGAATTGTTACTTTCAACGACTGAACCTGACCATTTTCGTCTTTCAGATGAATCATTTTCTCACAACCAAATGCCGCATCATCAAAACTTACGGTTACATCGGCATGGATGTCGCTGCCTTTCTGACGGAACTGACCACCATGGAAGCCGCCTCCCTGACCAAATCCGCCAAAGTGACTGCCCTGTCCGAAGCCATCTGCACCGGAACCATTGCTGTAGTACTGGTGGAAGCCGCCATTTCCATCGCTGTGGAAACTGTAGCTTCTGTGTCCTCCGGATGAACCGCCATGGAACATATCTCCAAAGATATCTCCGAAAATATCTCCCATATCCTGTCCGTTAAAATGGAATTCCTGATAACCGCCATTCTGTGCGCCGCCTGCATTGCCATATCCGTAAGCGCCACCTTCCGGCATGCTTCCGTCAAAAGCCGCATGACCGAACTGATCATACAGTTTTCTCTTTTCCGGATCACTTAAGATTGAATACGCTTCCGTTACCTCCTTAAATTTCTGTTCTGCAGTCGGATCACCGGCATTTGTATCCGGATGATATTTTTTTGCAAGTTTTCGATATGCTTTCTTTATTGCTGTGGCATCTGCATTTTTTGCAACGCCAAGTAATTCATAATAATCCTGTTTTTCTGCCATACAAATCACCATCCATTTCTGTTATTTACTATGTATGATCCAGTAGATTTCTGCTTCTATTTTTCTTTATCGTTCATTATTCTGTGAACTTTCTTGTAAAATTTTCCATATAAACATATAAAATAGAAACTCTCATTGGATATAATAATTCCCCGGGAAACTCCCGGGGAAACATCGTTATCTGAATCATTCTCTACCGGTTTTCCCGGTTTTCTTTGTTCTATCTGTAATATAACATTAGTGTCGCTGTATGTCAACAAGTTTTTTATTTATTTTCGCTTCCAATTCAGCAGCAATGCAGAATTGATAATAACCAGCACCGATCCGGCATTATGTACCAGCGCAATATCCGCTGCATCCACTGCAATGTCACTTCCAACACCACCCATGGCAATTCCGACATCTGCACGTTTCAGGGCAGGCGCATCATTGACGCCATCACCAATCATGCAGACTGCTTCTTCTTTTTTCTGATAATCTGCAATCCAGTTCAGTTTATCCTCTGGCAAACAACCTGCATGAACCTCTGAGATATGCAGTTGATCTGCAATGCTTTTTGCCGCATTCTCATGATCACCTGTCAGCAATACCGGTTGAACCCCAAGAGCTGTCAACTGATCGATCATTGCCGTACTTTCTTCACGAATGGTATCCGACAAAGCAATATAACCTGCTGCTTTCTGATCTACTGCAATATAAATTATGGTACATCCCTGCTGTAAATACTCCTTTGCCTCCGCGCACATTGTCATAAGTGCAATTTCTTCCACACCGGATTCCTGCATCAGTTCTTCATTTCCTGCCAAGAGCATTTTTCCGTTGAGCACTGCGCTGACACCGCGTCCCGGAAGCATTTCAATCTGCTGCCGGCAGATTTTTCTGACAGGACCCTTTGTAACAACTTACTACTGCTTTTCCCAATGGATGTTCTGACCAGAAAACCGTGCTTTGTTGCATTTCCAATCGCTGCCATGATTGCCGTCGGTGTCGCAAGCACCAGCGCACACGGACAAAATACAACCAGAATCGTTACCGCACGGATCAGTTCTCCTGAAATGATACCAGTAAATGTTGCTGCGGAAAGTGCGATCACCACGATCCAGGTTGCCCATCGGTCTGCGATACCCACAATTTTGGTTTTTCCTGCATCTGCGGACTGTACCAGTTGGATCATTCGCTGAATGGAACTGTCTTTTCCAACTTTCGTCGCCTTCATCTCAAAAGCACCAAACTGATTCATGGTTCCACTGGATACTTCATCACCAACGGTTTTATCTACCGGAAGGGACTCACCCGTCATAACCGCCTGATTGATAGAAGTCTGTCCGGATAAAATCACACCATCCACAGGAATTGTCTCACCCGGTAAAACTCTCAATCGATCTCCAACCCGCACCTGCTCTGCCGGAATGACTTTTTCGGTATCTCCCTGCAACACTCTGGCAGTCTGCGGTGTAAATTATCTGCATCCATACACTGTTTCATATCTGTTTTCCTCGCTTTTTATCTATCTATTTTTATTATTGTCCATCTATCAGAACTTTTGCAAATCCATAATGATGAATCCGATTTTTGGAAATCCCTGCTTCCAGAAGTTCTGTATCGTACTGCTTTTCTTCTATCTGACGCAATGCAGATTTTACGGTATCCTGTAACGAATATTCTTCTTCCACATCAAATACTTTAAATTCCAGAATCATCGCATTTTCTGCAACATTCCGCGGTATCAGCATCACATCGTAACGTCCATAACCACTTTCTCGGTTGGATTTCACCTGATATCTATCACGCAATTCTACCAGAAGTCCTAACATAAATCCATGATAAAAACGTTCCGGTTGTGATTTTGATGACGGATGTGTTCCACTGTCAAAATTACTGAACGTAGCCAACGCAACCTCATTCATATAAGCATTCATTTCCCGAACATTTCCACCCAACAATGCATTTACAAACCGATTATATACGGAATTTGACACATCAAACCACCCACGAAACATCATCATAAACATTCCCATGGTTTCCAGATTTGTAATCTGAAGGTGATACCATTTTTCTCTCAACAATCCCCGATATTCAACCTCTACCGCTTTCAGATAACCACTCGCCAGTAAAAGACTCCAGATGGCATTTTCATTTTGATCCAACTGTTCAAAAATAATCTGTTCATCAAAGTGAACCACAATTTCTTTATTTTGAAGCAGCAGTTCCATCTGTTCCTTTATCTCCGACGATGCGGTCTGAATCAACCTGCTTACCAGACTGTTGGAACTCGTCGCTGCCCAGTAGGCATCAAATTTCTTTTTATCAAGAAAATTTGTAATAGACCATGGATTATAAATATCTCTCCTTTTTCCAAATACAAATCCATCGTACCATTCCTTCACCTGATTTTTATATTCATTCAACCCAAACGTATCTAGCGATGCAAATACTTCTTGCTCTGTAAAACCAAAGCAGGTTTCATACTCCTCCGATGTTGTAGTAACCACATTCAGATTATTCAGATCAGAAAAAACAGATTCCTTGGATACTCTTGTAATTCCCGTCATAACTGCACGTTCCAAGTACGGATTTGTCTTAAATGCAGAATTAAACATGCTTCGTATAAAAGATGTAAATTCTTTCCAGTAACCGTATACATAAGCTTCCTGCATTGGCGTATCATATTCATCCAGCAAAAGAATTACTTTTTTCCCATAAAATCGATACAGATAATGAGCTAGGTCCTGCAGTGCACATTGTGCTGTCACATCATCCATCTGCGGAGATACTTCCGAAAACTGCCTTTTTTGCATTTCTGTCATGCAATTTTCCTGTAACAAAAATACATATTGCTGGTATAAATCCGACAAAATCCTTTTTATTTTTTTCACTGCATCTGCATAATTTGTCTGCTTCACATCCGCAAAAGACAGGTAAATCACAGGATACGTTCCCTGAATACTGCGATATTTTTCATCCTTCCATATAGTAAGTCCCTCAAATAAATCCTCACGATCTGCATACTGATTTGAGAAAAAGCATTTGAGCATATCCATATTTAACGTCTTACCAAACCGGCGTGGACGCATAATAAGCGTGATACTGTCTCCGGATTCCCACCACTCCCTGATAAATTCCGTTTTATCCACATAAAAACGATTTTCTTTTCGGATATCCTCAAAGCCCTGATTTCCTATACTTATCACTTTCGGCATCTGCGCTCACCTACCTTCTTGACCTGTCAGTTCTATCTTTTATACCATAGCGAATTTTTCTGTTCCTAGCAAGTTCTTTCCTTTCGCATAAAAAATTTTGACACTTTTCATCTTTACATTTTCTATGCTTTTCATCAAGATATCATACTCTTAATTTTGATCAAAAAAACGCCGCACCAAACAATGCGACGTTTTTATCCTTATGAAATTTTATCTACACGGTACATTTTACAATATACAAACCATCATTTGCTGTATCAAAATAAATATATCCGCGATCATCCACCAGAACATCTTCTGCAATTCTCAGGATAAAAAATGCGTATCCCTCACAGGAACCGGTAACATACACATAATCGCCACCATTATAAAAGAAGCGATGTACACCCGGTCCACCTCCACAATGGAATTTTGATAATAATTTTGGATTCTCCGGATCTGTTTCCACATCCCAGATAGAAATTCCACCCCAATACGGTAAGGTATTTCCCTTCGGTGTTCCATGCAGAACATCCATAGTTCCACCATGCGCCAGAATCAACAATCCGTCTGCAATCTGAATCTTTGGTGTACTCTGACCATCATGAATGCTGTCATCTGCCCAGAAACCTTCCATCCATTTGATTTTTCTTGGATTTTTCGGATCTGTCACATCCAGAATATTAATTCCGTTCCAGCGAAAACTGGTTGCGTACAGATAATAATGTCCATTTGCTTTCTGCATTGCCATCTGAAATCCAGGTTTTCCATTGAGGTCATCAAAACCTACAAATTCCATGTTTTTCATCAGGCATTCTTTTCTCTGATGAATACTTTTTCCCATATACATTTCCTCCTTCTCTTTCAGAAGTCAAATAAATCCTTTATATTTATTCTACTCTGTAAATAATTTCATTTTATTCTATCTCCTTGATTCTGTAAAA
This sequence comes from Eubacterium ramulus, assembly GCF_003122485.1. Classification (GTDB taxonomy): domain Bacteria; phylum Bacillota; class Clostridia; order Lachnospirales; family Lachnospiraceae; genus Eubacterium_I; species Eubacterium_I ramulus_A. The sequence continues at coordinate 76,600 of NZ_JRFU01000028.1, forward strand.
TAACTATTTTTTCACTTGTTATATCAAAACAGATATGGAATAATATTTTTAAAAAAGTTAATATATACTACTTTACGTAAAGGAATTTTTAATATGGATAGCATCAAAAAAATTATCTCACCGCTCTTTCGCGGAATTACAGAAATGGAACTGGAGCAGATGAACACCGCAGGATACCTGCGTCAAAAAGAATATGAAAAAAACGAAATCATCTATCATATGGACACAAAAGTTGATGAAATTGGTATTTTACTAACGGGAAGTGTAAATATTATCAACACTGATTTCTTAGGTAATTCCACAATTTTAAGCAACATCTCTGCCGGAGGTGTATTCGCAGAGACATATGCCCTTGTAAAGGAACCACTGCTTGTGGAAGTCGTTACTGCTGAAAACAGCCAGATTTTATTTTTAAATATTCGCCGAATTATGGAGGATTCATCTTGTAATCAATCTGACTGGTATCGAAAACTGATTGATAATCTCTTACAGATTTCCATGCGAAAAAATCTCACGCTTTCTACACGGATTTTCTGTACTACACCGAAAAATATCCGCGGTCGTTTACTGACTTATTTGACTGCAGAATACCGCAAACAAGGAACTTCTACGTTTGAAATTCCATTTAATCGTCAGCAGCTTGCAGATTATTTGAATGTTGACCGAAGTGCTTTGTCTAAAGAACTTGGAAAAATGAAAGAAGAAGGGATACTGGATTTTCATAAAAATGTATTTCGATTATCACAACAGATTTGATGATATAAAAAAGTGCTGTATTGGCAATTTCGTCAATACAGCACTTTTTATTTATACGATATATACCTTCAAAACTTCATACAGAAATCCGATTCATTTCAACCTTTTGGTCAAGCCCTCAAACGATTA